>CAYJGX010000001.1:0-24597 GCA_964369795.1 uncultured Spirochaetaceae bacterium
AATCAGGCATACTTTAAGCTCATTTTTGTTATTGGGTCAATATACAAATTTTTACGAATTGGAACTAAGTCGATGTATTCTTCTTTATCAACTTAAAATAGGTTCAATAAATTTCTTTTCCGTGCCCGATTTCGAGGATTAGGATGATGATTTTGTCCTCTTGGATTTCTGATAGTAAGCGGTAGTCGCCAACTCGGTAGCGCCATTTGCCTTTGTGGTTGCCACTAAGAGCTTTGCCATGTTGATGGGGGTTTGAGGTGCCCTCTAGATTTTTACGTATCCATGAGGTGATGAGGGCTGCGGTGGGTTTATCGAGTTTTTTGAGGTTTTTGTGGGCGAGTTTGGTGAATTCGACAGAGTAGCTCATTTTAGGTTTAGGGATTCTTCGACTTCGTCGAGTGTGAAGGTGACGGGATCTGCTTTGTATTCTGCATAGGCTTTTTCGTAGGCAGCTAGGTCGTGTTCGTCTTCGATTTTTTCTAGAACCGATTTTCGGATGAGCTCGGAAACGGTGATGCCGTTGAGTTTTGCATAGTTTTTAAAAAGGGCGGACTCTTTGTCGTTTAATCGTAGTGATAAAGTCATAATGAACTCCTTGTAATACATTGTAAGACGATTAAATGCGAAAGTCAAGAAGAAATAGATGTTGTTTTGAACTATCCGGAAATTCCGGATAGTTCGTTTTTATCTACTTCCAACTGTTCGGAATTCCGAACAGTTGCGAATTGGGTCTAAGTCAAAATGGCTTAGGGGCTGGCAGGAAGCCGAGCGAAGCGAGGCTGTTCCTTTAGAAGGCGAAGCGTTCTAAAGAACCGAAGCGATAGCGGAGTCCGAGAAGACCCGCCCCAACTTTCTCCGTAAGGGAAAGTTGGGGAAGCCCCTTAATTAGGAGTCCACTCTGCTTCGTAGGTACTAGGTAGAGGCGTTGTAGGTTCTACTGTTCTTAAAAAGTCAGGATCGGTGGAATCGTTTAAGAAGGGTCCATTCCAACGAAGGAAAGTGTAGCCTTCTCGGTATGGAGCAGAAATAGGTTGTTCCCATTCAAGAGGTGCATAGCCAAGGGTTCCATTTTCTACTGTGTCGGAAGTTTTTCTTACGCTTATTAAATATCCATCGGTAAGGGTACAAGCCCAAACGACTGGATAGAGTGCGCTGTTCCATGTGGTGCTCCATTCTTCGGGTGGAGGGTTTGCAATAAGACCGCTGCCAGGCAAAGCAATGAAAGAAGGTTGTGTGTAATGTTCGATATATACAGTTACGGTTTTGTCTCCTGCTAAAGAAGGTGCGCCGAAGAGGGATCCATCTATTGTTCCTACAGTTTTTGGAATGGTGATGCTAGTTAGATGGGTGTATCCTGTAAAGGCTCCGGCGGAGAGGGTTTTTACGGTTGATGGAACATTGTATCCCAGAGCTGGATTACCTAGGGCATATTGATAGAGGATTGTTTTGTCTTTGCTGTAAAGGCTGCCAGAGAGGTCGGTGTAGTTGAGGTTGTCTTCGCTAACACTGATTGCAGCGAGAGAGGTGCAGCCCGAGAAGGCTCCTGTTCCAATTGAGGTAATCGATGCGGGTATTGTTATTCTCATAAGTGTCGTGCAATCTTTGAATGCGTCTGCAAGGATTGTTGTGACAGGGTGTGCGGTAGTAGAGCCTTCGGCAGTGTGTGTTGCGGGAATAATGATTTGACCACCTGTCTCTGTTGATAGAGGAGCGACTGAATAGGCAACAATGGGCGTTGTAGAGTCTGCTGGGGTCTGATAAATTGGAGTGTAGACTAGATCTGCGCTTGGGGTAACCCAGTGTCCGTAGAGATCGGTGTCGCCTCGAACCGTGTTTATATCGAAGTTCCAATATTCTAAGGCAGTTGGTTCCGCTGTTGTAGCCGTAATCCAGCCTGCAAAAATTTGCCCCTCGGTGCCTCCGCTAGGAGTCGGTGCATCGGATTCGGATAGTCGTGTTCCATGTTTAATGTCGGAAAGAGTTTTGGTTGCTGATAGTGATTTCGTGGTATTGTAGAATTTAACGGTAAAACTGTCTGCAAGCCAATTAGCTTCGAGGACCGTATCTTCTTCGATTGTGGCCGATCCTGGAAGAAAGGAATACTCTGTGATAGAACCGCGAATATACCAGCCGTCAAAAATATTGCCTTCTAGTGTAGGGTTTTTTGGTAGAGGTCTTATAGGTCGTGAGCCCTTAGCAATTATTTGTGCTTCTGGGACTGGGGTTCCTCCTTTTGTGTCAAATGAGACGGTAACGGCTTCAATCCATTTTGCGTAAAGGGTTGTCTCTTTTTCAATGGGCGTAGTTAAGAAATTAAATGAAGTCGTGACACCTACTTCTGCGTACCAATCGTCAAAAAGATAGCCTTCTCGTATTGGATCGGGATTTGGTTTTGTTGCAAATCCATCTTTTTCTACTAATTGAGAAGGGATTTTGCTTCCTTCGCCTGTTTCGAAGCTGACAGTCCATGCCTCAGCCCATTTCGCCGTTAGTATGATGTCCTTGGTGATTGCAGTATTTGCAAAATCGAAAGCCGTTTCGGTGGCAGAGGTAGCATCTACGAACCAACCTTTGAAAAGCGAATTTGCTTTTTGAGGAGGGGTAGCGGGCTCTGTTGCCTTGGATGCAGGATCTTTGAGTATTTTTTGGGCTTCTGGAGAAGGGGAGCCACCGTCTGCATTAAAGGATACGGTCCATATTGCTATCCATTTAGCATATAGGGTTATAGGTTCCATAATAGGAGTTGTGAAGTCAAATTCGACAGGATTCTCGGGATCAAGGCACCAATATTCAAAAATGAAACCAGCCCTGTCGGAGGGGGTTGGTGCGGTTGCTGTCTCTCCTTGATTCACAGTTTGAGAGTCGACACTGATTGCTTCATCGCCAGTATCAAAGGTTACTAGATGTGGGATAGGAGCCCATTTTGCCCAAAGGGAGATATCGTCCGTTATAGGAGTGTCAAAGTTAAATGGAGTATTGGGTGTGCTGTATAAATACCAATATTCGAATGTGTGATTTGCTTTGATAGGTTCGGTGGTTGGTTTAGTCGCTTTTTGATCGTAGTCAATTGTCTGTGCTATTGGTTCTGGCGCTCCGCCATCTGCAAAAAAGTCAACTGTGTTTTGATCTGGAGTCCATTTCGCATAAATGGTGATATTTGCCTGAACAGGAGTCAGGGTAGTGAAAGGAGTTATAAATGAAACGTCGTCAATAAACCATCCTCCAAACTTGTAGCCTGTGCGTTCAGGAGCAGATGGTAAGGTGTAAAATCCCCCTGTTTCCACTGATTGGGGATCGATTGCTGTTCCTCCGTTTGATTCAAAGGAGACGATGAATTCTTCTTTGCCACAAGAAACGGCGAAGAAAAGAAAACTAATTAAAAGAAAAAAGTGTAAAAATTTCATAAAATACCTCAATATTAAATTTATAGCATAAAATAAGAGGTGTCAAGAAATAATTCGATAGAAAATAAAAAATAGGTAAATTTTAGGCAAATATCGAAGACAAACCCTACCGATTTTTTTTATGAAAGTCGGATAGGGTTCTGATGGTTGTCTAGAGGTATTTTTTTAAGATCAAATAGCATTTCCCTTCCATTCGAGGGATGTGAAAGGGGCCTTTAAAGTGGTTTCCTTTTAAATCGAGGGCAACAGAGCCGTCTCTTCGAAGGTAGCCAAACCATTCGCCAAATTTTTTATCGGGGAATTTGGCGTAGGCATATTTGAAAGCCATTTTAAAGTATTTCTTAAATGTATCTTTGCCTGTAATTTCGTAGGCAAGAAGAGCGGCGTAAATCATTTCGCATTGAGGCCACCAGTATTTCATGTCCCATTCGATGGGGGCAGGTTGGTTCCCGTAGAGATCTAGGAAGGAATAGAGCCCGCCGTATTTTGTGTCCCAACCACGTTCGATGGACCATTCTAGAATTTCGAGGGCTTTAGTGCGCAATTGCGAGTTGTGCTGGTATTCTGCCTCTTCGATTAAAAACCAAGCGGTTTCGATGGCATGTCCAGGGTTTAGAGTGCGGCCAGCGGGCGTGTCGAGAATAGATCCATCTTCGAGGACTGTTTCCATGAGGACTTTGTATTCGGGCTTAACGAAGTATTTGAAGAGTTCTTCGATTTGTCCGTTGATTTTATCGGTCCAAGCTGTGTCGTTGGTGACAGTTCTTAGAGTTTGATAAAGGTTGATGAGGATCATAGTCATGGAGTGGCCACGAAGTTGATAGGCTTCGGGTAAAACTTTGGATTCGAGTTTTCCCATGTTGTTGTGAATGACGTCGGTTGTTCGTAGGGCGAGTTGGAGAGCTTCGGAGTCGCCCGTAGCACGGTGATATTCGGCGAGACCCATTGCCATAAAGACTTCGGCAAATAGGTAGCGGCGTAGGACAATGGGTGATCCATCTCTTTTATATAGAAAGAAAGCGCGACCGTCGTTGTTGAAAGCGTGCTCTTTGAGGAATTTTACTCCAATTTTAGCATAGTTTAACCATTTTTCGTCTTTGTCGATTTCATTGTAGACCCATGCATAGAGCCATGTGGCTCGGCCTTGTACCCAGCCTCCTTTTTCGTCGGTAAGTAAATTTCCTTCGCGGTCTAGGTAGTCGGTAAATCCGCCAAATTCTTCGTCGGCTGCGAAATTACCCCAAAAAGGGAGAATGTTATTAAGTAGGTCATCTTTGAAAAATGTTGCTAGTTTTGCGAGTTTTTTGTTGTTCATACAGGTCTCCTTGATAAAAAATAATAACATAGTTTTTAGGTTTGTGGTAGAATAAATTGTAATGGAATCCTAGAAAAAGAGCATATTAATGATTTATAACATAAAAAACAGGCTGATTTTCTTTTGTTGGAGATAATTTCTCTTCCTATTTTTGATATTATTGTAAAAAAAGGTTGCATGTGGTAAAAAGCCGTGATATCATAGTTTTGATGCGAAGGAAAATTTTATGAGCGAACTTTCAAAAGTTATTCGAGTTGATGAATCAAAATGTGTCAACTGTCATGCATGTATCAGCCATTGTCCAATTAAATATTGTATTGATGGGAGTGGCGATACCGTAACGATTAATCATGATTTATGTGTGGGGTGTGGAAAATGTATTGAATCATGTACGCACGGAGCACGTGAAGGATTAGATGATATTTCTCTGTTTAGAGAAGGTCTTAGACGAGGAGATGAATTTGTCGCGATTGTGGCGCCTGCCGTGGCAGCGGTATTTGGTGATAATTACTTGCGTCTTAATACATGGTTAAAGAGTATTGGAGTTAAGGCAATTTTTGACGTAAGCTTTGGTGCAGAGTTAACCGTTAAATCCTATCTGAATCATATTCGCGAAAATTCCCCTAAAATGGTTATTGCTCAACCTTGTCCAGCGATTGTCTCTTATATCGAAATCTATAAACCAGATCTTTTAGAATACCTTGCACCAGCCGATAGCCCCATGTTGCATACCGTTAAAATGATTAAGGAATTTTATCCTAAATACAAAGACTCCCGAGTTATTGCTATTTCACCTTGTTTTGCGAAAAAACGAGAGTTTGACTCGGTAGGACTCGATATTCTGAATATCACCATGGTTACAATAAACAAAGCTCTCGAGGTTTTAGGTGTCTCTTTGGCAGAATTGCCAGAGACCGATTACGATAATCCGCCGGCCGAGCGTGCGGTTTTATTTTCCTCTCCTGGGGGATTGCTTGCAACGGCAACTAGAGAAGTGCCAGACTTGCCAAGTAAATCACGAAAAATTGAAGGACCCGATGTCATATATCACTATCTCGATTCTCTTTCTGCGACGGTAAAAAAGAATTTAAACCCCTTGCTCGTCGATTGCCTTAATTGTCACTTAGGTTGCAATGGTGGTCCAGGAACTAAAAAACGAACAGAGAAACCAAAAAGTGCCGACGAGCTCGAGTTTCGAGTCGAAAAAAGAGCAAAGGCAATGAAAAGTGCCTATTCTAAAAAGGTTAGCAGGAGAACACTTAACGGTACCATCAATAAATATTGGAAGGATGGACTTTATGAGCGTGCCTACAAAAATTCCTCTGAAAATTTTTCTTTAAAAGAACCTACGCAACAAGAAACGGAAGTTATTTTTAAGGCAATGAATAAATTCTCGGTCGATGACATTTTGAATTGCTCTTCGTGTGGATATAATTCTTGCTTAGGTATGGCAACGGCAATTCATAATGGTCTTAATAGAGGCGAAAATTGTATCCATTATAAGGAATCAATTGTATCGCGCGAAAAAAACAGGCTTGAAAAAAATGCACATGACTTAAATGAGCGACTCGATGGAGCAAATAGCAATGTCTCTCATATTTCAAATTCGATAGAAGTCTTCTTAACCGAGGCAGATAACAGAACCACTCTACTTCTTGACTCGTCTGCTGCACTTGAAGAAATGATTGTGACCATTCATCGTCTTGCGGAAAGTACCTTTGCTCGAAAAGATACACTCGATAAAATAACTGGTCGAGTCAATTTAAGTGAACAAGCACTCGAGAAAACAATTGCCTCCATGGACGAGGTTTCAAAATCTCTTTCTGGGGTTACGAAAATGACTGAAATTATTCATTCGGTAGCCTCAAATACAAACTTGTTATCGTTAAACGCCTCTATCGAAGCGGCGCACGCAGGAGAGAGTGGGCGTGGCTTTGCCATTGTTGCCGATGAAATTGGAATCCTTGCAAAAACGTCAAAAGAGAATTTAAATAGGATTAATCAAATGCTTAGTGATATTTTGAAACACACAGAAAAATCAAAAGAAATTTCTAGCCAAAGTGTCTCGTCTGTAAAGAAAATGTTTTCTGAAGTTAACGAGGTCGTTACCTTGTTCGCGGAAATCTTGCATCAGATTAGTGAGATTAAGGTGAGTTCTACAACCCTAACCGATTCCATTGTTGGATTTAAAGAATTTGCAGATATTATTAAAGAAAATGCTAATTCACTAACAAGCGATATTCGTGGTATCAAGTATGCGCTCAATGAAATTTCTCATATTTCTAACACCACAGTGCGAAGCATTGGTTCGTAATAAACCCGTTTAGTTTTTGATTTTCGGATTTAGTAGAAATTCGGGGCAATGGTGTCCTGTAGTTTGAAAGACGGTCATGGCAGGAGAGGGTGCAAGGCTATGCGTCTTAAATTTCCAAATGACGCAAGCGTAGGGGAAGGGGTCTGCGGTGTTGATGGTGAGATGGCTGCATTTTAGACAAGGTGGTAGGCTGTTTGGGAACTCCATGGCTTATTGTAATTTGTACTTTAAAAAAAATCAATGTGAAACAGGGTGAATCGGATAAAATGCGTGAGCTCCTGGAGGGGACGCGATGAACTGCACCCATTTTAGTGGATACATTTGGGGTGCAGTTCGAGAAGCGTGTTCCGTATGTTTGCATAGGCAAACATACGAACCTAGTCCTGAAAGGAGCGACCTGCCGACCTGTCTGCGACAGGCAGAAGGCAGGGCACGTCCAAAAGAGCCATAAGAAAGAAAAAATGAAACTACTTGAAACTTTCCTCTAATTTTTGTATTATACGGTGTAGAAAACTCGTTTTGTAATAACTATTAAAATATAAAGGATGGATAGATATGGCAGATATTAAGAAAATGCGAAATATCGGTATTAGTGCTCACATTGACTCTGGTAAAACAACATTATCAGAACGAATTTTGTTCTTTACTAACAAAATTCACGCTATTCACGAAGTTCGTGGAAAAGACGGCGTCGGTGCAGTCATGGATAACATGGAGCTAGAAAGAGAAAGAGGGATTACTATTGCTTCTGCGGCAACTAACGTAACATGGAAAGATTACCCAATTAACGTAATCGATACTCCGGGTCACGTTGACTTCACAATCGAAGTAGAACGATCTTTGCGGGTTCTAGACGGTGCAGTTCTTGTACTTTGTTCCGTAGGTGGGGTTCAATCTCAATCAATTACGGTAGACCGACAAATGAAACGATACAATGTTCCAAGAGTTGCTTTTGTTAACAAATGTGACCGAACTGGGGCAAACCCATTAAGAGTTTGTGACCAACTACGAGAAAAACTTGGACATAACTCTTGCATGATGCAAATTCCAATTGGATTAGAAGACAAACTCGAAGGGGTTGTCGACCTAATTACCATGAAAGCAATCTACTTCAAAGGCCCACAAGGCGAAGAACTAGAATATACAGATATTCCTGCTGAGTTAGTCGACCAAGCCAAAGAACGCCGAGAAATCATGTTAGACACCGTTTCTATGTTCGACGACGAACTTATGGAACTCATGATGGAAGAAGCAGATATTCCAGAAGAAAAAATCATCGACGCAGTCCGAAAAGGAACCCTTTCTTTGGATTTAACTCCAGTTTTCTTAGGTTCTGCTTATAAAAACAAAGGGATTCAACCTTTATTAGATGCGGTTCTTCGTTACTTGCCTTCACCAGACGAAGTAGAAAACAAAGCATTAGACCTAGACAACAACGAAGCAGAAGTTATTCTTACTTCAGATACAGAAAAGCCAACCGTCGCTCTCGCATTCAAACTAGAAGATGGTCAATATGGACAATTAACTTATATCCGTGTTTATCAAGGTAGCCTTCGAAAAGGTGGCGAGCTTATCAACACTCGAAACGGACGAAAAGTTAAAATTGGTCGTTTAGTTCGACTTCACTCAAATAACATGGAAGATATTACAGAAGCACCAGCGGGCGATATCTGTGCATTGTTTGGTGTAGAGTGTGCATCTGGAGATACTTTCTGTGATCCACGACTCAATCTTTCTATGACTTCTATGTTCGTACCTCTTCCTGTAATTTCATTGGCAATTTCTCCTATCGACAAAAAAGCGGCAGACAATATGGCTAAAGCTCTTAACCGATTCACAAAAGAAGACCCAACTTTCCGAACTTACGTAGACCCAGAATCAAATCAAACGATTATCCAAGGGATGGGTGAGCTTCACCTAGACGTTTACGTAGAACGGATGAAACGAGAATACAAGGCAGAAGTAGAAGTGGGTCAACCACAAGTTGCTTACCGAGAAGCGGTGACTCAACGTGTCGAATTTAACTATACTCACAAAAAACAAACTGGTGGTTCTGGTCAATACGGTCGTGTTGCTGGTTACATCGAACCTGCTTCTGGAGACGATTTCGAATTCGTTAACGAAGTTAAGGGTGGTTCTGTCCCTACAGAATATATTCCTGCGGTAGAAAAAGGATTTGCTTCTGCAATGGATAAAGGTCAACTAATTGGTTTCCCTATTGTCGGCGTTAAAGCGGTTCTTAATGACGGTGCATCTCACTCTGTCGACTCTTCCGATATGGCATTCCAATTAGCTGCAATCGGAGCATTCCGAGAAGTTTACAGCAAGGCGAAACCTGCAATTCTAGAACCTCTTATGAAAGTGGTTGTCGAAGGTCCAACTGAATTCCAAGGAAATATCTTTGGTTCTATTAACCAACGACGGGGTATGATCGTTGCTTCCGAAGAAACCGATGGTTTTTGTAAGGTAGAAGCAGAAGTTCCTCTATCAGAAATGTTTGGATACTCGACTGTGCTTCGATCTTCAACTCAAGGGAAAGCGGAATACTCCATGGAATTAGCTAAATACGGTAAAGTTCCTAACAGCATCTCCGAAGAACTTATTAAAGAATTTGCTCGAAAACGAGCCGAAGAAAACGCTAACAAATAAGTTTAAACTTTGGTTTAACAAGGGCGCCTACTCCTTTGGGGGTGGGCGTTTTTTTTGATTAAGGGGTTTTTTATTTGGTAGGGCGCGTCCGCCACTTCGTGCCGGTCGGCCGTTGCGGGGCTAGGTTCTTTGAACTTTTCTGTAAAGTTCAAAGGAACGCGCTTTCGCGCCCCCTCCATGGCCTTGCGCTGGAGAGGATTGAATAAAATAGAGTTAAAAAATTTGAAAAAAATAAAAAATTGAACTTAGTTCTTGTTGCGAATAAATAATTTAATTGATATTATACATAAAAAGGAGACAAAAGATGAAAAAATTTTTAGTGTTATTGTTGTTAGTCAGTTTTGTGTTTGCAAGTTGTGTAACACCGCTTGTAGTGAATTCGAATGTTAAGGGTGCCGATGTTTACCTAGATGGTGTTAATGTGGGGCAAACTCCACTTGTAACGGACATTCCATCGTTTGCATGGTATGATCCTATTGTAAGAATTGAGATGGAAGGATATGAAACTTTTGAAGGTCGTTTAGATAAGGATGTAAGAATTCTTCATGTTGTCTTTGGCGCGATTTTTGTGGCAAGTTTACCAATATCTGTGCCTTTGCTCTTAAATTGTTATGGCCCTGTGGAAGAGCAAATGTTTGAATTAAGCCCTGTGGTAGAAATTGAATAAATAAAAAATATTTTTTAGGAGATACCCGAATGAAAAAAATTATATTATTGTCAGTAATGTTGTGTTTAGCTCTTTTTAGCTTTGCGGAAGAAGGAGGGAGACATAAAATTGGTGGTTACATTGGATATCCTACGGGTTTAAGTTATGGGTATGAATTTAATGATCTTATAGAAATAGATCTTTTATTTGCAACCTCATTTGGGGGAATGCACATAGGACTCGCACCTTTGTTTACCGTTTATGAGCCTGAGATCGACGGGATGATCTGTCCATTAACGATTGGGCCGGCATTAGGTTATGGCTTTGCATGGGGATTTGGCCCAACTATTGGAGTGGCGATAGCACACTCAATTGAGCTTGCTGTGCCCGTGCGATGGGAAGTCAATTTTAAAGATGTAAAAAACTTCAATTTATTTGTAGAACTTGGACCTGGGATAGGAATGGTAATGGTGCCAGGGGCTGGTGTTGCTGTCGCGTTTGCTCCTCGAGCAGGTGTTGGACTTAGAACCTATTTATAAATTATAGTATACAAATAAATATTAGTAACCTTACTGATTAAGGAGATGCTTTCGCATGATTCATGCGAGGGCATTTTTTTGTTTAAAACAGAAATGCCAGTTGATATATAAAATTTTAACTTGACAATTTGCTTTTCTATGCTAAAATATTGAGTGGGAACAGCTTTTGCAGACAGACTGGAATGATATTTGATTATGGATTATAACAAAGGAGTTATTATGAAAAAGGGATTAGTCTTGTTGTTAGTGGTTTTTTGTTTAGCTGGATGTCAAGGGGTATCTTTTGATCTTGCACTTACGCCAGAGAGCGCAACCATGCTAACCAATACAGTTAACGGATACAGAAATGATTTAGGATTGCCAACTTTGCCCTTTATAGCAGGTAACTTTACGGAAGATTGGCGAAAACCTCTTGCAGATGGAAAAGATCATGCAAGGATTTCTGATGCTACGCGGAATGTAATGAGTACCCTTTCCTATTGTAAATTTGTCGAAACCGATGGTATTGAAGCTCTCAGTGATAAAATTCACTTTAGCAGAGAGGGAACGGTTCTTCTTGGCGAACGCTACTATGCCGCTTGGTCAGAATTAAAATAATAATGACTTCAAAATAAAATTAAGCTCTTTCTTGTTTATTGAAAAATAGGTGGGGTAGGGTTTCTTTGTACTGTTAGTAGCTCTAGCGTTTTTTGTGAGATGTGTATCTGTCTGCTGGGGTGGTTCCAGTAGTCGTCGCCGTAGTCGATTAGAAGTTCTTCGTTAGCCAATATGTCGCGGGTGGTAATAAATAGAACTTTGTGCTCTCCTTCGTAGTTGCAAATTTCGTCGATTAGATTGGGGGCGAAACTGTGGTTTACAAAGCGCAGCTCGTTGCCCGCCGTTTCTGCATTAATTTGCAGTGGGGTGAAGAAGTTTAGATTGAAGGGAAAGTTCCAGCAGTAGTCGGTAGCGAGCGCTCTTCGGTTGAAGATATTTTTAAACGAATATTTTCGATCCCCTTTTTCGACTATCCCGACATATTCGCCAATGCAAGCCCCTTTGGGGATTGCTTCGTTGGTAAAAAGCCCAAGCCCACAACCTTCGGTTTCTGCAATGTATAAGTCGAAAATTTTGGCTTGTAGTGGTGTTTTGTTTAAAGGGTTAAAAGGGTAGTTTTTGAAAAATTTTAGCTTCGATTGGTTGGCTTTTAGGTAGAGGAGCCTTTTTTCTGAAAATATTTTGTTAATGCTATATTTTATCATTATTTGATATTAACCAAATAGTGGGTCACGTTCGAGATGGCTATTTTTAGGAGACGGGTTCTTGCCTCTTTGGTCTTCCAAGCAATGTGCGGTGTAATCGTACAATTAGGTGCCCCGAGGAGAGGGTTGTCTGCTTGGGGTGGCTCGGTAGAAAGAACATCGGTTGCGTAGCCTGCGATGATTTGATCATCGAGAGCCTTTGCTAAGTGAGCTTCATTGACGAGGGGGCCTCTGCCTGTGTTGATTAAAATGGCACTTCGTTTCATGAGGGCGAGTGTTTCTTCGTTGACGATTTCTTGTGTGTCTGGAGTGAGGGGGCAGTTGAGGCTTAGGACGTCGGAACGTTTAAAAAGCTGTTGTTGGCTTACTTGCTCGTAGTTTGGAAAATCGGATGGATTTTTCGTGCTTCTAGTATAGAAAATCACTTTCATGCCAAATGCTTCCGCAATTTTGGCACAGGCTTGTCCAATATGACCAAAGCCGAAAATGCCAAAAGTTTTACCAGAGAGTTCGAGTAAAGGCGAAAGTTGGTAACTAAAATCTATTGATTGACACCATTGACCCGCATGAACGCTACTGTTGTGCATAGATACCTGATGGCAATGTTCTAGGAGTAGTGCAAAGGTAAACTGTGCAACAGAAGCGGTGCTGTAGGCTGGAATATTTGTGACTGTAATGCCGAGTTTCGAGGCTGCATTGAGGTCTATTACATTCATCCCAGTTGCAAGAACACCTACATATTTTAATTTGGGTAATTTTGCAAGCATATTTGCATCTAATGGCGTCTTGTTTGTTAGTAAGAGTTGGGCCTCTTTGCTTCGTTCATAGATAAGCTCGTTTGGAGTTCGGTCGTATATTTCTACATCTCCAAGATCTATAAGAGCATCCCAGCTGAGGTCTCCTGGATTTAATGTATAGCCATCGAGGACGACAATTTTTCTATTCATTGTAGTTCCTTAGTTATGTTGTTTCGTTGCCGCGTGTGATTAAAATTTTGCCAGAACGGACAATTTCTATGACTCCATAATGTGAAAAAACTTTAATTGCAGAATCGATTTTGTCAGAAATACCCGAGACCTGTATAGTTAGAGAATCATCGGTGATGTCTACTGTTTTACTGGTAAAGGCGGTTGTTGTTTGCATCACTTCTGGACGTTGATCTGGGGTGCATTTAATTTTGATGAGGGCAAGTTCGCTTTGTATAACATCTTTGTTTGTCATGTCTTTTGCGTGAATGACATCGACAAGACGGTTTAGTTGTTTTAGCATAAGGTCAAGAGTTTTCGCACTACCAGTAGCGGTAATGGTCATGTGTGAAAATTTGCAATCTTCCGCCTCTGAAACGACTAAACTATCAATATTGTAACCTCTTCTAGCAAAGACTAATGAAACCCGAATGAGAACCCCTGGTTTATTGCTAACATAAACGCTTATAATATGTTTTGTATTAAAATCTTCCATTTGAATTTTCCTTATTATTTATTTTTAGGCTCGCAAAGTAGCATATCTTCAAACCCTTTCCCTTGAGGAACCATTGGGAAGACATTCTCAATTTTAGCAACTTCACAATCGATGATACAAGGGCCTTCGTTATAAGCAAAAGCTTGCTTAACAATTCTTCGTAGGTCCGCACTTCGTTTAACTCTAAAGGCTTTGCATCCATAGCTTTCTGCAAGTTTGACAAAGTTAGGATTTCCTGTTAAATCTACACCAGAAAGCCTATTTTGATAAAATAAATCTTGCCATTGGCGAACCATACCAAGGTAACTGTTGTTAAGAATAAAAACTTTAATAGGCAGTTTGTGAATGAAGGCTGTGGCCAATTCACATAATGTCATTTGGAATCCGCCATCGCCACAAAAAGCAACAACAGGTTTGTCTGGATTGCCAAATTGAGCCCCAATACACGAAGGAAGGCCAAATCCCATGGTACCCGCACCGCCACTAGAGACCCAATGGCGTGATTTGTCGACTTTAATAAATTGAGCTGCCCACATTTGATGTTGCCCAACATCGGTACAAACAATCGCTTTCCCATTGGAAATTCGATTGACTTCGTCGATAACTTGTTGAGGTTTTAGCTTTCCTTCTTTTTTATAGGCTAGTGGGAATTTCTTTCGTAATGTATCACATTTTTTGATCCATTCTTCGGTATTCCCTTTGTTTGCTATTGCAGAAATTTGTTCGATTACATCTTTCGCATCGCCAACAATTCCAATATCTACAGGAATAACTTTGTTTATTTCAGAGGCATCGATATCGATATGTATTTTACGAGCATTTTTGCAAAAATCATTTGGATTTGAAGCAATTCGGTCGTCCCATCTGCAACCAACGGAGATAATTAAATCGGCTTCCATAAGTGCTTTGTTTGCATAGGCTGTTCCGTGCATGCCAGGCATGCCGAGATTTAATGGGTGAGTCTCTGGAAAACAACCCTTGGCCAATAAGGTGTTGACTACAGGAATTTGTAGTTTATCTACGAAATGAGAAATAGCCTTGCTTGCTCCCGAAATGATGGCTCCATGCCCGACTAATAGCACAGGTCTCGTCGCTGCGCTAATCATCTCTGCGGCTGCTTTTATTTCGGTTTGATCAAACTTGATTTCATTAGGATGATAACCTGGGAGATCGAATTCTTCGATGATTTCTTCGGTTACAACCATAGAAGTAATATCGCCTGGAAGATCGACAAGTACAGGACCTGGTCGCCCGGTGGTAGCAATATGAAGCGCCTCTTTTATGATTCTAGGAATTTCGGCTGCATTCTTAACTAAATAGGAGTGCTTGCAAAGAGGAAAGGTGATCCCACTCATGTCGGCTTCTTGAAAGGTGTCTAAGCCAAGATTGTTCGTGTTTTGTTGTCCAGCTAAAATAACGAGGGGAACCGAGTCCATTTGCGCTGTCATAATTCCTGTAATCGTGTTAGTGGCTCCAGGGCCAGAAGTGACTAAAACAACGCCAGGTTTTCCTGTTGCCCGAGCATAACCGTCTGCCATGTGAGTTGCTCCTTGTTCATGGCGTGTAAGTACGAAATTAATAGGGGATTCGATTAGTGCATCGAAAATAGGGATTGCTTTTCCACCTGGATAGCCAAACATGTGTTCTACGCCTTCTTGATAGAGGATGTCTACTAAGATTTCTGCGCCTTTTCTTCCTGAATTGCTCATTTTGAAGCTCCTTCATTCTGTTTATATAGTAATTAATAAATATTACGACGATAAAAATATAAAGTCAAGCAAAAGAAACGAATGAATAGCAAAAAACAACTAAAAAAACATCAAAATAAGGAAATTAAGAAAAAACCAGACGAAAACAAACCAAATTTTTGCCAAACTGCGAACTTAGGTTTGAGAAAAGAGTTAATCTTTAAAATAATCTCTATGACCAATTACTGGAATTTTATCAATTTTAATGATAGCATGGATAGCTTCGTTCCATCGGTTTAATTTGTGCTGGCGTTTTGATTCGGAAATGTGAGGGGTAAAAGTCTGGTATTCCTGCTGAAGAGAGGCTATTTCGTCTAAGGTTTTCCAAATTCCACATCCATATCCTGCTATGTAGGCAATACCGATACTCGCCATGTCTTTTTCATTAGAGCGATTTATTTGTATATTTGAATAATCTGCGAGAGCCTGAAGCAAAATATTAGAGTTGCTGACACCCCCATCAACCTTAATCATACGAATTGGCGTCTTTGTATCTTTTTTCATTCCAGTTAGAATGTCAATTAGCCGAAAGGCGATTCCTTCTAGGACAGCACGTGCAACATGCGATTTTTTGGTCGATAATGAAAGTCCTAGTATGGAGGCTCTTGTGCGCGGATTGAAATAGGGATAGCGAATCCCGCTTGCAGAAGGTATAACAATCACTCCTTCTGTGTCATTGCAAAGGCTAGCACTGTGATTTAGTTCCTTTGCAGATGAACTTAATCCAATGCCATGTCCAAGCCAGTCAATTAATGTTCCTGCAGTAGCAACATACCCTTCCATCATGTAGGTTGGAGTGCCAGAGAGCGACCATGCAATCATGGGGAAAAGGCCGCGTTTAGAAAGCTTTGGTTTGTTTCCGACGTTAATATCGACAAAAGAGCCAGAGCCCTGCGAGATTTTAACATCCCCTTTATTAAAACAACTGTGTCCAAAGAGGGCTGCCATCTGGTCGCCTAAAACACCATTGATAGGGATGGGAGCACCGAAAAGTTCGGGATCACACGTGCCATAATGGCCGTTTGAATCGATGACTTTTGGAAAAATATTCATTGGTAGGTTGAAAATTCGCAATAGTATACTGTTCCATTTATAGGAAAAGGGATTAAAGAGTCCTGTGGCAGCGGCGTTAGAGGGGTCGGTTAAATGAGATTTGCCACCTGTTAGATTGTAAATGATCCATGAATCTACCGTTCCAAACAAAATTTTTCCAGATTTACATAGAGGGCGAAGGCCAGGGTTGATATCTAAAAACCATTTTAAGCGTGTGGTCGCGTGATCTGTGGTAAATTTTAATAGGTTAGTGGTTAAAAGCATTGGGTGTTGTGTGATTGTGCCTAATATGGATGCTACACCTTTTAGGGTAGTCCATTGAGGATTTCGATTCATTTGGTCGCACGTGTTTGCACTTCGTACATCTGCCCAGCTAATTAAATTTGAAATAGGTTTGCCTGTAGCTTTGTCCCATAATAAAAAGGATGCCCTTTGGTTGGTAATTCCAATAGTAGCAATTTGAGAGGGTGTAATTTTAGTTTTTTTGATAACTTTTTGGATGCACTTAACAACCATTTTCCATAGGTGCGAGGGGTCATGTTCTTGCGCACCTGGCACAGGGCTTAGCCAAGGGGTCTTTTCTTCGTGGCGATTGACTTCGATTCCATTTGTGTCAAATAAAATGGCGCGAACTTGAGATCCGCCAGAGTCAAGTGAGAGAATAAATTTATCTTCGGGGTAAATTATTCGTGCCATTTATCTTGCTTTTGACCTTTTGGTTGTGTTGCCGTTGCTGGAAATAAGATGACGGTGGTCATTGTTTTATTTTCGAATAGAGTTGATGCTGCTTTTTTGATTTCGTCAGCGGTAAAACTTGCGATATCTTTTTCAAAAGATAGAAATTCATCAAGTGAAATTCTATGTAAGTTGTAGTCGCTAATCATCTGAAGCCACCATAAATCGCTTTGCTTATTTTTTTCTATTTGCAAAAGTTTGATTTTCTTTGAATTTTCTAAAAGTTGGTGGTCAAATTCGCCAGTGACGAACTCTTCGAGAAGTGCCTCTTGCTTAGTCCGTAATTCCTTAATTCGAGCTGGGTCACAAGAAAAAGAGATAGCTGTCATCATGTCTTCGTAAGGGGCAAGGTTGATGCGATTGAAAGCTCCTATAGAATAGGCTCCGCTTTCCTTTTCTCGGATCTCTTTTTCGAGAAGTCGGCTTAAGATGTCGCAAGTAGTGGCAAATAGTATCTTGTCTCGGGATGAATATTTTTGCTCGCCTGTAAAAACGGAATACAAAATGGCTTGCTCTTCGGTGCCTTGAACATAGGTCATGTCTGTATCTGCTGATGGGTAGGGCGGGACGGTTGTTTTGTAAGTTTCTTTGTTGTTTGGGTTATTGTCAGAAGGCAGGGTTGCCATGTGGCTTGCAAGAAATTCTTCAAATTCGGCGGTTGGAATATTCCCAGTAAAAATAAAAGAAAAGTTGGTTGCATCGGAAAATCGCTCATTGTAAAATTCGATACAAGTCTCGAATTTTGCTCTTTCTGCAACATGCGCTAGCATTTCGGGATTGCGATCTCCCTTGTTGCGTAAGGTTTCATTTAAAAGACGAAAATAGAGAGTTTGAGGGTCGTTGCCAAGGTTCGTGACATAGGAGATGTAGCGACTCTTTATTTCCTCAAATAATTCTTTGTTGGCAGTTTGTGGTAGGAATTGAGCATAAATCCAATCAAAAGTCTCCTTTAGGTGGTCGGTAGATGTGGATGCCGTGATAGAATGCGAAAGTTCATCGATTGACAATGAAGTGGTTAAGGCTTTTCGTTTAAGCCAATTTGACTTTTGCGTGCGGCTTAGGTTGGCTAAAGGACCGTCTGCAACAAGGTCGTCGGCAAGTTCGGCAGAAGGAAAGTCCGAATCCGATGCTAAAGAGGTTCCTCCTTCGCTCCAACCTTGGAAAAATAATTGATTGTTAGTTAAATCGCTTTGGCGGTAATAAACCGTAACGGCATTTGATAGAGTGTATTTTGTGGTTTTAAGTTCTTTGATAACCTCTTTTGAAACAATTTTACCCGGTTTAGGAAGGGATACTTCTAGTTCGGCTAAGGTTTCTTCCTCTCCTTTGCGTTTCTCTGCTAGTTCTATGGCATTTGTTTCTGCTTCGTCGATTAAAGCAAGCAGAGCTTTCTCCGTTGGTGTCTTCTTTTTTAGTGAGTCTGGTGCAAAAAGGGTACAAACACGGTTATCTGATTTTAAGAGGGCAGAAATTGCCTCGTTCACCTCTTCTAAAGTGATTTCTGAAACCGAAGTAGTTGCTACTCTTTTTAGCCAATAGAAATTGGGAATGGGGAGTTTGTTTAAATAATTATGGGTAAAATTCTCCGAGATAGATTGCGAAGTTCGATTGTTTCGTTCGTCGAAACTTATTTGAATGGCGTTTAATGCGGTGGCTTTTACTTGTTCTAATTCGCTTGCCGTTGCGCCTTCGTTCCGAAGTAGGGCAACTTCTGTGAGAAAGGATAAAATTCCCGCTTCGATATCCTCTTGCTTAAACTCAAGACCTGTTAAATAAAAACTGTTTTCTTTATTCCATTCGATTTGGCTTTGATAGGCGCTCGAAACTCCTTTTGCACCGATATTTAATTTTTCGTCAAAGCGAGCGGCAATCGTGCTTGCAGCAAGAGAACGAATATAATTGCTTCTTATAGCCTCTTCCCGAGAGTCAAATTGGGCAAGGGTAATTCGGTTTAAAAACCAGATGCCTTGGTGTTCAAACTCTTTGTCATATCGGTATAGGAATTCTGTCCCCTTTTTAGGCTCAATGGATTTGTCAATTTTCTTCGATTCTGGATTCCTCGCATAGGAAGAAAATTGTTTCTTTATTTGTCTTTCCACCTTTTTCGCATTGACAGTTCCAACAACCACTAAAGCCATTCTTTCGGGGGTATACCAGTCATAATAAAACTCTTTAAATCTTTCGTAGGTAATATTTTGGATAACTTCTGGAGTGCCAATTGGAAATCGGCTGGAATAGACCGAATCGTTAAAGAGGAGTTCAAAGTATTCTTCTTGAAAACGAGACCAAGCCGAGAGACGGTCGCGGCGTTCTTGTAAAATGATCCCACGCTCTTTATCGATTTGGTCATCTGCCATCGTCAGCCCAAATGCCCAATCTTCGATAACGGTTAAAGCTGTCTCTAAATTCTCTGGATTGTCTAGCGGGATTTCTAGTTTGTAAACCGTCTCGTCGAATGAGGTATAGGCGTTAAGGTCGGGTCCGTAATCGACACCCGTCGACTCTAAAAATTCAATAAGTTCGTTGCCGTCAAAATTTTTTGAGCCATTAAATGCCATGTGTTCGGTAAAGTGTGCGACCCCACGCTGGTCATCTGCTTCATGAATACTGCCGACATTGACAGCAAGGCGAATAGAAACGTGGTTTTCTGGCTTTTCATTTTCATAAACGTAGTAGGAAAAGCCATTATCTAAAACCCCTTGAATAACGTCGGGGTCGTCTATTTGGTTTTCGAGGGAGCGACTACAGCCAAAAAATAGCAGCAGACTAAGAATAATTACGGAAAACTTTTTAGAAAATAGGTTCATGAAACTCCTCCATCGATAAAAAATCGCTTTTGCAAATTATTTTTTTGATATTTTAGACAGAATTTTAACAAAAAATCCTTTTTTGGGTCTTTTCTTTGGCCCTTTGGTGGAAATTTCGCCCTTCTTCGGCGCTACAGGGGTAAAAGCTTCGCCGTATTTAGAAGCATAATGCGCGCGGCGTTGTTCTGGCGTCTGATTTCGCTTTGTCGTGTTGAAATCCTGCCGCGGTCTCTTATTTGCGTTCGCGTTTGATTGCTTTTGGTTTGAGTTAGCTGGCGTTCGCCGTTTTCTGTTGATGTTTTGGCTAGGCTTTGTTGATGGTTTGGTAACGCTATTTGCTGATGATTGATAGTTTGTTCTAGGTTTGGCCGTTCTGCTAGAGTTTTGGCGGTTATTAGACGAGTTGTTTGACGGTTTGCCGTCGCGTGGAAGATGGATGGGTTTTCCAATGCTAAGATCTTCTAAAAGAAGTTCATCTTCTACATAGTCGACAGGGATTTTTTTGCCAATGTAATCTTCTGTTGCTTCTAAATGAAAGACAAAGCGTTCGCATGCAAAAGTGATTGCCTTGCCCGTTTTTCCCGCTCGAGCCGTCCGTCCAATTCTGTGTACATAGACTTCTGAATCTTCGGGGATATCGTAGTTTATAACGAGGGGAAGATCGTCGATATGAAGACCTCGCGCAGCAACGTCGGTAGCCGTTAAAATTTGCAGTTCGCCTTCTTTCATTTTGTTGATGGCTGCAATTCTCTTGTGTTGAGGGAGGTCTCCGCTCATGAAAAGGGATTTGTATCCGTTGTGAACTAATTTTTGAGAAAGAATAGCTGCCTGATTTTTGGTGTTGGTAAAAATAAGGGCAGCGGAAGGATTTTCACGCTTTAATATCCCAAGTAGAAGGGGAAATTTTTCTTCTTTGCTAACATGAAAAAGAGTTTGCTCGATTTCTTCTACGGCAATGGAATCGGATTCAATTTCGATTTCGGTGGGTTCGTTCATGAACTGCCAAGCGAGTTGACGCACTCGTAAACTTAAAGTTGCAGAAAAAAGCATTGTTTGCCGTTCGTTTGGCTGCTTTGCCCGTTTCATGATGAACTGGATGTCTGGATAAAAGCCCATATCAAAGAGTCGATCCGCTTCGTCAATCACCATGATTGTAAAGTCTGCGAAGTTCAATTTTTTGCTTTTATTAAAATCCATTAAACGCCCAGGCGTTCCGATATAAATATCGATCCCTTTGGCAAGGAGTTTTTCTTGCTTTTCGTATCCCGTGCCGCCAAAAAAAGAGCCAAAAGATAATCCTGTAAATTCACCTAATTTATTGCATTCTTCTTCAATTTGAACCACGAGTTCTCTAGTGGGAGCAATAATGAGTGCTTTTCCTTTGTTTTTAAGAAGCGATTCGAAAATTGGAATAAGGAATGCAGCCGTTTTCCCCGAACCCGTTTGTGATTGAACAAGAACATCTTTGTTTTTTAATGTTATTTCATACGATTTTGCTTGTACTTCGGTGCACTCAACAAATTGTGCCTTTGTAATGCCCTCTTGAATCCGAGGGTCTATTGATAATTCAGAAAAATTCATAACATATAATACCTATTTTTTTCTAATATGTATACCTAAAACGAAAAGAATATGTTACTATCAACCTTTAAGAGGTAAAATGATGAATTTAAAAGACATTCTTACTCCTGATGTTGTTGCTCTCGAGATTAAATCAAGTAAAAAAGAAGATATTATCAATGAGTTAATAGATATTTTAGTTGATTCGGGCAAAATTGAGGATAAAGAATCTGCATTAGAGGCTGTCATTACACGCGAAAAACAAATGTCGACTGGGATTCAAACAGGGGTTGCTATTCCGCATGGAAAGGTAAAAGGTTTAAAAAACCTTACTGCTTGTATTGCAATTTGCAAAGAGGGGATAAATTTCGAAGCCCTAGATGGGCAACCAAGCCAGATTTTTGTTTTAACGCTCTCTCCTGCCGAAAAAACAGGACCACATGTGCAATTTTTAGCAGAAATTAGTCGCCTTCTCACGAGGCCCGAAATTCGAGCCGAAATTCTTAGTGCATCAACAAAAGAAGAGATTATTTCTAGCTTCTTACAGTAGCCCTTTAGGCTAAAATCAATGTAATTTCTTTAATCTTAGACTCTTTTTTCTTTGCTTTTTTTCTTATTATATGCTATATTTAAAGTGGTGAAAAAGCTTTTTATTTTTATAGGAATGTCAATCTTTATCTCTCTTTTTGTTTGGAATTGTACCTCTCCAGAGGAAGAATTACGCAGAGAAGATTTCGAAATTGAAAATATAAAAATTAATACTTTGGTGACTGGCGCAATATTGCCCGATAACAACCTGCTTCCTCTTAGCTTTGAATACGAAGAATTACTAGAAATAGAACCGGATTCCTTTGTTGTTGAATTTGTCGAATATGAAAGCGAAGAATCGGTTTTCGAAATAAAATATCTTTTTTTAGAAGAAATTAATATCTTTATGCAATCAGAAGAGTATGAGGCTAAAGTTCTAAGTGGCTCTTTACAAGAATTTATTAACGAGGAGCTCCAACGGCAGGAAAATTTACGGCTAGCGGAAATAGAGGTATTAGCAGAACAAGAAGATGGGCAAGAAGAGCAATTTGAAAATGACAATACCTCCTCGGACAAGGAAACATTCGAGGACGAAAACCTAGAACTTCTAGCTAGCGAAGAAGAATTGCAAGAAGAATTCCTTTTAACTTCCAATGAAATCACTCTCTCGAATTCTGGATATAACTTTAATATTCCTTACACACGCCTAGACGACGGGTTTTACAAGTTGCAGGTTAAGTATTACAACGAAGGGAATTTTTTAGGCTCATTTACAAACCCTGTGTTTAGTTCAAGCAATAAGGTCAGTCCGCGTTCGGTTGGACACTATCCATCTATTGTCCCCCCAGAGGGAGACTTTCTACTTTACTTCGATACTCAGTCAAACAATGCGGACGAGACTTTTGTTCGTTTTATGTTAGATGATAAGGTTGTCTTTGCGACGGCTTTATCAGAAATAGAAAGATGGCCACATATAAAATTGTCTGGTGAAAAATCGGTTCAATCAAGCTTTACTTTGGAAGTTTATCCCTTTATGCCCCCTAGTGGCCTAAGTGAATTTGATTTCCCCTCACCCTATAATTTAAAAGGATCCATACTTATTGGGGATTCGTTAGATTTTGGGAAAAATGGGATATATTCGGACGGAGTTTTTTCTGTGTTGCACCATTTTAATGGGACACTAAAGGATACCATCAATCAAACTAAAACAAAAATTGAAGGAACCCCTTTATTAAGCATTGCTAAACAGAATTTTGGATATACATTTAACAATGGGGCAAAAATCATTTATGATTCTGGCTTACTTCCTGTAAACTTTTCTGGAGACAAAGGACAATTGCAACCCTTTACCCTCTTTTTTGCAGGGGAATTGTTTGCAGGATCCGAAGAGGAACAAGTTGTCGATGGGGAGGAAATGGCAGAAACCGTTTTCACTTCAGAATATAAAAATTTCTCTTTCCAATTTGCACTTCAAGAAGGATTGCCACAGGCAACTATAACGTATAATGACATTGTAACAACTCTCATTCCAGAAATTCCAGTCGCCTTTAAAGGAATTGACGAAAACAATTCGAAGGTGGCAGTCAGTTATTATTACGACAACGAAAATTCCTATTTCCTTTGGTACTTAAACGAAGAGCTCTACTCAATCAGCAAACTCCCTTTCCATTTTTCAGAAATTGCGAAAGGCGGGGATCTAGCAACATTAGGAAGTAGTCTAGACAATGGCTCTGTAATCGACGAATTTGGGATTTATATTGCCGATATAAACAAAAATTCTGGTATTTACAATTTTGACCAGTTAAACTCGTCAGAATTGCAGGGACAGGTAGAATCCGATATTTCCTTTGATAAAAATCAAAAAGATTTCTACATAAATGGTATTTGGAGGGGGAATTCAAGGATATCCGAAAGTCAATTAACTTTAAGTGAAAATTCATCCTACGAGCAAGTATATTATGCTAATGCTAGTCAAATTTCTTTTAAGACTTCGTATCAAAGTGAATCCGAAGGCAAAATTGAGTTATTCCTTGGAGAGTCTGATTTCGTCACCGGTGAACTAGAAGCGACTCCATCCATCCTATTTGATTTAAACGAAAAGCAAATAGAATTTAAAATGTTTGGCGACACGCAAACGAGCATTGCCTCTACTCCTCTCGCTCTTTCCGCGGTTGTTGCATCTCATGATTACTCGATTTTTTCCTTCCACTTAGAAAAGCGTGCAAATGGGGATATCGTTTTAATTCAAGGGAATACAACTTATCCCCTAGCACTAGAGCAAATGCCTACAACTTTTAGTATAAAATTTCTGGCGAATGAAAGGTCTGCGGAAGAAGAAAGTTCTGCAACTAGCGAATTTCGAATTAATCGCTATTGTCTCTCAACAATTTCGCCGTTAGATTATTGGATCAATCCAGTCGTAATTCAGGATATTCAACTGTAAATTTATGTTGGAAGGTATCTTTTTGAAAAAAAATAAGGTTCAACTCATTTCTTTATTATTCTTTTTTTTGCCTCTCTTTGTCTATTCGCAAGAGACTGTTGCCTCGCGTGACTTGGTTTTTATTCTAGTCGAAACCCAAACAACCCCAGATGCA
>CAYJGX010000001.1:24697-60924 GCA_964369795.1 uncultured Spirochaetaceae bacterium
GCAAAACCGTCAACAGAAACCGTTGTAGAAGCAAAACCGTCAACAGAAACCCAAACAAACCCAGAAGCAGACCCGTCAACAGAAACAACGGGACCGATCGAAACATCAACTAAAGCACCTGCATCAACACCCGAAGAAGAGGCTGCCTCCATTTCTGCCATAAAAGAAATGGTTCAATCAAATATTTTACGATGGAGTTCTCCCATAGCGGGCTCTGGCAGGCTGTATATGGTACCCTCCCTATCGCGTGAAGATTATGATTTACTCGCTCTAAATATTGTCGCTACCGCGCAACAAAAGAGAGAGGAACAAGTTCCGCAGGAGCAAGATCCTAGCGGATCAACGTCTCCCGAATCTCAAGTAGAAAGTCAATCGCCAGAGGCAACTTCGCAAGTCGAGGAGGCACCCACAGAGAATGCTTTAGTGGCAGAAACCTCCGTGGAAAATATGGCGGGTAGTATAGAAGCTTTTGAAACGGAAAAATTGTTGCTAAGTAATGGAAATTCGGTTAGTGCCGAAAACTTTGCAAAGGTAACACGTTTTTGGACCCTTCGAGATATTAAAATTTCAAAAAAAGAAAGTCTAAACAAATTTATATACACGGCTATCAACCTAGAGTTTGAAATTTTTGAACAGCGGAAAGATAGTTTATTCAATGAAGCAATTATAATTACGGTTGCAGGCTTCGATGCAGATGCACAGAAGTCATTTCAAAATGCCTTAAGCGAAATTCCTAAACAGCTTTTGTCGCAATTGGTGGGTCAAGAAGATGAAATCTCTGGTACAGGTGTCGTCGAAATTCTAAATGCATCCGAGATAATTGTCAATCTTGGGAAAAATGACGATGTGCTCAAGGGTTCGACTTTTACGCTTATCAAGTATGTTGATGGCAGTGACAATGACAAATTGGTAAAAGTATTTGGCCAAGTGATTGTTTATCATGTATTAGAAGAATATTCGTATTGCCAAATTCTTTATGCAGACGATGAAATTTTGGTAGGAGATGCGGTTCGTTTTGATAAACGTATTGGACTCACGACTCAGGTTCGATCTGGTTTTTTGGGGGCGATGAATTTGCAAAGCGACCTCGATACTTCAGGTCTTGGAATTTCTACGGGGCACGTACAAGCTGGAGCTGGCTTTTTCGGTGAGATGCTCGGATTTGTTGGCGTGCGCCAAATTGTCGACTATGGAACTTCTCTTGTTCGCCCTTTTTTCGGGTTGGATTTTTTTATTGATGGAGCTGTGGGAACAGAAGTTGGGGGAATTTCACCCGATAAACTCTATGCTGTGGGGAATATTGAAGGGGAAGGATTTGCTTATCGTCGTTCTTTTTTAGGCCTTATGCGACCCTATCTTGGCTTTCAATTAGAATGGAACTTAAATAGGGTGACTTTAGCACCTAATTTAGCGGCTGGATTTATTTTCAATGCGCCATTTGCTTTTGTTGATGGAGGGCAGGTTGGTTCGCTGCCACCCTCTGGAAGTGAATATGAGAGTGTGGCAGCGTCGGTTATGAATTATTTTACACTAGAGACGGGTTTAGATGTCGAAGTCCGAATTGATCAAAGGTTCTCATTCCTCTTTAATGTAGGCTATCAAGCATGGGTAGGCAATTCGATCAATTTGAAAGGCGTGATTGACACAAACTTGGCAGAGGGTGCTGTGAGTTTAGTAGAAAATGAAGATTTTCTTAAATTTTATGATTGGCAATTTTTAACGATAGGAATGGGTTTTTCCGTTTCATATTAGAGGTGTTTATGTTGATAAAAAAAGAATTTAGTTTAGTGTTATTGGTAATTGTATTTTGTCTCTTTTCTTGTCTTTCGACGGGAGACAAAAAGGGAGATGATTCAATTGAATCTGCTTCCCAATTGAGTGAAGAGGGTACAACTAAAGCAACAATTCCAGCGTGGGCAGATGATGAATTTGGGTTTGGCGGAAGCGAAAAAGATAAAGACCACAAATTTTCTTCTCCCATTTCTTTATATCCAGCTATCACGAAATCTTTAGTTGCTGGAAGCCCTCAAATAGAAAGGAATGACAAAATTTTAATTGCTCCTTTTTGGGTATATTCGAACAAGGATTCGCATACGCAGTATGATATTACCTTTTCAAAAATTTTGGACGAACAGACAAACGCCAATAGTGATGAAGATTATTTTGTCATAAACTCAAGTACCATCCGCGAAAGATTGCAATCAATCAATTTTTCATCTAAGCAGTTTTCATCCCTTCAATATATTTCTGGGATGGTAGGAGCAAATATTTACTTGGAATTTTTACTAAACGAAGAGAGACTCTCCTTCGAGGCTCAAGCGGTGGACACCTTTTCGGGTGAAATACTGGTAAAAAAGGAAGAGCAAATAATCGGAGAAGGGCTCATTCAAGGGGACGATTTTCTTTCGTTTTATCATGCGCTACTTTCGGATGCAGTAAAGGCTTACCAAGAGATAAGAGCGTATGGGGACTATTTTCAAGTTATTATTAGCGGAATTAGCTCCGCTGAAGCAAAAAAATGGGAAAATTCGATAAAAGATTCATTTAATGTGTTAATGAGAAACGAATTTTCTGACGATAATTTAATTATAGGTGGATATGGCAAACAGGATTCAGTGCAGGTTGAAAAACTTATTTTTGCAGCCTCTGAAATGATATTAGCAGACGATAAGCATTTAAGGTTAGACCATCAAGATGCATACTCGTATAGTTACATAGTGGAGTCGTTAGGTTTATATGAAGAGAATTAGTTCTTGTCTATTTGTTTTCATTTCTTTTTTACTCATTGGATGTATTTCCTCTCAAAAGAGTTCAAGGGATATTGAATTAGACGAGAACCGATATCAGATTATAGAGTGGACAGGAGCAGAGGCCAAAACAACCAGTATTGCCGAAGAAAACCTAATCAATTTAGCTGTTCATGATTTACTTTCTAGATTTGCAGTCAATGAAAATACAGCAAAAAGTGATTTGTCAAAAGAGTACTTAGAAGATTTGATTCGACTAGCACTAATAGCCGAAGAAACAACGGCCAATGGGAATGACCTCATTTTTATTGCAGATAAAAAATTTGAAGGCAAGGCAGAAAATTATCAAGTTTATGTTAAGTTAGCCATATTAAAAGAATTTTACTTAGAAATTTATCAAAAACTTATTTATATCGAGGAAAAAGATGCTTTGTCTGGTTGGAATGGCTTTAATGCAACTTTTGAAACACATTCCCAGCTTGCAAACTTTGCGGCCGCCATTGCATCTCCAGAGTCGATCCTTATATTGCAAAAATATTTAGAAAAGATTCGAAACGAAGTTTTGCAGATTCAATTTATTGCCAGATCGATTCCGCCACGAGTTAAAATTGGGGAAAAAATCGCTAGCCCTGTAGTCATCGAATTGCGCGATGCTAAAGCGAATCTTTTAAAGGATAAAGCATTAATTGCCTTGTGGCGGGACAAAAATAATCAAGGCGCCTTGGGTTGGAAAAATCAGATTCAAAATACGGACGCAAATGGAAGAGCTTTCTTCGATTTAGGAGTTATTTTGGCAGAAGAGGCGGCTAGAATCAGTATTGAATTTCCCCATCCTTTTTTAGTGCCCAAAGTAGAGATTCAAGACAATGAAGCACTTCTTTTAATAGAAGAATTAAACAATGCAATTCGCAATCATCATTTGACTGTAGAACTCACGATTGAAAAAGAGCAACCAGTAAAACCCGATTTGAATATTAAGACGGCAGTTTTACTTGTCGAGTATGATTTAGCTGGGAAAATGGCTCTTGCCACAACCACCTCAAATTTTCTTATTTCTAACATGGGCGAAGAGGTGACGCAATGGACTCTTTTTGAAGTTCCTCTTGGTTTATTTGCAGATTCAACGGGATCAGACTTTCATCCAGAAAAATATCATGATCAAATCATAAAACTACTACCCGACGATATCCAAAGACTGGTATTTGGGAAGACAATGCTCACAAGCTATGAAGAGACTGGGAATATCCATCAGATTTCAACAGAGGGTTTTGTACATATTTATGATAATTTAGGAAACCTTCTAGGGGAGTCGGTTCAAACAGCCTCTAGCCGTGGAAATAATTTTGAAACGGTCATGTCGTTAGCTTGGCGCTCACTTGGCAAGAACCTAGCTAATGAGGTTAAGAAAAAATTAGAGGAGTAGAACTTCCTTTATTTCTAGGCGTTCAGCACTTTTTTCGAGTTGATAGAGACTATGGATTCCAATTTCCCTAAGATTTGCAAGGGTCGCTTCGTACGAGCCATTTAATCCCTCTGTCGTGTGAGAATCGCCATTTAATGTCATCATAATATTTTTCTCTTTGCAGAAGTTAAGCAAAGGAAGTGCGGGATAGGGAATATTTCTGTACCCTCTGGAAATGGCACCTGTATTAATTTCTATAATGATCTTTTTTTCTTTGGCAAATTGGATAGCATCTTGCAATGGTGTTAAGTAAGAGGATGCAGATTCATCAAAAAGAACTTTCTTTTGATTGAATTTGGATATGAGGTCGATGTGTCCTAATAGGGTTGGATTGTAGAGCTCAATCATTTCGCAAAGTTGATTAGAATATTGCCTTGCTAATTTGCCAATGTTGCCATCGAATATTTTATTGAATAAATAAGAAAAAGATTCTGCATTATAATCTATTAATTGATATCCTTCCTCTGTGTAGAGGTAATGGAGGGAGCCAATCGTATAGTCAAATTGGTTAAGGAAGTCTTTAGTAAGGGAGCGCTCTTTTTTTAAGTAGTCGATTTCGACGCCACACAAGAGCAATAATTGAGGAAATTTCTTTTGGAGCGATTTTGCTTCTGCAATATAGGAGGGAGTCTCTGCAAATGACATATTCCAGTCGGATTCAACAGGGACAGGTCCATGGTCAGAGATGCCTAAGGCAGTAAAACCTAGCTGTATGGCACCTTCTACCATTTCGGCCATTGTATTTTTGCCATCGGAGTAGGTTGTATGAGTGTGATAATTTGTCGTCCATTTCATTATATATAGATGATAGTATTTGTTTGTGTGATTGTCAATTTAATTATAATATTTTTGTTGCAAGAAGGTCATTTTTGGGGTAAATTAAGATATATGAATAAAGAAGAATACTTTGCAAAATTACATCAATTAGGAAAATTTCCTAAAGGATTTCGCTTTTCTACAACATCTCTAAATTTTTTTCCGATAGAAAAGAAGAGTTCAGAACCATACAAAATGGATCTTTCTTTGCTTCTACTCGATGAACCAACCTCTGTTTTTGCTGGAATGTTCACTCGTAATCAATTTCCAGGAGCTCCTGTCCTCATTGGGCGCTCTATGCTCGAACAAGCTAAGGCGCAGGGACTTGTGGTTAATAATCGAATATCAAATGTATCCGCGCCTAATGGAGTTGATTCCGCGCGTGCCGTTGCGCATGCCGTGGAGCAAGCGGCTAATTTAGAAGAGGGGGTCGTTTTTCCCTCTTCTACAGGAATCATTGGGTGGAGAATTCCAGAGAAGGAAATGGTTGCCGCGGTGCCTCATTTGGTTGAAAAATTGACCGAAGGGAATGCCGCCGACTTTGCAAAAGCAATTATGACCACAGATAGTTATCCTAAAATGTTTAGTGCCAATGTTGGAGAAGGAAAAATTGTCGGTGTTGCTAAGGGAGCTGGCATGATTGAGCCAAATATGGCAACCATGTTGTGTTTCATTATGACTGATTTAAAAATTTCACGCGAGGACTTACGCCGCCTACTTGAAGAGTGTATCGAAACTACTTTTAACTCAATTTCCATCGATAGTGATCAAAGCACAAGTGATACAGTATTGGCTTTTAGCTCTGCCCAGTATGACCTTCCCTCTATTCAAGAATTTAAAGATTCATTGCAACAGGTTCTTCAAAATTTGGCATCCCATGTGGTTCGCAACGGCGAGGGGACGGGACATGTGTTAAAAGTCCAAGTAAATGGTTTTGAGTCCGATGAAATGGCTCAAGCTGCCGGAAAAGCCATTGTTAATTCTCCTTTAGTTAAGACTGCTGTTTTTGGAAATGACCCGAACGTGGGCCGATTTATTTCTTCTTTGGGCGATTTTTGCGGAAATCAAAAAATAATATTAGATCCAGCGACTGTAAGCGTAACTATTGGCTTGGAAATGGTTTATAAAGATGGAGCCTTCCTCCTAGATGAAGAAAAAGAAGAGCGATTATATCAATACTTTAAAGATTCACAACTAGATAGCCCATCTGTAGGCTATCCCCAACATGAAAAATATGTGGAAATCAGTGTGACACTGCCAGGCAAGGGCTCTGCGCAGGTTCTAGGGAGTGATTTATCTTATGAATATATTAAGGAAAATGCGGAATATCGCAGCTAGAGGTAAAAGATGGTAGATACAAAGCTATTAGAAGAAAATGTTTTCAAAGCACTTAAAGAAATTAATCTTTGTCGTGAAGAGATCGGAAAACGAATAGTTGGACAATCTTATATGATTGACGGTCTCTTAATGGGGATACTTGCTGGAGGTCACATTCTTTTAGAAGGGGTTCCAGGGCTTGCAAAAACGCTATCTGTTAAAACATTAGCAGAGGTCATCGATGGGGTATTCAAGAGAATTCAATTTACACCAGACTTGCTTCCTGCCGATTTAACAGGTACCATGATATATCGACCTCAAACGGGAGAGTTTATTCCTCGAAAGGGACCTATCTTTTCGAATATCATTTTGGCCGATGAAATCAACAGGGCTCCAGCAAAAGTTCAATCTGCGCTATTAGAAGCAATGGAAGAACGGCAGGTGACTATAGGGGATAAAACCTATCCCTTGCCAAAGCCTTTTTTTGTTTTGGCAACACAAAATCCAATCGAGCAAGAGGGTACATATACCTTGCCAGAAGCACAACTAGACCGATTCCTAATGAAGTTAGTGGTCGATTATCCCTCTACCGATGAAGAATTTCTTATATTAAAACGAATGGGCGACGAGGAGTTAAAATCCGTTAATAAAGTTCTTTCTCCTACAGCGATAGCGACTCTACGAGAAGTGGCAAATTCAATTTTAATGGACGAAAGAGTGGAAAAATATATTGTCTCTATTGTTGCCGCATCACGAGAGAAAGATCGATTTGCCCATGACTATGTAAAATATATCGAGTATGGTGCATCAACGCGTGCGACCATTGCTCTCTATAAATGTTCTAAAATTAAAGCAATGTTTGCAGGACGGACATTCGTTATTCCAGACGATGTCAAAGAGGTTGCAATCGATGTCTTGCGCCATAGAATTGTCTTGTCATACGAAGCGGAGTCCGAAGAGTTGACGACGGCAGATGTTATCGCAAAAATGTTAAAGGTTGTCCCTGTTCCTTAATCGAGTAATAAATGCAGGAAAACAATAACTTATTTAACCAAATAAAAAATCTAGAAATTATCTCGCGACGGTTAATCGAAGGTGTCTTTGGCGGAAATTATCGTTCTGTTTTTAAAGGGCCAGGACTCGAATTTGATGAAGTGCGCGAGTATGTCCCCGGAGACGATGTTCGCTCAATTGATTGGAATGTCACTTCGCGGATGGATTCGCCCTATTCAAAGCAGTTTCGGGAAGAACGAGAGATGAATTTCTTTTTTATTATTGATATTTCTGCTTCTGTTGATGTTGGAGTGGGTAAAGTTCCACGTAGAGAAATGGTGGGTCTAGTTTCCTCGTTGTTAGCCTATTCTGCGAACTACAACAACGATAGAGTGGGAGCGATTTTTTATTCAGATATAATAGAAAAATGGATCCCGCCAATGAAAGGTAGACGCCAAGTAAACCGAATTTTGAATGACATGATGACCTTAAGAGCAACGGGCAAAGGTTCCGATCTAGGTTTAGCTGTGAGCACTGTCGGACAGGCATTAAAACGGCATGGGATATATGTTGTTGTCTCCGATTTTAAAACTGAAACTGGGAGACACGAGCTCTCGTTGTTAGCAAAAAAGAATGATGTTATTGCAATTCGAATTTCCGATCCAAGCGATATAATGTATCCAATCGACGGATTAATTGAGGTTCAAGACCCGGAGACGGGCTATGCTTCCTTTTCTTTAACAAACAGTCGATCATTTCAAAAACAATATAAGCATTTTTGGTCTCATCATTTTTATTCTTGGCGAAGAGAATGTGAACGCAACAACATATCTGTCTTAGAAATTAGCACAAACGATGACCCTGTTTTAAAACTAATGAACTTTTTCAAAAGGAGGAAATAAATAGATGAATAAACGACTATTCTTTGTAGCATTCTTTATATTAATTTCCTCTATCTTGTTGGCTAATACAAATTTTACGATCATCAATAAACCTTATTTTCTACCAGAAAACTTTCACGTAGGCGATCGAGTTCGTTGTATCATCGAAATCCAAACCGAAGAAGATGTTCTAGTCGAGTGGGCACACGATAACCCATTATTAGATAGACTTGAACTTAAGATATTAGATATTCAAGTCTACTCTAGGTTTAATGAAAGATTTGAAATCGAAATCACCTTCATCCCTTTTTTCTCACAGACCCGAATCCCCTCATTGCAGATAGGGGAAGTCTTTCTCCCCGAAATTCCAATAAACACCTTTTCGTTCTTAGATAGCGAAAATGTTGCCTTCGCACCGCTGATGCCGCAGGTTTATTTGCCGTATACAGAAGAAATTTTCTTTGGGATTTTGGTTTTCCTAATTGCTTTATTTTTAGCCTTTCTATTTCTGTCTAAAAAAATAAGAAATTCACTGCTCAACTCAATAAAATATAAACGAAGGAAGAATCCTACTAATGAAATTAACCAAAAAATCAGATTGCTAGGTTCCCCTCACAAAGAATATACTCTGGCAGAATTTTATACGAGTTTAACCATCGCCCTACGGGAATATTTAGAAGGTGCTATGAACGAAGATCTCTCTTTCGTGACAACAGGCGAAATGAAAGAAAAGCTTGAACATTTTTTCTCAGATTCTAGAATAGCAACGGCATCGCTTGAATTGTTTATGATGAGTGATGAGGTTCGTTTTGGAAATAAATTCGTGCAACGCTCGAGAATGAAGCATGATTTAGTCGTCTTAAAACGAATGGTTACAATGGTAGAAAAAGAGCTTACCCAGCAAGCAGAAAAAATAAAAACGCAGGAGGAGTCATAGTGAATATTATTTTTGACTATCCTGCAGTCCTATTGCTCATCTTTTTTCAAATTATAGCATTTTCTCTTTTGCATTTTAAGAAAAACAGAGGGGGCAGATTGCCTTTATCAATTTCTGTATGGCAAGGAGACAACTTTAAAGTCAATAACAACGGCTATCCAATTTTAGTTCATTTGTCTTCTCTTCTTTTTTGGTCAGCACTGACTGTTATCTTAATTGCGGCGGCAGGGCCAGCAAAAGTAGAAAAAGAAAAAATATACCTTAATCGAGGACGCGATATCATGCTCGTTTTAGATGAATCGCCGAGTATGTTTTCTCGAGATTTAGGAGAAAGTCGATTTACGGTTGCGAAGGAACAAATTTTAAATTTTATATCTCTTAGAGAAAATGATGCGATTGGCCTTATTACCTATAGCTCCGAGGCCGTTTTAAGAGTTCCTTTGACAACCGATTATCAGGCACTTATTCGGCAAATTGAACTAATGGAGCATCGCGATATTCATTTAGGCGATGGAACCGATATAGGAATGGCATTGGCATTTGCCTGTTATCATTTGAGTACTACGGGCGGGGCAGATAAAATCATCGTATTAATTACTGATGGCGTGGATAACGGGGGACTTGTTCTTCCTTTAGAAGCGGCTAAAGAAGCTAGCAAGTTAGGGATTAGAGTCTATCCCATTGGTTTAGGTAATTTTAAACAAAAATCCTCTTTGTTAATAGAAGACAGTCACGGGAATGTAATGCAAGGAGAAATCGAGAGCGTAAGAAATGATACTTTGCTGCAGCAAATTGCAAAGACAACAGGAGGAGAATTTGATTCATCGAGTTCTATCTCTGTCTTAGAAGAAATTTTGCATAATATTAGTTCTGAAATTCCATCAAATCCGGAAGGTCGTATCGAGCGGGTAAAAGTCTCATTAGTTGCCCCCTTTATCTGGGCCGCCCTTGCTATGCTGACAATCGTTGTTATTCTTCGAAAACTAATACTAAAGGAGCTCTTATGACAATAATGAATTCACATTTTTTATTTTTGTTATTGGCGCTTATACCTCTTTTAAGCTTATATATTGTCATTTTTGTGCGCAGCCTTCGTTCTTTAGGAGCACTTGGGAATGCAGAATATAAGAAAAATTTGCGCTCGGCCTATATTCGAAAATTCTTTTATTCTTTGCTCTTTATTTCTATCGGGTTTACCTCATTGGTAGTGGCCATTGTTGATATTAGATGGGAGAGTGAGTATGTTGTAGAACAGGCGACAGGGGTTGATGTCGTTTTTGTTGTTGATGTTTCAAATAGTATGATGGTCGATGATGTCTCTCCTAATCGATTAGAGAGGGTTAAACGGATTTTGTCTTTGCTTATAGAAGAAAAAAATCAATGCCGATATTCACTAGTTGCCTTTAAAGGAGCCGCTGTACAACAAATTCCTATGACAGAAGATGTGACCATCTTTCATTCTTGGCTTAATGTCTTATCCCCTAACATGATTACCGTTTCAGGAACAAATATTTATGACGGTGTCAACACAGCAATTGAATGCTTTCCTAAAGGAAAAGAGACACGAAAACTAATTTATCTTTTTACCGATGGTGGGAGTGGAGACACCCGACCATTTTATGAACTAAATCAGACTCTTACACGAGAGAAAATTAAATTGATTCCTATTGCATGTGGAACACTCCAAGGGGGAGAGATTTTATTATCAAGTGGCAGACAAGCGACGGAGCAGGATAATCAATTGTTAAATTTACCTGCAAATTTAGACTTTCTCCAGGATATCGCGGAAAGTTTGTCCATCCCCCTCTATTCGCTACAAGATGCAGGTATTGTTAAGGAGTTAAGCGAAATTTTGGAAAATGAAATTAGGTGGGTTGGAGTCAATGAACATAAAGAGCAATTTGTGTCGGAACATACAATTTTCTTATTAATATCGTTTTTTTCATTTTTAATGTTTATTTGGATCCGAGCCATAAAGTTTAAGGGGGTATTTTGATGAAATTGCTAATCTTTACTTTTTTTTCACTTTTATTGAGTATGAGCTGTAGCCATATTAAAGAATATACGACAGTTCTTTCGGCTAATTCGGCTTATCAAGAGGGGTCATACCAAAAGGCAAACTATTTATACCTAAAAATATTAGAGAACTCACAATATCACCATCATATATCCTACAATTTGGGAAATGTTTATCATGACTTAGGGTATATGGACGCAGCATTAGAGCAGTGGGCAAAGATAAATAATTCAACGGACGAAGAATTAAGATTTCGAACACTTTTTAATAAAGGAGTTCTTTACTACGGACGAGGCGATTATCAGGTCGCTTTTGAGCAGTTTAGAAGAGCCATTTTGTTAGCTGAAACAACCGGGTTTAGAGGCGACTTAACAGCTGTAAAAAGGAATTTAGAAATATGTTTGCAAAAATTAAGCATGGAGATCACCACCCATAACTCGACATCTACAAGAGCTAATAATTCATCAACAAAAACAGTGAGAACAAGCGAATCGACCCAAGAATTATTCAAGTTTGTTCGCGATAGAGAGAGGATCAATTGGAGTCGTTATATCGATGAGAATGCTGTCGTAGGAGATGACTACTGATGAAAAAGATACTGTTTCTATTGCTTTTGCTTTTTCCCTCACTTGTATTTGCTCAAAATCTGATACCACTTCAGCTTCCTAATAAGCCTGTAGCAAATAATTCTTTGGTTGCATTGGAGTTTGACATAAAAACTGCCGTGCCATGGAGGGTCTCGATTGATGGATACCAGACAGTAGAATTTGGCACCCTTTATTATCGTCCTAGAATAATTAAATCAAGTTATGCAGAGACAACCTACCGATTTAGAATCACCTATCGAGCGACTAAGACGGGCTATTTTCACGTAGGAGGATTTACAGTCAAAACGGTCGAGGATACACTTCAGGTAGGAAAAGGGCTCTTGGAAGTCGGAGTAGAGACAAATAGAGGAATAGAAGTTCCTCTAAATATTTCATGGCAAGTCGATGAAAATTTTCATTATCAGCACGAAGCTTTTCCGGTATCACTTGTAATCAAAGATACTCCATACATCAATTTGGCTCACGGGCGTTTTGAGATTTCGTCGAATTTTAATAGTCGATACCTAACAATAGAAGAAATAGCAACCGATTCATCCGCGACGAACCCGATATTAACAAGGGAAGTGGGCCCGCTAAAACTCTATTCATATGCGGTGCAAACTTTTTTACTATCATATTCTAGGACTGGGGACTTAAATTTGCCCTCTGGGACTTATGTTAAAGAGCGTTTCTCGCAATATGTTAGGTTAGGAGAATTGCAAATTATTCCGACCGAAGTAGAAGAGGTAGAATCGGCAATTGTGGGTCGGCGTTATCAATATGAAGCATCGATTAGTGAAAATCAGGCTACGTTAGGGGATGAGGTTAGTTTATATGCAATCATTTCTGGAATTGGTAATTTCCAAAATGAGATTTCGCTTGTACCAACAGACAATACTCTTTCTTTTTCTGCACCAGAAGTACAAATCGATAAAAAACCAACTTCCAATGGCTACGAAGGAGTTCAAGTGTTGCATTGGAGGATCTCTCCGGATAATATTGGATCCTATCAAGTCGAGTTACCTTCTATTACCTATTTTGATCTCGATAAAAAGGCACATGTTATCTTAAAGGGTTATCGTTTTAATTTGAAAGTATCTCCTCTTCCCATTCAGGCAATAAGTACTAATCCAATTGATAATTTCACTATCGAGCCCGCAAGCAAAATGTTAAAAGAGGATTCGTTGCAGTTAGATCAGCAGGTTGAAAATTATGCGCTCTATTTGCCTGCTGTCATTTTATTTATTGCGGGACTTTTTGTTGCTCGTCCTAAAAAAATAAAAATGAGTCTTTTCCTACTTGTTTTATTAAGTGCTTCTTTTTTTATGGGATCAAATGCCTCTCCTCGAGAACAAGCTATGGAAGAGGTGGTTGCCCATTTTAACGAAGAGGAGTTTGCTCTTGCTAAAGAAAAATTATTGACTCTAGAGAGTGAAAACAATAAAAATTCTTCCGTATTGTATAATTTGTCATTGGTTTCATATTTGCTAGGGGAGCAGGGAGATGCTATCTACTATGGGCGTATGGCAGTATATCAAAAAACGAGTTGTACGAAATATCGCGATTGGGTCAATTTGATAGAGGATGATTATGGCCTGCTTTACCAAAAGGATTTGCCAATGTCCTACTCGTTAGAGATTGTCTTTATTCTTAATTTAATCTTAGTTAATTTAGTTGGGATTTTCTTCTTTGTTGGTAGTTTTATTAAATATCCGAAATGGATAATAACTATTGTACTAACATGTGGGTTAGCAACTACGTTTCTACATGCCTGGAACTTTATATCTTATTTAGATAAGCAAGAATTGATGGCTGTCGTTGCAGAAGATAACAAGTCGTTGCTAAAGTTTCATAAAGTGGGAGCCGAAGCCGTTTATGAGTTACCCGAGGGGACTACTGTAAAAATTATTGGAGAATATGAAGATTTTTATATTGTTAGTAATAAATTGGGATTGGAAGGTTGGGTGGAAAAGGAAAGTTTGCGGCTAATGGACCAGCATTAGCCTTAATCTTATCTTTCTCGGTAAATAATTCGACCTCGAGTTAGGTCGTATGGGGATAATGCGACTTTCACCATGTCCCCGGGTACAATTCGGATAAAGTGCTTTCGCATTTTTCCCGATAGATGTGCTAAAATTACGTGACCGTTTTTTAATTCGACACGGAACATTGTGTTGGGTAGGGATTCATTGACAATGCCTTCTACTTCGATAGCTTCTTCTTTTGACACGTTTACTCCTTGTATAATAACGTATAAGTAGTTTAAGAAATGCGACTGAAAAAGTCAACTATATAAGATAAATCTTTATTCTGCATAATTTTTAAGTTAAAAATTTTCGTTTTCGTGCTATAATTCATTATGATTAACAATCCGATATATTTGACTTTTATATTTTTTATTCTCTTTTATATTTTATTTCCTCTTGCTAAAAAGGTCTACCAAAATAATTATTGGAAAAATATTCGAAGCAATATTATCGGTGCAAAAAATTATTCTGTAAATTTAGAACGGGAAGACGAAACAAAACAGGTTTTTTTAGGGATCTTAGATGCTATCGAAAATAATAAAATCTGGGTTACATACGATAATGAAATAGCCTGCATCCATTTACGGGATGGGAAAACCTTTTTGTTGCCATCTCATTCAGGAAGAAGCGAAACTGGGTCACATTCTTATCAGCTTATCTTTATGGAAAGAATTAGCCAAAAACATATTGCTCAATCTATATCTTCATTATCAACATCAAAAGTCTTAGTCGTTGGCGATATAATGAAAAGAACGGGTTTGCCCGAGGTAAAACCTGAATTGGTTGTCTTTTATGATGGAAATGAAAATAGGATTTTTCAAAGAATTATCGCTTCGACTTGTGCGAGACATTCTATTGTCTCTATGTTGAATTTTATTTTATATGGATTTGGAATGCTTTCGTTTGGCGGGCTTATTTTATATTCGCTCTTTTACTACGATGGCATCGCAACAAAATTGTATACCACACAATGGACACTTTTTATTTTCCCCATTTTTATATTGCTTCCACCAGCACTCTTGTTTACATATTTATTTAGAAAAACAGAAATTAAAATTAAAAGGGTCATCTATAAGCGAGGACTCGCACGGATCTTACCGCTAAGTGAAGGAACTTCGGTAGAATTAAAAAAAAGCGAATTCAAACTAAATATTTTGAACTCGCTTTATCGGGTATTATCGATTGGAACCGCTCTTGGCTCCGCTTATATTATTGTTCGGGTGATAAACTTTATATTATAAAGTCTCTTCGGCTTCCGCAGCCTGGCCGTCACGTGAAAAATTAACTTTTAATGTGATTTTTCGAAATTCAGTTCCAGCCACTTTTTCAATGGCTGCGGCACAAAGCTCTTGTGGAACTTCGATAAAAGAATAGGTTTTAAAAATTTTTGTAAGACCAAATTTTTCTTTATCGACTTCTAGTAATGATGCGAAGAGTTCAATTAAATCTTGAGGATAAACCTTCCGATTACGTCCAATTCCAACAAACAATGTTTTTGTTCCCTCTTTGTGCTCTGTTGTGTTGATGAATGGCGGCTTTTTTACCTTTTCATTTCGTTGTGTATATGAGGGTTTTGTAGGTTGCTTGCGATTGCTAAATTGCGGAGTCTGTGAGTTAGATAAAAGAAAAGCAGCTAAATATTTCCGAGTTGATAATTTTGTGTTTTTCTTTATTGTTTTGTAATAAGTTTCTAGTAATTCTGGATCTTTGCAAGAATTCATTTCTTCGTTAAAATTTTCTAATACTTGTAATAAATTGTCTAATTGTTTTTGAGCAATAGTCGGTTTCATTTTTTGTATTCTGCCCCTTTTCTTTTATAAGTTAATATACCAAAAAAAGGGAATTTCTACAAGAATAAAAATAATTTAACTACTATTTATCAAAAAAAAGTGAATAATATAGGTAAATTGTGCGATAATAAAGAGAGGACAGATAATGAAAAAATATGCATTTTTAATTTTATTGATATCTCTATTCGTTTTAAATGGGTTCGCAGAAAAATTTGAATTTAAGTATGAGCCAGGAATTCGATATCAAGTATCAACAGAAATTGTTGAAGATGTTGACAAAAATGGGGACTACTCTCATACAAGCCGAATGATGATCATGGAGTGGCTTAATGTTGTCGATAAGCGAGAGGGTGAATTTTTAGTTGCTGGGGATTATATTGTCTCCGAAAATACCTCTTCGTTAAATATTAGCTATCAGATTAAGAATAACTATTTTAATAACCTTTTTAAAATTCTGCCTAATGGGGCGGTGAAGGGCGATGAAGATAATTTTATGCCTGTAAAGAGGAATTTTCCCTTTTTTATAGAGGATGTACAGAGGGGCGAACCGTGGTTTGTTAAAATGACAGAAGTTCACGATTTTAGAGGCGAGTTATTTGGCATTGATCACCCTTTTAGAGTTCCTTCCGCTATCATGTGGACTTATGAAGGGTTAAAAGAAGATAATGGCAATTCCTATGCGTATTTTACAGGCAAACTTTCTATTTTGCATCAACCTAGTCCAGTGGATTCTCTCTATCGGCTTTTCCCCGTCGAGATTAGAGGCTATTCAGATGTTGAACTTTATTGGAACAAAGAATTAAACTTGGTTCATAAAGTAAATGAAAATTTTGACATTACTTTTGATATCTCTGATGGACAAGATTTCAGATATAAAGGAAAATCAACATCAACCTACAAAAAAATGGAAGCTATCGATCCTTTACGGTACGAAGAACTTGTACGCCTCATGCAAGAACGCTTTGGCGAAGGAGTCGTCGTAGATAGGGGTGCGGGTTGGGTCCGAATCACTCTAAACAATATTAATTTTGGACCTGAAGATTATCAACTGACAGCACTCGAAGAAGAAAAATTAGAATCCATCGCAGAAGAACTTCAAAAGCATGCTGGGCGTTTTATACGAGTCGTTGGTCATACCGCAATGGCGGGAACTGAAGCAGGTCGAAATTCACTATCTGTATTGCGGGCAAATCAAGTTCGGGATTACTTAATTGAATCGGGCGCCGTGGATGCGAACTTAATCACTTCCGAAGGAAAGGGAGCAACAGAACAAGTTGATTTAAGTGGGACGAAGGCTGGAATGCAAGCAAATCGAAGAGTTGAAATTTACATAATGGTAGGAAATGAGGTTCAATAATGATAGTACAAACAAAAGAAAAGCAATGTGAAGTCCGTGAAAAAATGAGAGATGGAGAGGGCAGTGTCACCTTTGTTCATCATTTAGCAGGAAAGGAAGTTCCAAATTGTCGCCTTTTTGCCGACTTGACATTGCCAGAGGGCGCAAGTATTGGTTTACACACGCATTTAAAAGAGACCGAATTTTACTTAATTCGGTCAGGACAAGGGATTGTTACAGAGGCTGATGGTGAAAAAAATGTAATGGCCGGTGATGTTGTCGTCACGGGGGATACTGAGAGCCATTCAATTAGAAACAGTGGAAAAGAACCCTTAGTTTTTACAGCTGTAATTATATCAGAGGGTTAAATGGATATTTTTAAAAGCGGATTTGTTTCGGTTATAGGACGGCCTTCCGCAGGGAAATCTACCCTATTAAATGCGTTGTGCGGTTTTAAGGTTTCAATTGTCTCATCGGTTCCTCAAACAACACGAAATAAGATTCGTGGCATTGTCAACACGGCACAAGGGCAAATCGTTTTTGTCGATACCCCTGGATATCATATTTCAGATAAAAAGATGAATCAATACTTAAATGATGTGACGGAGAATGCCTTAAATGATACTGAGGCGGTGCTCTATGTAGTCGATGCAACAAGAGAAGCCGGCGATGAAGAAAAAAATGCAGCAAAACTAGCGCAATCTTCTCGACTACCTTTGGTCATTGCGGTTAATAAGGTAGATTTAGTTTCGGATAAGGGAGAAAAGGCGATTTCCACCATGCGAGAATGGTTTCCAGAAACTCCGATTTTTCCTATTTCGGCACTCGCACAAGAGGGGTTAGAAGATTTACTGCAAGGGGTATTTGCCATTTTACCCGAGGGTGAACCCATGTACCCAGACGAATATGTGACAGACCAGCCACCCGAATTTAGAATTTCAGAAATAATAAGAGAAAAGGCTGTCAATCGATTGTCACAGGAAATACCTCATGCACTTTATGTCGAGATTGCCGATTTAGAAGAGAACGATGACAATTTATGGATTCGAGCTTTTTTGGTAGTAGAAAGAAACTCGCAAGTGGGGATTGTAGTAGGTAAAAAGGGAGAGATGATCAATAAAATTCGAACGCTAGCAAAACGAGAAATTAAACAAGTCTTTCAAGATCGAAATATTCGACTCGAACTTCAAGTGAAGGTGCGAGGGAAATGGAGAAAAGATGATAAAACATTGAATCGTCTATTCAAAATGGATGATAACGATTATTTTTAAAGGCAATGGTGTGCTAAAAAACTATAATGTCCATTCTTTGTAATAATGATGTGGTCAAGCAGAGGAATTCCTAGGATTTCCCCTGCTTTTTTTAGGCGTGTAGTGATTTCTAAATCTTCTTTACTCGGATAGAGGGTCCCACTTGGGTGATTGTGGGCGACAACGATAGCGGCGGCACGTTCTTCTACTGCGAGTGTGAAAACTTCACGGGGATGAACCATAGTTCTGTTTAAGAGACCAATGGTAACGATTTCGGTTCGAATCACTTCATAGGCGCCGCTTAAAATGATGACAATAAAATACTCCTGTTCTTTGTTTTTATAGGGTGCTAAGAGGGGTAAAAGATCTTCTGGATGTTCGACACGAAATTGGAAAATGGTATCTTTTCGGCGGATAAATTCATTGGCAGATATTAATAGTGCCGCCTTCGATTTACCAATTCCCTTGACTTTAATTAAATCCTCATAACTTATGTTAGTCCCATTTGCGTTGTATGTCTGTTGTAGGTCCGAGCAAATTTCGTGTAGCTTACGGTCTTTCGTTCCTGTTCCAATCATAATGGCTAAAAGTTCTGGGTCGGTCAAACTTTGTACACCTCGTGCAACTAATTTTTCGCGTGGACGATTAATTTTATCTAGTTTTTTAATATCCTCTAATGATTGCTTCATACAAATATATAAAGCCAAAATGCATTTTTGACTGTTGATTTCATAAAAAAAGTGAAAAAATTGAAAAATTAAGTTCTTGAATAGATTTAATTTTCAATGTATCCTATTTGTATGAATGAAGAACTAGAGTTGTTAGACGAAAAAGCAAATAGACTCGTTATCAATTGGTTTCCTGGGCACATGAGAAGAACGGGAAAGCTGATTGTTCAAAATATTTCAAGAGTGGATATGGTCATAGAGATGCGAGATGCTCGAATTCCAATATCTAGTGAAAATCCTTTTTTGCAAGAGATGACGGCTTCAAAGCCAACGCTTATTTTACTTAATAAAGCCGACTTAGCAGACGACGGGATTACAAAAGAGTGGATATCTTATCTTAAACGCGATAATCGGGCGGTGTTGGCTGTTAGTGCAAATGATCCAAAGGTGCAGGGTAAAATCATTAATGCTTGCAAACGCCTCTTGCCCGATTTTAATAAAACAGGACGAACGCGTATTCGAGCAATGATAACAGGAATCCCGAATGTGGGAAAATCGACCTTGTTAAACTCGATTGCAACTCGGACAAAGGCAAAGACGGGCAACCGCCCCGGAGTGACAACAGACCTCCAGCAAGTGCGTATTGCGGGCGCGGTGGATTTGATTGATACTCCGGGCGTCTTATGGCCAAAAATCGCTACGGAAGCGCAGGGAATTCGGCTTTCTTCTGTGGGTTCTGTTAAAGACGCAGTCGTGGATATGTACCGAATTGCCGTTGCACTAGGCGAAATTTTAATGGAGAGCTACCCAGAGGAACTTAAAGCTAGGTACAAGCTTGCGGATTTGCCAGAGAATGGAACGAAGTGGCTAGAAATTGTTGGCCGCAAGCGAGGATGTTTGCAAGCGGGTGGCGTTATTGATGTCGAGCGAGCTGGAAACTTGTTTATTACCGAGTTTAGAGAAGGTAGAATTGGCAAAATCTCACTGGATTTAGTTAAAGACCATATCGATTCTGTAGCCGATGAAAAGTCTACAGACGAAAACGCGGATGTAGATATCGGCGAAGAGGTTAGTCAAAGGGTAGTGAAATAGGTGGAAATTGCAAAATTACCTTTGGTTTCCGTGGTTATACCTCATTATCGGCGGTATGAAATGCTTAGCGAAGCGATAAAGAGTGTTGTTGCACAATCTTATGGCTGCTGGGAGATAATTGTTGTTGATGACGGTTCTCCCGAAGAGGAATGGAGTAATTGGCTTTCTATAAATAAAAAAGAGTTAACAGGGCTAGGGCAGGATACGAAGATTTCCTATTTTGGGATGAATCACTGTGGACTCGCGGGTGTGGTCCGTAATTTTGGAGTGGAACAAGCAAAGGGCGAGTATATCGCCTTTTTAGATTCCGATGATTTATGGTTGCCTACAAAATTAGAAAGTCAGATAAACTATTTAAACTCCCACCCTGAATTTGAATGGGTGCATGCCAGAGAGATTTGGGATCGAGCGGGAAAAGTGATTTCGCAGTCAAAACAACGTCATGCCCATGAAGGGGATATTTTCAATGATGCGCTAGTGAAGTGCATTATAGGCCCATCAACCTTAATACTAAAAAAGGAATTGTTTAAAAGAATGGGCGGTTTTTCTAAAGAATTTGAAATTGCAGAGGATTATGAATTTTGGCTTCGTATATTGGCCTATTGCCCTGTGGGCTATGTTGATGAGCCGCTTGTTGTTAAGAGGGCGGGAGATTGGCAACAATTGTCTTCTAAATATGACCAAATCACTCCTTTTCATTTGAAAGGGCTTGAATCGTTTCTCGCATGGTCAGAAAGCGATACTTTGTTAGTGCAAAAACGAGAAGCTGCAAAAAAAGAGTATCAGCATAAAATAGAAATTTATATTAAGGGTTGCTTAAAACGAGACAAAAGAAAAGAGGCTCGTTTTTGGGAAGAAAAACTCGCCTCTTTGCTGTAAATCTAAAGAAAAATTGCCACGCAATCAAATTCCGTTTTGCCTTGTGAAATGGGTTTAAAATCGGGTTGCTTCGCCTTCTATCTCGACAAGCCAACCAGGACGGCAAACGGGAGCATGCAAGAAAATCTTTGGAATATGAGGTGCCGCCTTTTGGCAATTTTCGATAACTCCTTCAATTTGCTTATCATCTCGTAAATAGACGGTGAGTGTTTCAAATTCGCCGACTTTCATATCCGCCTGACGCAAGAGATCGTTTAAGATAAGAAAAATTCGGTCTGTTTGCACAGGGGGGTTGTCGTCATATAGAATTTCTCCTTCGGTATCGATACTTGCAGTCCCCGCAATAAGCATATGATTTAACAAGTTGTTTTTATAGTGTAAAGATCGTTCGAAGGTAACACCGTAGCTATTTGCATGAGGCATAAAGTCGGGAGCATCAATAAAGATGTTTTGGTCAGAGGAATGCTCCTTACAAAGTAGAACATCTATTGTGACAATGGAATCATCTTCTCCCATCGAACCAATCCCAGTGCTTACAAGAAAGCGTTTTGTCATACCGATTTTCTTAAAATAATCGCGGCGTCCAACGACTAAACCTTCGTAGTTATTATCGATATCTTTAATATAAATCCAGGTTCTTAGCCCTTGCTCGGGTAAAGTCATTTTCATCTCGTCTAACAAGGTTTGCAACTTCTCGAAAATTTCCGTTGTTTCCTTTTCGCTATCGCCTCGATTTTGGGCAATAAGATGCGATAGCATGATGTATTCACGACCGCCCTCGACCCAACTATAAAGGTGGCTCTCGGGGAAAAGTTCTTTCGCAAGCTGAGTGGGTAACTCTTGAGTCGGTTTATCGTGTTGAAGAAGGCTAAGCCCTTGTACTAACAAAGGAACATTGGGATGGAGAGGTTTTTGTCGTATAAGCGAAACAGCACAATCGACTCCCGCCTCTTTTAAAGTGGTTGCAAGTAAATCAAAAGTGCATTCTGGAAGAAGGGTATAGAAGCGAATCCATTTCGTTTTTTGAAAACCAGCTTCGTGTTTTTTGAAAAAATCGATTAGATTATTTGCAAGTAGAGTGAGTTCTGCTGTAACATCTTCTTTCGTGTTGCTTTTAACATCGATAGCCGCTGTCCAGGCGGTTCGTTCGTGAGTTAAATAGTGAAAATGGAACTTTTGATTCCCTAGATTCCGATATGCTATGTTTTGCATTTCCTTTCCTTTTATAATACAAGTTTGTTTTAGTCTAACATTGAACTTGCAAGCCGTCAAGAAAAAGTTTTCTATATATGGTTATTTAGTCTATAAGACTTTAACTCTCACCTTCGCTTTTGGGTGCCCGCCTTCTGGAAGCGTATAATAAATTTTTGCACTTACTTCTGCATCGCCTTGGGATTTTAGCTTTTCCGCTGGAATTTCAAGGGTGTAAACGGTGCTTTGGTTAAAAGTTTCGTTGGTAACGCCGTTTCGTTCTTGGGTTGCGACGACTTCGCTGCCGACTAAAAGTTCTACTTTGCTCGTTTGGATTTCGCCGCCTTTGGAATTTTGAATATGAATTTGGTAAAATCCGCTAGTGGCTCCTGCTCCTGCTGATGTTAGGTTGATGGTAGATGATCCAGAATTATCGCATTTTAGGTTGATGTTTTTTGCGTAAATGTCGGGATAGCGTAAAGAAATATCTGCATTGGCTAGTCGCAAGTGGTGTTTTTGCATTTTATAGTTAAATTTGGCAAAATCTTTTTGGTCGTTTTCGCTCCACAAACATTCGGACATGGCGGAAGCTCTTGGATAGGTCATGTACATGACTTGTTCCATATCTTTCATATAGTTAGTCCAAATATTGCCTTGTCCGCCAATAACGTGGTGCACTTTGTCGGGTGCAATTTCTGTAGGTTGAGGATTCCAATTGTAAATATGCTCTAAAGTGATTAAATTGCTAATTGCAAGAGGTTCACTTTTTTTGTTTCCTTGATAATAATCTAAATAAACGTAGGTGGTAGGGGACATAACAACATCGTGACCCATGTTTGCAGCGGCAATTCCACCCTTTTCGCCTTGCCAACTCATAACGGTGGCTCCTTTCGTTAAGCCACCTTCTAAAATTTCGTCCCACCCAATGAGTTTTCTCCCTTTAGAGGATAGATATTCATCAAACTGTTCTATAAACCAGCTTTGAAGGCCATCTTCATCGCCAAGTCCCAGTTCTGCTATTTTTTGTTGGGCATAGGCATCGTTTTCCCACTGAGTTTTGGTGCATTCGTCTCCCCCAATATGGATATAGGTGCTAGGGAAAAGTTCCATGACTTCGTCTAAAACATTTTTATAAAATTGGATGGTAGAATCTTTGACGTTTAAGGCGTTGGTGTTGATTCCCCAGTTGGTTCTAACAGGAAGGCCTTCTGGAACATGGCCAATTTCGGGGTATGAGGCAATGGCCGCTTGGGAGTGACCTGGCATCTCGATTTCGGGGATAACGGTAATAAAACGCTCTGCAGCATAGGCAACCACCTCTTTGACTTCTTCTTGAGTGTAGAAACCGCCGTGGGGAATGCCATCAAAGCCATATTGGTCGTGAAAATAGTGGCCAATTTTCGTTTCTGCTCGCCATGCACCCACCTCGGTGAGTTTAGGGTATTGTTTAATTTCAATTCGCCACCCTTGGTCCTCGGTTAAGTGCCAATGGAAGGTATTTAATTTGTGCATTACCATGGAATCGATAAATTTTTTAATATCGGCAACTGGCATAAAGTGGCGTCCTACGTCTAGCATAAGACCTCGCCAGCTGTAGCGAGGTTCGTCGGTAATGGTTAAGCAAGGGATTGGAATTGATTTTAGAGAGTCGAGGTTGTCATCTTTTATTATTTGTGATGCTTGCTTGTAATCTTCTAATATCTGACCATAACCCATATCTTCTAAGCTTTTTTTAGGAATAACAGTTGGTTTATTTTGATAAACTTTGGGAGGTAGAAGTTGTTTTAAGGTTTGATAAGCGTAAAAGACTCCTGCCTCTGTTTTTGCAGTAATGTTGATGTTATTTGTTTTGTCGATATCTAAGTGATAGCCTTCCTCGTTTAAATCGATTTCGGGATCAAAACGAAGGGAAATAGATCCTGGGTAACCGGGAGTGTAATCTTTTGTAAAATTTGCAAGATCGTTTTTAATAAAATTCCCTACGTTCTTAAATTCAGGAGAGTAGAGAAGCTGGGTGAAAGCAGATAGGAGAAAAGTGCCTTCTTTTAAATGAATAGACTTGGGCTCGGGGATAATCGAGAGGAAAGCCGTTTTGTCGGTTGTTAAATCGAAAACGGGGGTGGTGCAATTGACTATCAACATCAAACTAAAAAAGAAAATGGGTGCAAACAAAGATTTCATGGAGACTCCTTAAAGTCATTGTATTAGGGATTTCTATCTTTGTCAAATAAGATTTGCGAAAAATGGAATTGATAAGTGGAGTCCAAAAAATTACTAAATAGCACAATAAAAGATTTGTTATTATTTTAAATTGGGATTATACTTTTACTAAAGGAGAAGCGGTAACTATGAGAAAATTAATTACCAACTTGGTAACATTATTACTGATCCTGTCAAGTTGTTCCACGATAAACGAAAATCAAAAAGTGGCGACCTTTGAAGGAGCGCGTGAGTGGGATCTTTTTAAGGCAGAAAATGTCCAAAATTACCAAGATTTTATTCCAGAGGTGGTTTTTAGCGATAACCCTGACTTTGTTGTGCTTTACAACGAGGCGTGGGATATTGCCCATACGAAAGTAAAAAATCAGCCAGGGTTGCCGCAGTCTCCTTATATTGATGAAGGATTGTGGGATGATACGATTTGGATTTGGGATACGGCGTTTATGACGCTTTTTTGTAAATATGCTCCCGAGGCTTTTCCGGGGGTCGAAAGTTTGCGAAATTTTTACGAGACTTTGCATGCAAAAGATCCCGTGCGTCAACCTTTAGTCACGTGGCATCCCGATAATCCGCCATTGTTTTCGTGGGTGGAATACGATAATTATCAAATGAGTGGCAACAAGGCACATTTAGAAGAGTTGTTGGAGTCGGGCTATTTGCAAACGCATTTTAATTGGTTTGATACAGTGCCAAGAAATTGGCGAAGTAAAATGGGACCAAGGGTATCGGCCCCAACACGTGTTAAAAAATATAAAAATGGATATACATGGAATGGGATTTCTAGTGGGATGGATAACACACCTCGGGGAGCTGGGGTGGGCTATTCAAACACCCTTTGGATCGATGCTATTTCGCAACAAGCACTTTCTGCCCTCTATATTGCGCGGTTGTGCGAAGAGGTGGGAAAAGCCGACGAGGCAAAAATCTGGCATGCGAAATACGATGAACTAGCTACAATTGTAAATACTCATTATTGGGATGAAAGCGATGGCTTTTACTACGATATTAATCGCAAAAACAACGAGGCGGTAAAGGTGATGACACCTGCCTCGTTTTGGCCCGTGCTAGCAGAAATGGCGAGCGATGAACAGGTGGCACAAATGGTAAGAGAGCTTACGAACCCCGAAACCCTGGGGGGAGCAGTCCCAACGCCAACGGTTGCACGAAACGATAGGGCTTTTGTCCCCGAGGGGCAGTATTGGCGAGGGGGCGTCTGGTTGCCAACCACCTATATGACATTCAAGGCAATCAACAAATACGGGTATCTGGATTTAAGTCGCAAGTTGTCGCTCCAGTTGCTCCATCACATGAGCGAAACCTACAAACAGTTTGAACCTGCAAGTATTTGGGAGTGTTACAGCCCCACAGAATACAAGCCCGCAACTTACGCAACTGGAATTCGGTATGTGCGCGAAGATTTTTGCGGATGGAGTGCCCTCGGGCCCATCTCTTTGTTTATCGAAGATATTATCGGAATTTACGATATAAATGCCATTAAAAAGGAAGTGAGCTACAACCCCTACCCGACGGGAGAAAGCGGAATCAAAAATCTTCGCTTTGGCAATGTGCAGACCGACATTATTAAAAAAGGCAACCAACTTTCGGTTAAAAGCTCGGGAGACTATACATTAAAAATCCGAATTGCAGATGACAAGTATCGCAATGTGGAAGTAAAGGCGGGAGAAACGGTGGTTACGCTCTAACCTCGGGTTAAATGCGTGAGCCGCTGGAAGGAGCAGCGAAGCTGCGTTCCTTTGGCAGGAACTGCCAAAGAACCTAGCGGCAAAGTCTAAATCGCACTTCCTGTGCTTGACTTTGCATCACCGCATCCTTGCGCAAGTCCTGAAAACGGCGACGGCAAGCTCTTAAAAAGTTGCTTGCCGGCACGCCCAAAAAATAATAAAGGAGGAATATATGAAATATTCACGGGCAACTTACAAAAAAAAGTATGATTTAGATGCGGCGCGCATGATTGCAAAAACGTGGAACCAGCACAAGCTGCTAAAAGGCAAATACGATAAGGATTATTTGTATTCGCTTTTTCTTTCGAAGGGGATTGCAACCTCCAATTATTATGATTTAATTGTGGATGAGAATGACAAGTTGGTTGGAGTTCTCACTTCTGCGCCGACTCGGATAAAAGTGAATGTGAAGGAGATTGGAACTTTCATTAAACTCGGTTGGAATTTGCTAATGGGGAAATTTGGCCATCGGAGACACGCAATTAAGGCTGTAAGAGGTGGTTTTAAAGGACTCGATGAAGTCTTGAAGGATCGAAAACTCTATGACCGCGAGGTGACTCTCTTTTTTGTGGATGAAGATTGCAGAGGGCAGGGGCTTGGAAAAGAGCTTATGGACACTTACATGGCGCATTGCAAAGAGAATGGAGTTAAGAAAATTATTCTGATGACCGATTTAGACTGCAATTATGGCTTTTACGACTACTACGGATTTAAACGAGTCAATGAGATTCATTGCGAGTATTTTGCTCAGCCAGAAAAAGGCAATAATGGATTTGCCTATGCCTACGAGTTATAGTCTTTTTATTAAAGCGATCTTACTCTAACCGATGCTTTCGTTGGTTCCTCGGCCTTGTAGTAGACTTTTGCTGTGATCGTGGACCCTTCGGCGGCACAGGCCTCTTCGCATGCACTTAACGTATAGACGGTGCTTTGCGAGAAAGTCTTGCAGGTGGTTCCAAGGCGTTCTTGAGAGTCGACTACTTGTCCGTCTAAAAGAAGTTCGACCTTAGAAATTTTGACCTCTGGGCCTCTCGTTTTATTAAAGAAAATTTGGTATTTCCCAGAGCAAGAGGGTCTAAGCGGTAGCTGTGTAATGCCCTCGGAGGTAAATGCGATGGAAGTGGTGTATAGATTTTCGTCTGGGTAGTGGAAAGGAATATCGGCGTAGGAGAGACGTTGATAGTGTTTTTTGAGTTTATAATAAAATTTAGGATAATGCTTGTCTTCGCTTTGGGACCAAGTCGATTCTGCAACCGCCGCCGCACGAGGGTAGGCTAGATAAAGAGCTTGTTCTAAGTCTTTTGCATATTCGGTCCATACGTTTCCCTGCCCGCCAATGACGTGGTGCATTTTATCGGGTGAAATAGCTTTGGGAATAGGATCCCAACCATAAACTTTTTTTAATTTAAGTGTTTTGCCCATGGCAAGCGGTTCCCAAGGGATGAAATCTTGAGGGTAATCTAAGTAGGCATAAGTGGTGGGTGTCATAATAACATCGTGTCCCATATTTGCAGCGGTGATTCCGCCTACTTCTCCTCTCCAGCTCATGACGGTGGCCCCTTCTGTAAGTCCGCCCTCTAAAATTTCGTCCCACCCAATGAGTTTTCGTCCCTTTTCGGCAAGATACTCGTCAAAAATTCCAATAAACCAACTTTGAAGTTTTTCTTCTGCCGTGTGGGGATTAGGTGCATATTTAGAGTCATCGACAAATCCTAGTTCTTTAATTCTCGCTTGAGCTTCCGCACTGTTTTCCCATTCTGTTTTAGGGCATTCGTCGCCACCAATGTGAATATATTCGCTTGGAAAAAGTGCCATCACTTCGTCTAAAACATTTTTAAGAAACTCTATTGTATTGTCGTTTACATTAAATACGGTTGGATTGACTCCCCAAGTAGTGTGAACTGGGAGTTGCTTTCCTGTGTTTCCAAGTTCGGGGTATGCGGCAATGGCTGCTTGTGCGTGGCCAGGGAGTTCAATTTCTGGAACAATAGTAATAAATCGCTCTTGGGCATAGGCAACCACTTCCTTAATCTCTTCTTGGGTGTAAAAGCCTCCATGTGGGATTCCGTCTAATCCATGAGATTCGTCGTATAACAAGCCTTTTTTGGTTTCGGTTCGCCAGGCACCCACCTCGGTCAGTTTTGGATATTGTTTAATCTCGATTCTCCAGCCTTGGTCTTCTGTTAAATGCCATTGAAAGGTGTTAAATTTGTGGATAGCAAGGGTGTCGATAAATTTTTTGACACTTTCGACCCCACCCATAAAATGACGGCCTTCGTCGAGCATAATGCCTCGCCATGCAAAACGTGGCTCATCAACAATAGTGGCACAGGGAATAGGAAGTTCTGTAGCTTGAGTTTTAGTTGTAGAATAGATTGATGGGGGCATCATCTGTTTTAGAGTTTGATAGCCATAAAAAGCACCAGAAGGAGCGTTTGCCGTGATCGTTACTTGATTTTCAGTCACCTCTAATTTATAGCCCTCGTCTTTAGCTTGATAGGTTTCGTCGTAGACAAGTGCGATTTTGTTGTCGCTTCCTGTTAGGTTAAGCGATGTTGTCGCTTTAATTTCTTTTTCAATAAAAGATGCCACCGATTGGAATTCTGGGCTAGCCTCGATAAATGTTGAATTTGAAAGGATAAAGTTTCCATCTGCAAGATTGATGGAATTGGGTTCAGGAATGATAGAAAGGGCCGCGCTTAGATCGCCTTCTATATTGAATTTGGGTGTTGTGCAACTGACAAGAAGTAGAATTGCCATTGTGAGGGGTGCTGTTTTTAGTAAGGATTGTTTCATTTTATCTCCATAAAAGTATTGTTTATTAAAATGTACAATATGAATAAGAATCTGTCAAATAAATTGTAAATTGATTGTAGAAATTTATAAAAAAAGAGCCACCCACTGGGTAGCTCTTATGGTTTGATTGATTAAAAAGAATCTTAAATTTATAAAGTTTTAACAATCACTTTTGCTTTTGCAGGGGAAGAAGCACTGTAGTATACTTTAGCAGTAACAGTAGATTCAGCTTCTGCTTTTGGGCATGCTTTCTTACAAGCACTAAGCGTGTAAACGGTGCTTTGAGAGAAAGTCTTGCAAGTGGTTCCAAGTCTTTCTTGTGTGTCGACAACTTCGCCATTAACAAGCAATTCTACTTTAGAAATTTTTACTTCTGGTCCATTTGTTTTGTTGATGAAAATTTGGTAGAAACCAGAACAAGATGGTTTTAAGTCGATTTCACATTCGCCACTGGTAAAATTGATAGGAACAGTGTATTTGTTGTTATCTGGGTAGCGGAAAGGAATTCCTGCTTGTGCTAGTCGTTGATAATGTTTTTGCAATTTGTAACAGAATTTAGAATAATTTTTGTCTTCGTTTTGTGACCATGTAGACTCCGCAACAGATGCTGCACGAGGGTAAGCCATATAGTAAACTTGTTCGATATCTTTCATGTATTCGGACCAAAGGTTACCTTGTCCGCCGATAACGTGATGAGCTTTGTCTGGAGCGATTTTGCTTGGAAGCGGATTCCAGCTATAAACGTGTTTTAAAGGAAGATTTCCACCAATTGAAAGAGGTTCTGTTTTTTGAGGAGCTTGAAGATAGTCTAGGTAGACAAAAGTGGTTGGAGTCATGACAACATCGTGACCAAGGTTTGCTGCAGTAATACCGTGTTCTTCACCTCTCCAGCTCATTACAGTTGCTCCGTCGGTTAGTCCGCCTTCTAAGATTTCGTCCCATCCAATGAGTTTTCTACCGTGGCTAGCAAGATATTCGTCAAAAATGCCGACAAACCAGCTTTGAAGTTTTTCTTCTGCAGTATGAGAGTTTGGTGCATATTTAGGATCGTCTACTAGGCCAAGTTCTTTGATTCTAGCTTGTGCATCGGCACTGTTTTCCCATTCGGTTTTTGGACATTCGTCTGCACCAATGTGAATGTAAGTACTTGGGAAAAGTTCCATGACTTCATCTAGTACCGTTTTTAAGAATTCGATAGTATTGTCGTTTACATTTAAGACGGTTGGGTTGACCCCCCAGTTAGTAAAAACGGGAAGTTGTTTATCTGGGTTGTTTCCAAGTTCTGGATAAGCGGCAATAGCTGCTTGAGCATGACCTGGCATTTCGATTTCTGGAACAATAGTGATAAATCGTTCTTGAGCGTAAGCAACAATTTCTTTAACTTCTTCTTGTGTGTAGAAACCACCATGAGGAACTCCGTCGAAGGCAAATTCATCGTCCCAATAGAGACCTTTTTTGGTTTCGGTCCGCCAAGCTCCAACTTCGGTTAGTTTAGGAAATGCTTTAATTTCGATTCTCCAACCTTGGTCTTCGGTAAGGTGCCATTGCATAGTGTTTAACTTATGAACCGCCATTGTGTCTAGGAAACGTTTCATGTTTTCGACTCCACCTACAAAGTGTCGGCAGTCGTCGACCATAAGGCCTCGCCAAGCAAAGCGTGGTTCGTCAATAATAAAAGCACAAGGGATTTCGACTGCTTTTTTAGCGGTTGACATTTTTGCATAAACATAAGCTGGCATCATTTGTTTTAGGGTTTGGTATCCGTAGAAAATTCCTGCCGCTTCGTTTGCAGTAATGGTCACTAAATCGGTTGTGACATCTAGTTTATATCCTTCGTTTTTAGCTTTATAAGCTGGGTCTAATACGAGAGATATTTTATTTTCTGTTCCTGCTAAGTCAAATCCAGTTGCTTCTTTAATGTCGGATTTAATTAAGGCCGCAACAGAGGCTAATTCTTCACTTGCTTCTAGGCCAGTAGCACTGGTAAGTGCGAAAGTACCTGTTCCGAGTTGAATCGAATTGGGTTCTGGAATGATAGATAGAACCGCAGTTTGATCGGTTGTTAAATCGAATGCAGGTGTCGCACAACTAAAAATAAGTAGTGTTGCAACAAGTACAATCGAAATTCGTGAAATTCTTGATTTCATTTTTTTCTCCTAAGGATATAATATTTCCTAAATTTTAACCCAGGAAATTCTATCTGTCAAATTAATGTTTTGTTATATTTTGTTTATAAAGTGTAACGAAAAAAGATAAAGAAAAAGGATAAAAAAGTATGAAAATTATCGATTAATTTAGAAAAATTTTTTATACTTAATTAACATTATTTAGGAGGCTGGTATGACAAAAGTTTATACTGGTAAAACGAAAGACGTTTATCAATTAGAAAATGGAAACATGCTTTTGAAATTTAAGGATGATTGCACTGGAAAAGATGGAGTTTTTGATCCAGGCGAAAATCAAGTTGGGCTAACTATCGATGGTATCGGTAAAGCTAACCTAGAAACTTCTGTTTTATACTTCGAATTACTAAAAAAAGCGGGTGTAAAAACTCACTATGTTGGGGCAAATATCGAAGAAGCAACCATGGAAGTTCTACCTGCCACCGTTTTTGGAAAAGGAGTAGAAGTTATCTGCCGACTTCGAGCGACAGGTTCTTTTATCCGACGATACGGAGCTTACATTGCAGACGGAACTGTTTTCCCTAAAGGTTATGTCGAAGTTACCTTAAAAGACGACGACCTAGGCGATCCACTTATTACCGGCGAAGCTCTAGATGCATTAAATATTATGGACGAAAAAATGTTTGCTTCCATGAAAGAACAAACTTTAGCTATTACAAAAGTAGTTGCTGACCAACTTAATTCTAAAGGAATGGAACTTTGGGACATTAAATTCGAATTTGGTTATAACAATGGAGAGGTTATCTTAATCGATGAAATTGCAAGCGGAAACATGCGAGCGTATAAAGATGGAAAAATCGTGACTCCTGTAGAACTTACAAAACTAATTCTTGCATAATTGCATAATTATGTAACCAAATAGCAAGCCGATGCTTTTATATGAAGAAAAGCATCGGCTTTTTTCGTAAAATCAGAAATTTAGAGAGGTAAGGATGAGTTTATTTAGGCTGATATCAAAATTGATGATACTAGGAGTTCTGTTATTGCCATTTTCGCTTTTTGCACAACAAACATCGTATGCAAGTGAAATTGAGCAATACTCCGAAATCAAATTAGATGAGTTTATATCGTTAGCAAGTCAAAATCCCTTTTTTGAAGCCATTTTAATTGACCAATTAGATCTTCAATATAGCGAGACGCTTGCCTTGCCTGCCGACGACTGGATTCTCTCTGTTAAGGCTCAATACCAGCTTGGCGGCGATGAAACAAATCTCGTGCATGGTTTTAATGGCAGTGTTGGGCTCTCTAAATTGTTTAACGAAAGCGGAACGCAACTTTCCTCGGGTTTTAATTGGACTCCAGGGGCTACATCGCAAGAGGGAAACGCAAACTTCTTTTTTAATTTAGCACAGCCTATTGGCCAAAATGCCTTTGGCAGACAAAACAAATGGATTTCGACTTTAACTAGAATGGAAAATAGTATTGCAGAAATTCAAATTATCGAAGCCTACGAAGATTATTTAGCTTCGCTTATTGTTATGTATTACGATTGGTACTCAAACTACAGCCGTTTGCAAAATTCTTATAATTCTTATCGAATTTCGCAAGGATTGCTAGAAGAAATGGAAGCAAAACAACGCTACGGAATTGCGGATGCCTTAGATATCAACACGACAAAACTTCAGCTTCGTTCTCGAGAAGATTCCCTCATGAACAACGAGGCATCATATAAAAAATTAGAAAACGAAATCCGGATGGTTTTAGGGATGAACAGCGAGTGGACTGCTCGACCCGTACTTGAAGATTACCTAAATTTAGAAACCCTAGATACCTCGGTTTACCTAGATTCTTTCTACGAAGAAAGCCGAACGGCGGAGGTCTTTGAACTCTTGCTCTCTACCGACGAATTAAACGAAAAAATTGCAGCAGAGGATTTATTGCCATCGGCAAATCTTATTGCCAATTATGGTTTAAGTGGGGCTGGATATGGCTTTGAAGGTGGAAGTATAGACCATTCTTTAAATATCGGCGTCGAAGTCAACTATAGTATTTTGTCCGAACGAATGACGGCGCGAAACGAGCTTGCTAAAATTGCAACACAAAAAACAGCCCTCGACAACGAGAATAAAATTTTAAACCTCAGACTTGAAATTGAAAATCTCGTTTTGCAAATTAAATCCGACTACGAGCGCTACTTGCTCGCTGAAGAGATGCTTGGACTTGCGGAATTAGTCTATTTAGATGAACAAGAAGATTATGACCTTGGAAGCAGCGAACTTAACTTCCTTATTCAGGCGATCAATTCACGAGATACTTATGAAATCCAGCTTATCACCAAAAAAGTGGCTCTTAATAGTTTGATTATAGAGATGTTGCGTGTGACAGACAATCTTGTCGTTAAAAATTTGCAAGAATTATAGGAGAATTTCATGAAACAGATTATAGCCCTTTTTTCTAAAAATCATTTATTTGTTAATTTGATGGTCGTCGGGTTTTTTGCCGTAGCGATTTATTGTTGGCAAGATATTCAAAAAGAAGATATGCCAGAGGTCGCTGTCGACCAGGTCTACGTTTTTACCCGCTATAATGGAGCGACTCCAAGCGAAGTAGAACATTTTGTAACAAAAGAAATAGAAGATGCAATCGAAGGAATTGAAGGAATAAAAGAGATTCAAGCAAGTTCTTACACCGGATTTTCTCGTATGTATATCGAAATCGATAGTGTTCTTTATGATCCCGACGATGTCTTAACCGATATTGAAAGTGCTGTCCAGGGTGTTCCTCTGCCAGAAGAAATTGAAGATGACCCTGTTGTCCGAATATATGAAGCAAACCAAAAGCCTGTAGTAGAATTTACCGTTTATCACGAAGATCAACACATATTAGGGGTAAAAGAACGCCAAGAAGTTCAAGATGCAGTGGATATGCTTGAAAATCGTCTTTTATCGTTGCCCGAGGTAAACGAATATTTTACCTCCAATCGCCAAGATGAAAAAGTCGAAATTGTCCTAGATACCCAAAAGCTAGAAATGTATGACCTCTCGTATAGTGAAGTCCGGGCTGCTATCACTCGTGAAAACTTGCGTCAGCCCATTGGGATTATCGAAGATGAAGACAATGCCAAGGTGACCTTAAATTCCGAATTAGACTCGGTAGAAAAACTTCAAAATGTTATTGTAAAAAGTAGTTTTGCAGGCAATTTAATCCGTTTAAAAGATGTGGCCTCCGTTTTGCCCTCCTTTACCGATGAAACCTCTATTACCAAGGTTAATGGTCACCAAGGGATTCGTGTCATGGTACGAAAAAATACCGACACCGGAATTGTTGAGGCAAGTGAAGTCATTAGAAAAGAGGTTGATGAATTTTTTAATGCCAACTATAAAGATAGTGGAGTCAATTATTTCTTAACAATGGATATGGCAGAGTCGGTTCGTAATCGACTTGACCTAGTTGGGTCTAATGGAATTATGGGCTTTGTTATTATTTTCTTAATGCTCTTTTTCTTGCTAAGTTTTAAGGCAGGTTTTTGGGTTGGAATGGGGATTCCCTTTTCGCTTTGTTTTGCCCTTATTGGAATGTATCTAATGGGTTACACCGTTAATAATATGACCTTAGCAGGGGTTATTGTGGTGTTGGGGATGTTAGTTGATGATGCGATTGTTATTGCAGAAAATATTACGCGTCGTGAGGAAGAGGGTGAGATTCCAGCCTTGGCTGTTGTCAATGGAACCGTAACGATGATACGTCCTGTACTTGCAAGTATTTTAACCACCTGTATTGCCTTTGTTCCCCTCTTTTTCTTTAGCGGAATCATTGGGAAGACTATTAAAGTCATTCCATGGGTTATCTTTTTAACTTTGGGAGGAAGTTTTTTCGAAGCCCTTTTTGTCTTGCCTTCGCACTTAAATTCTCATTTGCCTATTCGCGTTTCGTGGTTTGCCAATCGGAAAAATAGAGGACGAGCAGGCAGAGAGCGTAAACATTGGTTTAACAAGGTTGAGGGTGGATACCAAAAGATTTTAGAAAAGATGTTGCGATTTAGATGGCTTATTTTTGTCTTATTTATTTTGGGGGCTGTGGGAGCAGGATTCCTTGGAGTGTCAAAATTTTCATTTGAACTTTTTCCTAGGGAGCAAGCAACAGAAATGTTTTTATTTGGTTCGGATTCTAATTCCGCCGATAAATACGAAACAGAGTTAAGAGTCCGAGAATTAGAAGTGGCAATAAAAGAAGCTTGTGGTCCTAATTTAGATTATTTTGAAACTAGAATTGGAGCAAACCGCAGAGGGTTAAGTGCGAATGCCAATTTTTTTACTTTTAAAATTGTTTTACTCGAACAAAACAAGGCGGTTAATTCCGTGGCCGAAGTAGAAGCCGCTGTCAATAAGGCGATTGAGCCGTTTAAAGCTCAGTTCGATCAAATGAGGCTTATGCAACAACGCTTTCAAATGGGCGGAGGCGATGGAGAGAGTGCCCTTTTAATTGAAGTGTTAGAAAACGACGATGCAAAACGCGAGGAAATTGCAAAAGAATTAGTTGCTATTATGAGTGAGCATGAGGCTATTGACAATGCCGAGTATGATGAACCGGTTTTATCGAATCAATATACCTTGTCGCTAGACAATGAACTAGTATCACGATTGGGAGTCAATTCTACAGAAATTACTTCTAGTTTACGCACGATAGTCAGCGGAACAACTCTATTTTATCATTATAGGGACGAAATAGAAATTCCTGTTAATTTAACCATCGATGCAAGCAAAAAATCGGATATGCAGACTATTTTAAATGAATCTATTTCTAACACGAGGGGCTATCTTATTCCTCTAAAGAATTTAGTGGAAGTGAAGCAAGAGAAAGCAAGCGAATATATTGAAAGGGTCGATGGCAAGCGAATTATGCGTGTTTATGGAGATCTAAAAAAAGGAGCCGATATTTCTCCTCTTGAATTTGCAAGTTGGATGGAAGAAAATGTCTTCCCCGATGTTTTATCTAAATATAAGACGGCTCGCCTCTCTTGGGGAGGAGAAGTCGAAGATACACGGGAATCGGGTGACGATTTTCAAATTGCAATGATTACCGTGCTTGTGCTTATTTACATTGTCTTGCTTCTCTTGTTTAAATCGCCGATTAAACCCATTATTATTATGGTTTCGATTCCTTTTGCAGTGGTGGGGGTAATCTATATTTATTTTGCGCATGGAATCACTGCAGTGGGTGCCTTTACCGTTGTTGGGATTTTGGGTCTTGCCGGAGTCGTTGTCAATGATTCTATTGTAATGCTTTCAACATTGCAAGAAGAGGCAAGTCATGCAACGGACAACGAAAGTTTGATTGTCCGAGTTGCCAAAGTGGC
>CAYJGX010000001.1:61024-71332 GCA_964369795.1 uncultured Spirochaetaceae bacterium
AATAGGTAAAATGGGTTAGGTGGCGTATGTGTCGCGACAAGCGAGTCCCTCAAAGGGACCGACAGCACAGAAGCAACCGACCGGCTGCGACATTTTCAAATGAGCAGCCGGGAACCCCCAACTCAATAAAAAAAAGGAACTCCGTGAAAAGAGTTCCTTTTTTGTTACCAGCACTCGGAGTCGAACCGAGACGGAGTTGCCCCCGGCAGATTTTGAGTCTACTGCGTCTACCAATTTCGCCATGCTGGCATGCAATATAAATTATAGTATTGGAACGAACTCAAATTGTCAAGGGCTAGCGGGGCGATAGCAAAAAATCTTTTGGAAAATAGTTTTTTTTATTTTGCGTGTTTAAAAAATCTGTGTTATATTAAAAACATAAGGAGTATAAAAGTGGTAGACCAAAGTGTTAAGGCTCGGTGCAATTTGTTTGGAGTTCTAAGAAACATCGAGTACCTCGTAGAAAATGACAAAGAATGTTCAGAGCTAGTAAAAAATGCAAATGTGGCAATTCAATTTTGCGTTAAGGGAGGTCCGAAAGGAAATCTTGCTTTTAAAGATGGCAAGGCAGTGATGAAGGCGGGCAAGCATAAGAACAATATAAAATTGTTTTTTACTTCGCCAGAGCATTTTAATAAAATGATTGACGGTAACGCAAACCCCATTCCTGTAAAAGGCTTTACTAAAATTGGGTTTTTAACAGGGGCTTTTGCAAAATTGGCAGATGCTTTGGGCAAATATTTAAAGGCAGACGAAGCCTTTCTTCGAGATCCAGAAAACTTTAAAAAGAATACCGAAATGACAGCTTTTGCGGCTATGTTTGCATTGTCTGAAATTGGTAATTACGATCCCCGAGGTATAGCATGTGCAAGTACCATTCCCGATGGAGATATCCAAATTTCAATTAAGGGTGGGATTCAGCTTTATATTTCGGTTTCAAATGGAATAATGATGACAACAAAAGGTTGTTGTGCAAATCCTTATTCGGTACTCGAATTCACCTCTTTAGAAGTGACTCATGCCATTTTAAATGGAAAAAGAGATACCTATACTGCTATTGCTCTAGGCGAAATGGAGATGAGGGGTTTTATTCCTCAGGTCGAACACATGAACCCCATCTTAGGAATGGTCGGAAATTATTTAGGGTAATAGGGAGTAAGTAATGGCATATCCAATTTATAATACATCAAAATCAAAAGAATTGTTTCAAAGAGCTGTAAAGGTTCTTCCTACGGGAATTCCTGGCCACTTAGGTCCCACACAGTCTATGTTTATCCCTACCGAGGCATATCCATTTTATGCAGATCGTGTGCAAGATTCCTATTTTTGGGATATCGATGGTAACAAATATATCGACTATATGTGTGCCTTTGGACCGAATGTCTTAGGTTATAATAATGCGGTTGTAGAAGCGGCAGCGAATGCTCAGGCGGCAAAAGGGAATTGTATGGCGTTGCCTGGAAAAATTCAGGTCGAATTTGCGGAGTTACTTTGTGATACTATCGCTGCTGCCGATTGGGCTTTTTTCCTTAAAAACGGTGGAGACGCAACCACTTTTACGATTATGTGTGCGCGTGCAGAGACGGGCAGAGAAAAAGTGATTCGGGTTCAAGGGGGGTACCACGGCGTGGCGCCATGGACTCAACCGAAAGGGAGCGCAGGAGTTTTAGATTCCGAATTTAATACCAATATTGTTGTCCCTTGGAATGACATACAAGCCGTTAAAGATGCAATTGCCGCAAATCCGGGTAATGTAGCTGCTTTTATTGCAACCCCATACGACCACCGAATTTTTAAAGACAATGAACTTCCAATGGAGGGCTATTGGCAAGAGATTAGAAAATTATGTACCGACAATGGCATTGTTCTTATTATTGATGATGTTCGATGTGGCTTTAGACTTTCGTTAAAAGGGAGCGCTCATTATTTTGGGTTTGAACCCGATATGGCTTGTTATTGTAAAGCACTTGCAAATGGACATAACATTTCTTGCGTTGTTGGAAAGGAAGGAATGAGAAATGCAGCATCTAACGTTTTTTACACAGGAAGTTATTGGTCCTCTGCCGTTCCTATGGCTGCGGGTAAAGCGTGTATCGAAGAACTCATTCGCCTCGATGGAGCTAACTTAATGATTGCCCAAGGGCAAAAATTAATGGATGGAATGGTAGGTGCAGGAAAAAATCATGGAATTGATTTGCTTGCTTCTGGAGTGCCTTCTATGTTTTATATTCGTGTTGCAAACGACAATAATTATATGATGCAACAGCAATTTGTATCCGAATGTGCTAGGCGCGGAGTCTTTTTAGTTTGTCACCACAACCACTTTATCAATTGTTCTCTAACAGATGACGATATCAAGACAACAGTAGAAATTGCAGACGAAGCCTTTGCAATTGTTGCTAAAAACAATCCAGATAAGCTAAGTAAATAAGGAGAATAGAATGTCATTAACAAGCGAAGAATTATTAGCTCTTGAAAACAAGTCTAGAGAACTAAGAAAGTTAACTGTCGATACAGTAAAATGGGCTGCGGGGGGACACATTGGTGGTTCTTTAAGCGCAACCGATATTTTAACAGTCTTATATCATAAGCAAATGAATATCGATGTTAAAAATGAAAAATGGGAAGATCGAGACCGATTTATCCTAAGTAAAGGTCATATTGGTGTTGGATATGCACCTGTTCTTGCGGACAAGGGCTTTTTCCCGATAGAAATGTTAAAAACTTATAATCATACCCATAGCAAACTAGGAATGCACTTAGACATCAACAAAGTCCCAGGACTCGATGCATCAACAGGTTCACTCGGACATGGTCCATGTATCGCATTGGGAATGGCCTTAGGAGCTAAAGTTCTTAAAAAAGATTTTTACATTTATTGTCTGTTAGGAGATGGTGAATGCAATGAAGGTTCTGTTTGGGAAGCCGCAATGGCAACGGCTCACTATAATGCGAATAAAGTGATAACTATTGTCGACAGAAATCGTTGTATGATCGACGGGCGAACTGAAGATGTCATGGGGTTAGAACCTTTTACAGCTAAATGGGCTGCCTTTGGATTTAATGTGATCGAGATTGATGGTCATAATATTACAGAAATTAATGATGCAGTCGAAGCGGCAAAGGCAACAACAGATAAACCTACGGTCATTGTTGCTAATACCTTTAAAGGTTGTGGTGTAAAACTAATGCAAGACAATTATGAATATCATTATGCTAGTATTAACGAAGAAATGGCTGCTCAGTGTAAAGCTGATATCGACGCATATCACGACGCACGATTAAATAAGTAGGAGAAGGAAATGGCTAATTTAAATTATACAATGTTAGACGCTCAAAAGATGTCTACTGCAGAATATTATGGAAAAGTGCTTTGTGAATTGGCAGCACAAGATCCTCGAGTCGTTGGGTTAAGTGCCGATTTAGCAAAATCGACAAAAATTGGGGCGCTAGAAGAAAATCACGCGGATCGCCTTTTTAATTTTGGTATTGCCGAACAAAATATGTTTGGAGCGGCAGCGGGGATGGCTTCTGTTGGATTAATCCCTTTTGCTTCTACTTTTGCTGTTTTTACAGCAATGCGAGGGTTAGACCAGGTTCATACCGATATTTGCTATCAAAACCTAAATGTAAAACTGATTGCAACGCATGCAGGACTTTCTTTTGGTCAAGCGGGATCTACTCACCACTGTACCGAAGATATTGGGATTATGCGAACAATGGCAAATATGCGCGTTATTGTTCCTGCTGATGGGATCGAAGCGGCTTGCGCAATTCGAGCCGCATACGAGAACGATGGTCCCTTTTATATTCGATTGAATCGGGGTTATGATATGCCGGTTTATGAAAGTACAGAAGAATGTAAGTTTGAATTTGGAAAGGCGACAAAACTCGCAGAAGGGACCGATTTAACAATTATTGCGACAGGTGCTTGCGTATGGCGAGCCCGTGAAGCGGCTAAAGTTTTAGAGGGACAAGGAGTGCGAGCCCGAGTTCTTGATATGCACACGATTAAGCCAATTGACAAAGAGGCAATTGTGGAGGCAGTAAAAGATACCAAACGAATTATTACGGTAGAAGACCATAATGTTCTAGGTGGATTAGGTTCGGCCGTTGCGGAAGTTGTTGCCGAAGCTGGTAAACCTTGCCTAATGCGAAAACTCGGTGTTCCAGATTGTTATGCGATTATTGGACTTCATGAAGATTTAATGTCCGAATATGGATACGATGTTAATGGCATTGTAAATATGGCTCAAGAAATTATGGGAATCGAAATCGAAGAAGATAATAGCTGGGATCAAGACGATTTTTAATCGGAGGAATAAATGGCCACACAAATTTCAAAAGAACAAGAGAGACAAATGACAAACCGATGTTTTTTCGCAGCTGTTTTACCTCTTTTAAAAACGATTCTTGCAGACACTCCAGCGATGCAGAAAAAATGGCAAAAACGCAAAGTATGCCAAGTGAGCTGTTGGAACGATGAAGGAACTAAAAATGCAATTTATTTTATCTTTGAAGATGGAGCTTGCACACCTGCCTTAGGAGAAGCTCCCGCAGAAGAAAAAATCGATTTAGAATTAGAGTTTTCGTCAATCGATCACATGAATGGTTTCTTCAAAAACACAACAAAGAAGTTACCTAAGTTAAAGGGTGCATTAAAGCAACCTGGCCTTTTAGTAAATTTTCTAATGTTATTACTCAAGATGGCGGGGCTTCTTGGATTAAAGGGAGAACCTAAAAAGAAAGAAGATCTTGTTTTATTAGTTAAATGCATGTTTTATTTGCTCCCAAGGGGGATTAATATCCTTAACAAAATGGGTCACCCTGATGTAGCAGCATGGACGGAGAAAAGTCCAGACCGTGTTTATGGTTGGGCTGTCGAAGGGTACCCAGAATTAGCTTCGCATCTTCGTATCAAAAAGGGAATGTCGATGGCACGAAAGGGCGCTTATACAAAGAGTATGCCGTTTTTTACGATGAAATTCGATTCTCCAGAAAGTGCGTTAGGAATTTTGCAAAGTAGAGAAGATATGATTCAATTTACAATCGAGCAAAAGCTTATTATGGTTGGTGGACCAGAGTTTGGTGCACAAATTGGAGATCACATGATGCTAGTTGGTAGTTTGATCCAATAAAAAGGGGGAGTTATGAAAATACGTTCGCTTAGTCACGTAGGTATTACCGTTAAAGATTTTGAAAAAGCCGTTAAATGGTATTGGGAGGTTTTTAAATTCCCTTTGCTGTCGGACATGACAATGACTCCAGAAGAGTTATCTGCAAAAAAGAAATTGTACAATTTGCCCGATGGGATATCGGTCCGATTTGGTTTTTTGCGAGCCCCGAAGGGCGGTGTTGTAGAAATTTTTAATTTCTCACAAACGCAAGAGATGAAGCATTGCTGGAATATGCCAGGAACCCATCATTTTACTTTAGATACAAAAAATGTTCATAAGTGGTTTGAAAAACTATCTAAGCGAGATGACGTAGAAATCTTAAACGAGGCACCTGTTTTTTCAGGGGGTGCTTGGTGGTTTTTCTTCCGAGACCCAGATGGTAACCTAATTGAGCTTATTGACCTTAAAGGAAATTATGCCGCTATTCGATATTTTGGGAAACTAGCTGGCTTCTTTATGCGAAAAACGAAGTTTAAATCGATTTATAGGAAATAAGTTGCACTATTTAATTTAACTGCTAGGAGGACGAATGGAACAGTGTGACGGTTTTGATATGAAAGAAGTTATCTTTCATGGAGTAAATAATACTAAAATTTTGCATGTGAACTGGAATTTTACAGAAATATGCAATTATAGGTGTTCTTATTGTTTTACAAATCGATCCGAAAGAACGAGCATTAAAAAATATCGTTTTGATTCACTTAAAGGCTTATATAAAGTTGCAGATAAACTTTTAGCACTCAATAAAGAAGCATATTTTTTTAATTTAACTGGAGGAGGGGAACCTACCGTACAACCTCATCTAGTTGAATTTTTAAATTATTTGGCAAAATCAAATAAAAAGATTTATACTTCTCTAACGACAAATGGCAGTAAAGGGGTCGCTTTCTTTGAAACTATTTTCAAAATACCTAATATCCGATTTTTAATTAATCATTCAGTACATTTGGAATTTTTTCGAATAAACCATACCAAGGAAATTATTAAGGTATGTAATAAACTCAATGTCCCTATTTCCATTTACTGTATGTTTAATCCAGATTTTAGAGAAGAGATAAGAGCGGTTGCAGAAGAGTTTATTCTTTTTCGCAAGGAATATCTGTTTAATTTTCGAATCGACGAGCTACGGAGTGGAAAAAACCATGCCGAACTTGATGGGCGATACACTCAAGAGGATTTAGATTGGGCAAATAATGCAAGAAAGGAATTCCAAGTTAGCGTTTCTGCTAATCAAAGCGATAATTCCTTTTTTGATGATGCAATTTTTGAAACCCCGCAATATAGGCTCAAAGATGGTTCAATAAAATTTATGCCACATTATAATGCCTTTAAAACTGGGAGAAAAGATTTTCGAGGGAGGTATCAATCATATTCGTATCCATGAGGGCGGTGAGTGTCAAGCAACTATTTGTGCATCTTCTAGAGTTGTAGGAAATTTCCAAAAAAAAGCGTATAATTTATTTGAACTTTCTAAACCAATTTTATGTAAGGATGAAAGTTGTGGCTGTATTGGGAATGATGTTATTCCTAAATTTCGAAGCGAAAAAGAGGCTAACGATTTTTTTAACCTGTATGTTAAGGATAATTCCGATTTGTTTGCTCGCAATAAGCGTAAGCTTCCTAAAAATAAAGTTCTAGCTATTTTAGTGACGACAACATGGCCTATTTTTATTCGGAAAGTGAAAAGGCGAATTAAGCAGTTGATTCACCGCTAAAAAGATAAAAATAAGTATATTGATTTAAAGAAGGCTGCCTTTGAAGTTTTGCGAACTTCTTAGACAGCCCTTTTTATGCTCGTAGCGAATTATTTATATTTTCACTTTCTTTTCGTACCAGCCTCGGAAAGTGACTGTCATCCATCCAAAGCAAAGTCCTAAACAGCAAAAGAAAAGTTCGCTAAGTGCAGCTGTGTGGAATTGGGCATCTTTAACATAAGTCATAATTCCAAAATAAACTCCAGAGCCTACAAAGATGGCAGGAACGTAGTTCATAATTGAGGGTGCTTTTTCTAGGTAGATAATAAATGGAACGAGGACTAGAAGAACAAGTGGCGTTGCCATAAATTTTAAAGAGCCCGATAATTCGGTGGAAATAAAGATAATAGCAATAGAAGCTAAAACCCCAATTGCGTAGCCAACAAAAGTTCGTAATCCACCTTTAATATTGCAGCCAGAAAGAAAATACATAGCCCATGCTTGGAAAGCAATCCAGCCTCCACCCCCGGTTAAAATTTTTTTGAACTCGCCACTAGTGATGAGTTGGTCTAGAATTTGCAAAACGCATGCTTGCAATCCGATAAAAAGTGCGATAGGTAAGAATTTTACCATTTTTTTCATAAGGGTCTCCTATATTTTGTTTATATATGAATTTTAACACAAAATATAGAATTGTCAAGCAATAAAAAGAGCAACGAATGAATTGCCATGAAATACTTTACTAGACTTTTGACAAATTACAGAGTAAGATTAGGAGTAATTAGATTGTTAAATGATTGAGGTTGATGTATGGAATACCGTAGATGTGGAGCGAGCGGGCTTTTATTGCCACTTGTATCGCTAGGATTATGGCATAATTTTGGGACCGCAGCAAAGCGAAGTCAAATGAAAAAGCTACTATTTACAGCTATCGATTGTGGTATTACACATTTTGATGTAGCGAATAATTATGGACCCCTTCCAGGAAGTGCAGAAGCAAATTTAGGTCATTTTTTGCAAAGAGATTTAAAAAATCTTCGCGATTCTCTTGTGATTTCGACAAAGGCAGGATATGAAATGTGGGATGGCCCTTATGGAAATTGGGGAAGCAAGAAACATCTTATAGCGAGTATCGATCAAAGCCTAAAACGGCTAAATTTGCCATATGTGGACATCTTTTATCATCATCGGATGGACCTAAGCACACCGCTAGAAGAAACGCTACAAGCGCTTGATCAAATTGTAAAATCGGGCAAGGCGTTGTATATTGGGCTCTCTAACTACGACGGCTCTACTATGGCGAAGGCCTCTATCATTTTACAGAAACAAGGGACCCCCTATATTATCAACCAAAATAGGTATTCGATACTCGACAAAACAATCGAAAAAAACGGCCTTAAATCCGAGGTGCTCAAGCAAAAGAAAGGGTTAATCGCCTTTTCTCCGCTCGCACAAGGTTTGCTAAGCGGCCGATACCTGCAAGAAATCCCCGCAGACAGCCGAATGAAAACCGACGGCCGCTTCCTAAACGAGGGGCGACTGACTCCCGAATTGCTTGAAACCCTAAAGGCACTTGATCTCATGGCTCGAGAACGGGGTGAAACGCTTGCTCAAATGGCGCTTTCTTATGTTGCATCGGACAAGGCGGTAACGAGCGTTTTAATTGGCGCCTCTAAGGCAGAACAAATTCGGGAAAATGCGGGTATTTCAGTGAATGCGATTTTTACCGATGAAGAAAGAGCTAAAATAGACGCGTTAGCTTCCGTAGCGAAACCGCGAGCGTAAGCGAGCAGGTTGTTCCTGTGAACTTTATAGAAAGTTCACAGAACCGGCAGTCGCGTAGGGAGCGACGGCGTTGTGCAACAACGCCGAAACGCCCATAAAAAAGAGATTTTTCTTAAAAAAATAATTTTTTGTAAAATTTTGCTTGACAGAAATGAAAATGTGGATTTACCCTATCTTTAGGGGGAATTCATTATGATTGTTACTAAACCTTTTCTTAGGTTCGCACTTTTATCTTTGTTGTTTTTCATGGTCTTAGGTTGTGAGAGCGAAAAAATTATTGATCCTGCTCTCTTCGAGAGGCCAGAGCTTGCATCACCGCCTGTCGTTGCATTCGCAGATACGCAGCTTGAAATTAAAGCTGGTGTGACAGTAACGAAAGAGATGATTTTAGATTTTCTTTCGGATCCAGCAAATCTCACCATAAAAAGTTCGAATGAGGCACATACGGGTAAGTATAAAATCACCATTGCCGACTTTGCGCAACCTCCAGTAGTTGTGGGATATTTGAATGTTACTTTTAGTGTTGCAGATTCTACAGGTTTAGAGACAACAAAAATTCTTACTATCAACATAATAGAGAACAACGATCCGGGAACTTTGACTTTTAACTATAGCCCCACGACAGTCTATAACATACCATGGGGAACTAATCCAGAAAATTATATTGTATCTCAAATAACAAATTCTAATAGCCTTTTTACCATCACAAATACAAACGCATATGCACATTCGAAAGGATACACCTTAGTAGACACTACTTTTCCAGACCCCGTGACTGTTGGGGATGATACTCGATTTTTTTATCTAGTTTCAGGGGAATATGAGTTACGATTTAAAATTCAAGATTTCTTGGGAGTGCAAACAGAGGAAATTCTTTTTAAAATCGAAATTACTTCAGCAGGCGAGAAACCCGTTCTTTCGCTATATAACACCCCAATTGAAAAAGAGGTTGGGGATGCAGTGGTTTCTTCGGGTGTGATGCAAGCTTATATTAGGGCAAATGTGGAGTTGAATTCAGCAGATATTTCGGTTACATGGGATAATACAACAATTGCCTTTTTAACTGTACCAGATTCGAGTAAGCAAGGCGTCCAACGGATTTTCTATACTGCAACAGATCAAGGTGGTAATGTTTCTGACATATCGTTTATTCGAATAAACTACACATTTGTAACTAGGCCAGAAGGAGTGAATATTTTGCAAGATCCTGGCTTTGAATCCGAGCCAGCTGCATTATCTGGAACCATTACGAACAGCTATTATGCAGATAAACGTCTTAGCAGTGTTTGGACAATTACACCCACTAAAATCTTATTAAAGGGCCAAACCACAGAAAATAATGGCGATACAAATAAAGATTTAAATGCATATTCCATATCTTTGACAGGAGATAGTTCTGATAAAGCACAGGGGCCTCTCATTTTAAATAGATCGCACCCAGATATTTACGATGGTGCAGAGAATCTCGAAGACAATGGATATGCCTCGGTTTCTACAAAAGACCATATGACTGACCTTGTGGCAGCGGGAAATTTGCACGACATGTTAGTTTACCGTGCTAGCGAAAAAGCAAATAATGGGACTTACTCTTTTGCTCTTAGGGGCAAGGTCTATTATCCATTTGAATATGGAGAAGATAATAGCAGGTATGC
>CAYJGX010000001.1:71432-75298 GCA_964369795.1 uncultured Spirochaetaceae bacterium
TCCGAAGATACAGAAGCTATTTTTGAGATTAGACGTTACCTAAGTAACGACAATGGTGCAAAAGAAGAAACGGCTAGTACATGGGGTTATTCGCCCATTTATATTGATGATACAAAGTTTATTGAGGTTCAGGTAGCAGATTTTCACCCAGCAGAAGAAAGCCAAGTCGCACCATAATAGGTATAGGAGATTACAATGAAAAAAATAGATAAAAAGATCACAGGATTATGCATAGGGAGTTTTTTAGCACTCGCCATATTGAGTTGCTCAGAGCCCGAAATCATTCAAGTTGGCCAACCCACAGCACGAATTGAGGAAAACCGTTTGCACCTTATGTGCGTTGGTTCTTCTACCGCAGAAAAGCGAGAATATTCCATGGATGATATGGTTTCTCGCCTTTTTGAAAATCCCACTTACATGAATGTCCTCTCTACAAATCCTGGACACGAAGTTGACAAGGGGTTTGAATTTGAGGCAAGTTTGACCGCTATCAACACAGCCCATCAACATGGGGTTCAAAAGATTCCGTTCCTTATTAAAGATTCAATGGGAGTTTATAGTGCGGCACAACAAATTGTTGAGGTCTTTATTGAACACGATACAACCCCACCCACGGTAATTGCTGGTGAAAGTATAGGAACGATTCCATTTGGAATTGCAATCTCATCCGAATATTTAAAAGGACGAATTCTTGCAGATGGAGACTTAGCGGTCAACTTAAATCCATGTGCACTTGCTACATCTCAGGCTATAACAGTAGAGGTCATTTCATTTGAAAGAAATCCACAAGCTTCGCAAACTTACCCTATTACATTTAAGGTAATCGACATTCATGGGATTGCCAGTGCCGAGGCTAGTATTAATTTTACCTTAGGCGAGAATGTTGCGGGCGTTCCAGAAGTTAGACAAAAACAAAATTTAACGATAAATCGAGACAATTTTAATGCAGCAGAGATCATTAGACTTTTTGAAGATGATACCTATATAGAAATTACATCTAAGAATGGATATTCAAATGCAGAAGTGGTTTCAGGGATTGTACAGCCTCCATTTTATGACGATACTTATGAGGTTATTGTCCAAACAAATGACCAGGCAAATTTATCCGTTCAAAATGCTATTGTTGTCGAATTTGATTTGGCGACTCTTGTTGGTCCTACAAAGAAGGCCTCTTTTCCCGCTGATAGTTCTATTGTTGCATCGACAGGTTTTAAAAGAAGTGCCTTTTCTGAACAACAAAGAGCAAATTTTATTTTAGAAGAGTTAAAAAAAGTCATCAATACTAGTAGTGTTACATTAGACACTCCTTGGGTTGACGCAAATTATCTTGAAATAGAGATTTTGTCAGAGAATTTTGATGAAACTAGAATTGGTGAATATGATATTTCTATTCAAATTTTTGATAGCATTGGAACTCCAATGCAGGCAACACCTCTAGCGTTTAAATTTGAAGTGCTAGAGCGCCCTGCCGTTCCCGAGCATATTCAAAAAACCGTCACTGTCGACGGAAAGGTACTTTTCCTTACACACTTTGACGACTTTACGAGCCTAGAGATATTACAAGAGAATTGGGATATCGGTAATCCAGGATATGGATATTCTCCGCTAGGAGAAGGAGAGGAAGGCTATATCGATTATACACAATATAATATAGATTCAGGAAATCCTGGTATTCCCGAACCAACTTTCTTTTATTTTGACGATGGAATCCCAGCTTACGAGGGGGATCGGTATAAACAGCCCTCTTGGTCGCCAAAAGCAGTAAAAATAAACGATGCAGGTGAGCTTGAAATTCAAGTCTATTGGGATCCAGATATAAATAACCCAAGTGGATATGCCACTGGAGGCAGTACAAAAGGATATGGTCTATCGGGAGCCATTCACTCAAAACGACAATTTCCTTCAGGCTTCTTTGTAACAAGAGTGCGACATAAAACAGGTAAACGTGCCGTACACTGGGATGCTTTTTGGGGAGAAAGTAACAATCCATTTAGCCGTCTATATGGTCAAAAACCTCTTTTTATGCCACCTGGAGGAGAAACTAGAGAGCGAATTGGTTTTGCTGACAGAAATGAAAATGTCAATGTAAAAGCAACAGACAAAGGATTAAATGGAGAGCAGATGTATGAATGGGATGCCTATGAGTGGGTCGAAAATGGTACACAGCAGTATCATGTCATGCATGCGTTTGCATTTTATGGAGCTTATACCGGAAATGAGGATAAATACCGTCGCCCTGCGTCAGGCACCGATATGCAATTATGGATGACTGAAATTAATGCTTATTCTGCTAATCTTGATAATAAGCTTGGTAGTAGTTTTTCCGATGGAGGTCGAGCCCGCGATGGAGAGTGGTCCCTGCTCATGTTCCTTCATCACGATGGTAAAATCCAATTCTGGAATGCTGCCGATAATGCAAGCTTAGAAGAAGCAATGGGTGCTAGCGGGACTGTATCACATCAGCGAACTCAAACAATGGGGATGTGGGGAAATCCAGACCTTCCCTATATTTGGCCCGCCGATAGCCACAAGACGGGAGACGAAAGAGGGTATGCTCCTATTCAAATTAAATTTTCATCAGAGTTAGGGCAATGGAATAATGCACATAATATGATTTATAATATTCGGGATACTATCAAAGCAGACAATCCAGATATTATGTTTGCAGACTATTTCGCATTCTATGCTTGGGATGTAGAATCCTTTGAACCGTTAGATTGATTAGAAAATAATGGATAAAACAAAAAAGAGCCTCCAAAGTGGGGCTCTTTTTTGTTTAAAATATCTAGAGTAAAAGGTATCGCGTGACTCTACTAAACTAAAGATTTACCAAACTCTTCTGCAGCTGCTTCGTAATCTTCGTCTTCTTGAACCATGTAACCTTCGGCAGGAAAGAGGTCTAAGCCAGCTGCATCTGCAACCCACTCTGTCATCCATTCGCCAGTTCCCCAGCCATAAGTTCCAAAAAGAACTACTTTTTTGCCAGCAAGATTTCCTTTAACAGAGTCCCAAAAAGGTTGAAATTCATCTTCTTCAAGAACTTCTGCACCCATTGCAGGGCAACCTAGCAAAACGACATCGCTGTCTGCGAAATCACCAGAGAAATCCCCTACCGTATAAATCGAGGAATCAGCTCCTCCAGCCACTAGTCCAGCTTGAATAGCCTTTGCCATTGCCTCCGTTTTTCCTGTTGCACTCCAGTAAACAATTGTTGCTTTCATAATATCCTCCATATGATATTTTTTTATTAACAAAAAATGGCGTAAAAGCTCTCGCCATTATTCATGCGCGTTGTGAAATTCGCCTTACAGCGATCGTAAAGGTCAAAAATCTTTTTTTTCGTTTCTACATTTCCGTAGACTTTCCAAATTCCGTAGGTTTCGTAGTTTTTGCTATTGTTAATAAACCCAATCACATCTTCTAAGTGATAGCCTAAAAAACATCCAATTTCATGCGGGAATTCTCCATTCTCATTGACCCTCGCACGCAACCGAGTGAGCATCGCCGAAATCCCTAGCTCTGCAGGGTAGCCATACTCTTGCAAAAACGATTTTGTCGGCTCGGAGACTAGCCACTTTTCTAGTAGCCGTGGATTATAGATAAGCAGCAAAACATTTCGCCCATCGTTTTTTAATATAAGAAATTTCATTCTGAGGGTTTTAAGTTGATGTTGCATTCGTGCGAGCTTGTGTAGAAGTTGTGGGTGGTCTTTATGTCTAAGAGTAATCAAGTTTGATGGTTTAACGCCCATAAGTGTTGCATTGCACAACTTTCCAATGGTCTCTTCGAGTAGAAGCACACCTACCTCCTTCTAAGTCGACGGTTAAATAGCATTAACTATCGTCTTATTTAATATACTTAACTTT
>CAYJGX010000002.1:0-13120 GCA_964369795.1 uncultured Spirochaetaceae bacterium
CTTTCGCACCTATTTCCGACGAAGCGAAAAAAGATTTAGACACTTTGGTTTTCTAGCTTTACATCTTACTTATATTGCTAAATATCATTAGGAGATAAAAATGAAAAAAGCACTTTTAATTTTAGCTGTAATTAGCTTGTTCTTCTCTTGCAGCCAATCAAAAAAAGCGGTTGAACAACCCACAACCCCAGAGAGAGCCATCGAATTACTAAAAGAACAAAACGAACTTTACCAGAAAGCTTCTCAAAACGATGGAGATATTTCTGCATTTTTACGGGAAGAAACAGTAGAAAATGGGCAACATCCTTATGCGGCCGTTTTAACTTGCGCAGACAGCAGAGTTGTCCCTGAACACATATTCATGGAAGGCATAAGCCGTCTCTTTACCATCCGAAATGCAGGAAACATTGTAGACAATACCGTTTTAGGTAGTGTTGAATATGCAGTTGCCCACTTAGGTTCAAAAGTCGTTTTGGTTTTGGGGCACACACAATGTGGAGCCGTTTCTGCAACGATTGCCAATGCGGGACACGACCACATCAGCTCTATTACCGATACCATTGCTAAAGGGCTCGAAAATGAAAACGACCCCCGAAATGCAGAAATTAAAAATGTTCAATATAGCATAGAACAGCTTTTTAGAAGTGAGATTATTACAAACCTTGTAGCAGAAACTAAAATCAAGGTTGTTGGTGCAATCTATAACGCGCAAACGGGTGCGGTGGAGTTTTTAGACTAAACGAAACTTAAAAAGGTTTAAATATCTTGTTAAAGATAAGATCTGCCTGTCTTTCGTGCCAAAGATCGTTAGGATGCACTTCATCTACTAAATAGTTGTTTGCATCCCCCTCTTTGGCAACAATTTCGCTAAAAATCTCCCACTGATCAATTAATTCTAACTTATATTCTTTGGCTAACCGTCTTAATACTTCAACATATTCTTCGGTTCGTTCCCACTGATATTTTGGGACGGTATCAGAATAACCATTTGGCGTCATTAAAAAAAGATTTGGCGAAACGGCCACTACCTTTTGTATTATTTTTCTCATGTTTTCTTCAAACAGTTGCAAGGAAATTCGAGACTGCATCTTTGTAGTATCATCTATCCAGCTATCATTAATTCCAAACAAAACAATAACAAAATCGGGAGTATAAGCTAATAGATCTTTTTGAATTCGATCTAAAGCATGCGGAATGTTGTGCCAGCTGTTATCTTCAAGAGAACCCGTGTGGCTTCCTGATATCGAAGAATTGATAATAGAGTGGGCGAAATCCATGTTACGCAATTTATCTGACAGTCGAAGACCATAGACCTTCTCGACATTTTCGCGCTCCGCAGATGTTGAATCTCCAAAAACCACAAACCGAATTGCATTCTTTTCTAGCTCTTGAATCCCATAGACAATAGGACTAGACTGACACGCACTTAGTAAAATTATTGCAATAAAACAATACAAACTTAATTTTTTTATCATTTTTGCCTCCAAGTAAAATTTTAGCATTCTTTAGGCAAGAAATAAAGCAAAAAAATGACTGTTTTACTTCTTTTTAAAAAAAGACATCGCGGGGTTTGCTCCCATTTGCGGGGCCAACAATTCCTTGTTCTTCCATTGCCTCTACTAGCCGTGCTGCACGATTAAACCCAATGCCAAGGCGTCGTTGCAAATAGGAAACCGATGCTTTTTTCTCGGTCCGCACAATTTCGACAGCTCGGTTCATGAGTGAATCGTTACCCCCATCGGCGAATCCAACAACACCACCCTCTTCTTCATCAATAAAGATTTCATCGTCAATATAATCTGGCTCGCCTAAAGTCTTAACATGTTCAACAACATTTTCGACCTCTTCGTCGGTTAAGAAGGCTCCTTGAATTCTAGAAAAGGATGGATCCCATGCGGGTGCAAAAAGCATATCTCCTTTACCAAGCAGGCGTTCGGCGCCTCCGTAGCCTAAAATCGTTTTAGAATCGACTGCCGAAGCAACCATGAAAGCAATTCGCGTTGGGATATTTGCTTTAATAATTCCGGTAATAACACCCACAGAAGGACGTTGTGTCGCTAGAACAAGGTGAATTCCTACTGCACGGCTTTTTGCTGCAAGCCTAGCAACAACACCCTCTAATTCTTTGCTAGAAGTTGCCATAAGATCGGCAAACTCATCGATAATTACGACTAAGTAAGGTAATTTCTCTAACGCTATCCCTTGCGTTTTAATTTTTTCATTAAATGAACTAATATCCCGAACATTAATTGTTGTTAAAAGGTTGTATCGACGATCCATTTCGGTGATACAATATTGAAGAGCCTGTAGCGCCCGTTTTGGTTCGGTGATGACGGGGGTCAAAAGATGAGGAATATCGTTATAAAGTTTAAGCTCGACAACCTTAGGGTCGACCATAATCATCTTAACTTCGTCGGGGCGTTTTCTAAACAAAATAGAGGTGACAAGCGAGTTGACACAGACAGATTTTCCGCTCCCTGTAGAACCTGCAATTAGCATGTGTGGGGTTGCCGCTAAATCGATGATTTGAGCTTGCCCCATGATATCTTTCCCCAAAATAACTGGAATTCGCATCGATTTGTCGTCAAAGAGTTTGTCTTCTGCAATTTCTCTAAATCCAACAAGGGCGCGTTTTGCATTTGGGATTTCAATCCCAACCGCTTGTTTCCCTGGAATCGGTGCAAAAATACGGACCCGGATGGCTGCAAGACGAAGAGCAATATTATCTTGTAAATTAACAATACTAGAAACCTTTACCCCAGGTGCAGGAACCACCTCAAACAAAGTGATAACGGGACCTTTCTTAATTCCAGAGACTTGTGCTTGAACGCCAAATTCGGCAAGAACCTTTTCTAATTCGACCCCTTTAAGCCGAGTTGCGGGATCCACGTCCCAAGCACCCTTATTGTCGTGCTTGTCCAACGTAGAATCGATTGGAACCTTGTACATTCTTGAAAGCTGCCGTTCCGAAAGCGTTTTTATTTTTTTAGGTTGCTCCTGCTGAGCTAAACTAACACGAATAGGCTCTTCGGGTTCAAACGATTGCTCGTTTTCAGCGTGAAAACTTTCTGCCGAATTGTCAAACAGGGTGGGTTCAAACGACTCCTCGAAAGGCTCTTCGTCTTCTATATTGTTCGTATCAAAATAATCTAACTCTTCTTCGCTCTCTAGGAAGGCATCTTCTAGCATTTTAAAGCCAGGATCTTCTTCCGCTTCTAAATCATCAAAATTATATTGAGACTCTGTTTCTGCCTCTTTTTCTTCCTTCATGATGTTAAAAAGTTTTTTGACATTCGGAAAATCATTTAACAAATTTTCTGCCGTTGTCTCTACATCTTTTTCGTTGCCAAAATCGAAAAACTTATCCTCTTCTTCCTCGTCAACATCATCATTAAAAGTGATATCAACAAGTTCATCGGCCTCCTCTTCTAGGCGTGGAGCATTCCATGCAAAAGAATCGGATGGATATGGAGTTTCTTCGTTATCATTAAAGTTATCTATTTTTTCTTCTTGTACTTCTTGAACAGGACGAATCTGATTATTTTCCTTTAAGCGTTTCATAAAATTAAATCGTTCGGATGAAGATGATTCGCTTGTGCTTTCTTCGTCTGCTAAATTTCGATAATTTTCGATACTTTGAAATGGTTTAGGTTTTTTTGATTTTGATGTTAAATCTAATTTATCATCGATTACAGAGAGAAAAATTCGTACGGGAGCTAAAAAGGCAAGTACCACAGCCAAAAAGAAGAGGCTTAAATAAAGAGTATAAGCAAAAGAACCATGATTTGCCTGAATCGTCTCGACTAGATTATTATAAAAGACGACATCTCGTGGCATGACCAAAGAAATCCAGAAAGAAAATAGCAAAACAAAGGGTATAAAAAGAGCTGTTACGAGCAAACCTTCTTTTGTTGCAATTTTTTTCGATGCCAATGAATAGGCGGCAATCAAAAAGACAAACGGAAATAAGAATGCTCCAATAGAAAATGCATCAAACAAAAAGTTTCCAACAGGTTGAAAAAGGGCTAATGCTTGACCACTTGCAGCAACCACTCCGCTAAAAAAGATAAAAAGAGCAAATAATACAGAACCAACAACCAAACTCCACTTTAATATTAAATGTTTCAAAGAAACCTCCTAATTAATCACATTATAAATGATTCCCACAATCCCGAGGGGAATTAAATAAAAACTAAATAACCACAATTTTTCCTTTTGAAGCATTTTTAGTAACAAAGGAAACACTATCATACCAGCAATGAATGCCGCTAACATTCCAACAAATAATACAGGAAGCGAGATAAGAGACTCTCCAGAAAAGGACGCGATTGCATCTTTAAAATCGAAGACTACCGCACCCACAATGGCTGGAATGGAAATTAAGAAGGAAAGCTCTCCCGCTCGTTTTCGATCGATTCCCACCAAGGTAGAGGCACTAATCGTAGCTCCCGACCGAGAAATTCCAGGAAAAAGACCTAATATTTGCCCTAAGCCCACTCCAACCGCTTGCCAAGGTGTAATTTTCCCCTTTTTTTCTGGGTGAAAAAAACTTTGCACAATTAAGAAAATCCCCGTAAAGAGAAACAATGAAAAAACTAATACTTTGTTCTCTTTTAAGGAATCCATTGTTTCGCCTAACCAGAGTTTTAAAACAAGATAACCACTAAAGGTGACTGCTGTCGAAAGCAAAACGGCAAGAATCATATAAAGATCTTCTGTATCTTCTACTTTTGATTTTCTAGCGAGAAAGCGAAATAAAACGACAAAAAGGCGACCAATGAGCTTTCTAAAATAAAACAAGACGACTAGCAATGTCGCAAGATGCAATAAAACATCGTAGGCAACTGGGACCGCCTCTAACCCCATCGCACTTTGAAAAACGGCTAAATGTCCCGAGCTAGAAATAGGTAAAAATTCTGCTATCCCTTGCAAAACCCCTAAAAGAATTGATTGCAAATAATCCATATCCCCTCCAAATCCACTATATCAAATTTTTAACGACAAGAAAAGCAATTAAACTTGCTCCAACCATCAAAATAAAAAGGACCACTCCAATCTTGTAGTAATTGATATTTCTTCGTCGTCGTACTTTTTTCTCTTTTACCCGTCGCTTTTTTTCTTTTTTATTTTTCGGATAAACCTCAATATCATCGTCCTCGTCTGCTAATTGAGCTAAGGTCTCCTCTTTGGCTATGAATTGATATTCTGAATTTTCTTCACTTGTCTCATCGGGCAAGCTATCTGTAAAATCTTGTGAGAAATCAAGTGGCGCAGTTTCTGGCTCTTCTGCCTCTTCTGGCGACTCTAGTTCTTGCTCTGCATCAAAGTCCGATGAAAAATCGGATACCGATTCTCGCATGGAAGCAAATAAATCCACCACAGCGTTATCTTCGGGCTGAGAACTCACCTCTTCAAAGTCGAAGCCGTTTTCGTTTTCGTTTTCGCTAGGCGAGACACCGAAATCTTCAAAATCTACAAAGTCAAGATCGCTTTCCTCTGGTTGGCTAGCCACTTCAATCTCATCAAGTTTAGATTCTAATTCGTTAAAATCCGAATCAGATTCACTAGAAATCTCTGGAAATTCTTCTGATAAAAAATCCAAATTTTCGCTTTGGAATTCTTCCTCTGTCGTTTGGGGGCTAAAATCTTCAAGATCAAAACCCTCAAGGTCAAAATCACTCGCCTCATCTTGTGTCTCGGACTCATCAGATGGAAGATCAAAATCCTCAAGATCACTCTCGCTAGAAGAGGAGGAAAGCATTTCTTCATTGTCCCAACTAAAAAAACCGCAATCCTCATTATTCGAATTGAATAAAAAGATATTATTGCCTAAAGAATCTTGCACGATATCGATTCGATATTCATCCTTTGCAAGAGAGAAAGACTTTAAGTGTCGATAATCGTCATCATTTTTAGTATAAAAGTGCAATTCTGTTTTATCTGAATCTTTAACTGCTGGAGTGACCCAAATGGATTCAAAACCTTTTTTTGCTGCACCAATTTCTACAAATGAGCCGTCGGCTTGTTTAATGTATAATTCCATATTATCAGTATCGACATAAATATAAAAAGAATAAGAAAAAAGATAATTGAGGGTAATTTAATTTTGAGATAAACGATATAAGAGTAGGTGGCGTTCTTGCTCTAGTGATGGGATATTGACTCGTATCACTTGGAAATGATTTTCTTGCTCGATGCTACTTTGACTTTCGATTTCGCTTTCGATATTTTCGATTTTTCCTTTGTAGGCGACTAGGCACCCACAAGGACTTAGGCGATCTTTTAGGACTGGAAAAAAGGTTGCAAAGGCCCTAAAAGCCCGAAAGACAATTAAATCGTACTCTTCTTTGACCTCTTCGACACTTTTTTCAAGAACCGTTATCACTTTACTAAGCCCAAGTCGCAAAATGACATTGCGCAAAAAACCCGCTCGCTTTCCTGACCGTTCAATAAGTGTCCAATGGGTCGTATCCATAAAAATAGCTAGAACGACCCCCGGAAGCCCTGCCCCACTGCCAACATCGGCACCACGCTTTGGAGCCATTTTTAGAAGTTCGGGCAATGCCGATAAGGAGTCAAGTAAATGTAAGACGACAAATTCTTTATCAAACTTTCCAACCAAATTGATTTGACGATTCCAAAGCTCGATTTCTTTGCTAAACAAAAAAAGCTTTTCAAGTCGTGCGGGCGTCACCAAGGCCTCTGGGATATTCATTTGCAAAAGGGAAGCCCGTACCTCGCTCTCAAAAAAGTCTAGGGTGAGCCATTCTTGAAATTCCGGCTGTTCTTGAGCCTTTTTACGGAGATGACTACGCATTTTCTTTGCGTCCTTTTGTGAGACAGACCATCAGTACTGCGATGTCGGAGTTGCGAACCCCCGATATTCTGCTTGCTTGGCCAATGGAGTGGGGGCGTATTTTGATGAGTTTTTGCTTGGACTCGGAGGAGATTCCCTCGATTTTGGAGTAGTCGAAATCCTCTGGGATTATCATCTTTTCCATTTTTTTAAAACGCTTCACTTGGATTTCTTGGCGTGCAATATAACCTTCGTAGCGGACATTGAGTTCTGCCGTTTCGAGACAAGATTCCTCGAATTTGGAGAGCTCGGGTTCTATGGTTATAAGATGGTTTAATTCGATTTCGGGCATGCATAGGAGCTTTGCAAAAGTCTTTCCTGGCTCTACCTGGGTAGGGAGCTCTGTTGTTTCTGATAGTTTGATGCGTCGGTTACGAACGAGTTCCTCGATTTCGGAGATTTGGGAGATGCGCCGCTCGATTTTTTCTTGTTTTTCTTCATCGAGTAAGCCTGTCTTTCCTGCCTTTGGAAAGAGGCGGATATCGCAGTTGTCGTGCCGTAAAGAGAGGCGGTATTCTGCGCGAGAGGTAAACATACGGTATGGTTCTTCTGTTCCCATGGTGATAAGGTCGTCGATGAGTACCCCCGTGTAAGCTTCGGTTCGATCGAGAATAAGAGGAGGTTCGCCGTTTAAAGAGAGGGCTGCATTGATTCCAGCCATGAGCCCTTGACAAGCGGCCTCTTCATAACCCGAAGTCCCATTGGTTTGCCCTGCAAAATAGAGCCCACTCACTTGTTTTGTCTCTAATGTTGCCTTAAGCTGAGTTGGGTTAACAAAATCGTATTCTACCGCATATCCAGGACGCATTACATGAGCCTTTTCTAAGCCAGGAAGCGTTCTTAAAAATTCAAGTTGAACACTCTCGGGGAGCGATGATGAAATTCCATTTAAGTAAAGCTCTTGCGTATTTTCTCCCTCTGGCTCAATAAAAATTTGATGCCGATCTCGTTCGGGAAATCGTACCACTTTATCTTCGATTGAGGGACAATATCGAGGGCCTATCCCTACAATTTTTCCTGAAAAAAGGGGCGACTTCGTTAAATTTTCTTGAATGATTTTATGCGTTTTTTCGTTTGTATAGGTGACCCAACACGGAAGATTTGGCCGATTGATTTTTTTCCCAAAAAAAGAAAAGTTTTGCATCGCTTCGTCGCCAGGTTGTTCTTCTACCCGTGAAAAATCGACCGATGACTTTGCAATCCGAGCAGGCGTCCCTGTTTTCATTCGGCCTAAGTCAAAACCATGTTCACGCAAGGCACTTCCAAGTCCAATGGCAGCTGGTTCGCTAATGCGCCCAGACGAGGCCACATAATCGCCAATAAAAATTTTGCCGTCCATAAAGGTTCCAGTGGTAATAACCACCTTTTTTGCCGTAATTTTATGCCCCCGTTCGGTCAAAACTCCCGCTATCTCTTTCCCCTCTTTTTGAAGGAGGATGTTGATGACCGTGTCTTGAAAGAGTTCTAAACTTTTTTGCAATTCTACAGTTTCTTTGGCAATTTGATTATATAAAAATTTATCTGCTTGAGCCCGCGGAGCCTGAACTGCTGGCCCCCGCCGACGGTTAAGGATCCGAAATTGGATCATCGTTCGGTCAATTAAGGTTGCCATCTCTCCGCCAAGTGCATCGACCTCTCGAACAATATTTCCTTTCGAGAGCCCTCCGATTGCGGGGTTACAAGAGAGTCGCCCAATCGAGTCTAAAGACTGGGTAATCATTAACGTTTTATGTCCTAATCGGGACAAGGCGAGAGCTGCTTCTATTCCAGCATGCCCGCCCCCTACTACTATTGCATCATAATCCATAGAAACATTATAAACTTCTATAGAAATAGATACAATATTAAAGTTTTAAAAAAAAAATCCGATGTTATAAAAGAGCCTACTTGCATAAATAATAAATGGGGCTTATAATTTGTATATATTTAAGGAGTAATTATATGGCAGCCCTCGCACCACAAGGAATTAAACCCAACGGAGAACCTTACAAAGTACTTTTGGTAGACGATTCTATGTTTGTCAGAAAACAACTCGAACAAATTTTACTTTCGGAAGGTTACGAAATTGTTGGAACCGCTACCAATGGCCAAGAAGGTCTCGATAAATACAAAGAACTCTTCCCTGCGGTTAACCTTGTTACAATGGACATCACGATGCCAGTCATGGACGGCATCACCTCATTACAACTCATTAAAGAATTTGACACAAAGGCCAATGTTGTTGTTATTAGTGCACTAGGCAAACAAGAGTTAGTCAAAAAAGCCCTTATTTTAGGTGCAAAAAATTATATTGTAAAACCATTGGACAGAATAAAAGTACTCGAGCGAATTTTAAATGCCATCCAAGGCTAGGTCATGAACACAAAATCTTATCAAAAATCAAAAAAATTAGACAATGTTTGTTACGACATTAGGGGACCCGTTCTAGAAACAGCAATGAAACTCGAACAAGAAGGCAACCGAATTATCAAATTAAATATTGGTAATCCCGCCCCCTTTGGGTTTAATACTCCAGACGAACTTGTTATCGACCTCATTAACAATATTCAACAGGCGCAAGGTTATACCGACAGCAAAGGAATCTATTCCGCCCGCAAAGCCATTATGCAATATTATCAAACGAAAGGCATCCTAAACCTAGAAATCGATAATATTGTCTTAGGTAATGGAGTGAGCGAACTTATCTCCATGTCAATGCAAGCACTTCTCAACAATGGAGACGAAATACTTGTTCCCGCACCCGATTATCCCTTATGGACCGCCTCAATCACTCTTTCTGGAGGAAAAGCAGTTCACTATCTGTGCGACGAAGAAAATGAATGGAATCCAAGCATAGAGGATATCAAATCGAAGATAACCGACAACACAAAGGGAATTGTTGTTATCAACCCAAACAACCCAACGGGTGCAGTTTATTCTAAGGAAATCTTGCAAGAGATTGTAAATTTAGCAGAAAAAAAAGGCCTCATCATTTTTGCAGATGAAATTTACGAAAAAATCCTCTACAACGAAGCTCAACATATTTACTTAGCCTCCCTTGTCAAAAACACGCTTTGCGTCACGTTTAACGGCCTTTCTAAAGCCTATAGAGCTGCTGGATTTCGTGTTGGCTGGATGTCCTTCACTGGAAATCTTAAAATGGCTACAGACTACATGGAAGGAATTAATATGCTTTCTAACATGCGTCTTTGTAGCAATGCTCCGGGCCAATATGCAGTGCAAGCCGCTTTGGGAGGATACCAAAGCATTCTAGACTTAACGGCAGAAAATGGCCGCCTTTTTGAACAACAACAGCTCGTCTGCGAGTGGATTAACAAAATTCCTGCCTTATCGGTAGTCCCTCCAAAGGGAGCCCTTTATGTTTTTCCTAAAATAAACCAAGAGATTTGTCCTATTCACGATGACCAGAAAATGATTCAAGATTTGCTTATCCAGAAGAAAATTTTATTGGTTCAGGGAACTGGATTTAACTGGACTGCTCCCGACCACTTTCGAATTGTATTTCTTCCGCATAAGTATATTTTAAACGATGCGATGGAAAAAATAGGAGATTTCTTTGAGAGTTATCGACAATAAAAAGCTAACTTTATCCATTTGTTTTTCTCTTTTACTTCTTCCCCTTTTCTCCCAGCAGACTTTCCTATTTCAACATAAAGCGGGTGATCAATACAGAATACTCTCTACAGTCACTGAAGATGTCTACTTTAACGGAAAATATCATCAAAGTTCTGTCATAACAAATAAAGTCGCCGTTAGAGTGACGAAAGTTGCAAATGATGTTGCTTCCATTGCCGCGGATTTTTATGTGACGGACAGCATCAATCATGAGACCTATGTTTTTAATGCGCTTAGCAAACACTATAAATCCTATTTTAAACGCAATCAATATGGCTACTACTACGACGATGCGAGTGCCTTTATGCCTGTTGTCCGAAACGTGCCGCTATTTACCAACCGCCAAATAGAAATAGACGAAAGTTGGGCAAGCAAAGCATACGAAGTTCACGACTTTAGCGCAGCTCCTTATAATATTACTACACCCTATAAATTCCCTATCGATGTCAATTATACTTATCTTGGACAGACAAATCGAGAGGGGGCTTTACTTGACATCATTCAAATCGAATACAAAGTCTTTCATAACGATGAATACAGTGCCCGAGTTCGAAACATTAGACCATTGAGAATCTACGGCGAATCGAAGCAAACTCTACTTTGGGACAACAACTTAGGCCGACCTCACTCTTATCAAGAATCTTTTCATTTAGTCTTACAAAATAACGATGGAAATGAGATTGAATATAGAGGAAAAGCCTCCGCCGTTATCATCAATTCGCCAGAACTCGATTACAACAAAGTAATCAATGAGATTGATCGGGAGCTAAACCGACAAGATGAACTAGAATACTCAATTAAACGAAACGACGATGGAATCTCTATTTCTCTAAACAATATTCTTTTTTATCCAGATTCTGCAATTATGCTACCTGGACAAGAAGGAGTTCTTGATAACCTAAGCCGTATTTTTAAAAAATATCCAGAACGTGACCTACTTGTTATTGGGCACACGGCACTTGCAGGAACACCCCAAGGACAACTCGAACTTTCCGAAGCCCGAGCCATCGCTGTATCTCGGGAGCTTTTACAACGAAATGTTCGAACCTCTGACAGAATTTTTATCGAAGGGCGAGGAGCAACCCAACCCGTTGCAAGCAATCAAACGGAAGAGGGCAAAAAACAAAACCGTCGTGTAGAAATTATCATATTAGAGAATTAATTTATTGATTTTTTTCCGAAGCCCGATTATCATTATTTTATAAGGAATACAAGATGGCGTCAATTTTAGTCGTTGAAGATGAAGCAAACCTATCTCGATTTATCGAACTAGAACTACAACACGAAGGTTATAGTGTCACAATTGCTAACGATGGCACAAACGGTTATGAACTTGCACAAAAGAATCATTATGACCTTATTTTACTCGACGTAATGCTTCCTGGGAAAAACGGATTTGAATTTTGCACAGATCTTAGAAAAACATCTAACATTCCTATTATTATGCTCACCGCAAGAGATGAAATGGCAGATAAAATCGCTGGGCTTGATTATGGGGCAAATGACTACATTACAAAACCCTTTGCAATCGAAGAACTTCTTGCCCGTATTCGCTCTACTCTCCGCAGTTCGCAAACCAAAACTTCTCGGACGACCTCGCAAATCATTAGTGTCAATGGCCTCTCCTTAGATCCCGTTTCATTCCTTGCGAAAAATGGAGACCAAGTCATCAACCTTACAAAAAAAGAATTTTTACTCTTAAAATCGCTCATGCAAAATAAAAACAATGTCCAGTCTCGGGAGCAACTACTCAAAGCAATCTCAAGTGACAACCAACACGATGATAGCAATATAATCGATGTTTTTATCCGTTATCTGCGCAATAAACTAGAATCAAATGGCTTACCTAAATTTATCACAACGGTGCGAGGGATAGGGTATGTTGTTAGAGAAAATTAAGAATTTTTGGAAGTTTGTCCCTTTTGTTTGGCGAACACTGATACTTTATATCCCCCTTTTTGCTGCCGTTTTTACTTTTTTTCTATTTTTGACATTGAACCAAATCGAATTAAGTAGCATCGAGCACACTCAAGCAGATATCCTTTCAAAATATGAACAGCTTAACAGTGATAGTTTAGATGCCGACGACTTTGAAGAAATCGCTGGAGATTTTCAAATCATCATTTTTAACGTGCGTGGGCAGCCCTTATTTGAAATTAATTCGTTTGTAAATGAAAACCCACTTACTAAGATTAGTCAGTTTCAAAGTTTCGACAACAATCAAACTATTTTATACAACTCCGAAATCCAAATATTTAACGAAAGTTACCTTGTGCAGATTGCTAAAGATCGACGAGTACAACATACATTGATATCAAATTTAAAAGATTTCTTTTTCCTAATTATTCTCTCTGGTTTACTCATCTCTTCTGCTCTTGCATTTCCCTTAACAAAATTTCTATTAAAAGAAATTGGCAATATGGCAAAGGATGCGAAAACTATCTCCTATGAAAATTTAGAATCTCGATTAGAAATTTCTGGGAATGGCGATGAATTTGATGTTCTTGCTAAAACGCTTAACCAAATGATTGATAGAATTCAAGTCTCTGCCTCTTCTCAAAAGAAATTTATTTCAAATGCGTCGCATGAATTAAGAACGCCTATTGCTATCATTAAAGGCTATGCCCAACTTTTAACCCGATGGGGTAC
>CAYJGX010000002.1:13130-55657 GCA_964369795.1 uncultured Spirochaetaceae bacterium
AGATCCAAAGATCTTAAAAGAATCCGCATTAGCCATCAATAATGAGGTCGAATCGATACAAGTTTTATTAGAAGATTTATTACTATTGACGCGAATTGACTCACAGCTCACCGATCTTAAAGTCCAAAAAGTAGATATTTTAACGCTAGTAACCGAATCATTAAAAGAAAACAAAATTCTTTATCCGACACGTGAATTCAATCTCTATACAGATGAAAAAGCTCCCTATGAAATCCTTTGCGACCAATGGCTCATTAAAAGTTTACTTCGAATTTTCACGGAAAATGGGGTAAAATACAGCCCCGATAATTCGAACATCGGGTATTCTCTTACGAAAGATGAAAATTTTCTCACTCTTTTTATTGTCGATCACGGCTATGGAATACCAGACGAAGAGAAAAGTAACGTTTTTGAAAGATTTTACCGAATTGATGAAGCCAGAACCCGAAATACAGGGGGTTCGGGCCTTGGCCTTGCCATTGCAAGAAAAATTATTGACCTGCATGGTTCTGAGGTCAAATTATTAGATACGCCAAATGGGGGAACCACAATTAAACTAATCTTTCCCCTATACATAGAGGAGGTAGAGCCATGAGCAAAACAGCAACACAACAACGGTTACATATCGGCTTTTTTGGAAGAACCAACACAGGGAAGAGTACCTTAATGAATCTCTTAACAGGACAAGAGACATCTATTATTTCGCCCCTCCCTGGAACCACCACCGACCCTATTAGGAAAACCATCGAACTCCCAGAAGTTGGCCCTGTTGTCCTCATAGACACCGCTGGATTAAACGACAATACGGAGCTAGGAGAAAAACGAAGTGCAAAAAGCGAAAATGAGATTGCCAAAATGGACTTAGCCATACTTCTTTTTTCGCATAACACCTGGAACCAACCCGAACAGCGGCTTGTCGATCTCTTTAACAAAATTGAACTCCCCTATATTCTTCTACACAACCAATTCAACGACGAAGTTCTGCTCCCCAACTCAAACCCAGAGGCCTACAACATCAACCTAATCCCCTCCGACACTCAGGAAGCTCAAGCAACCCTCGTCTCTCTCATAAAAAAATCACTCCCCGAAAACCCATTCCAAAAGAAATCTCTTCTAGCCGATTCCATCACACAAAATGATCACATACTCCTTATCACCCCAATTGACGAATCAGCCCCCGAAGGGCGACTTATCTTACCCCAAGTTCAAACCATCCGTGATATCCTAGACAACAACGCCTTTGTTTCTGTTATCCAGGAGACCGAACTCGGGGCGTGGATGCAAGCTGGCTTTCCAGAACCCCACTTAGTCATTACCGACAGCCAAGCCTTCCATGAGGTCAACAAACAAATCCCCGCCCATTGGAACTTAACTAGCTTTAGTATTTTGCTCGCTCGCCATCAAGGCCCTTTTTCCGACTACCTGCTAGGCACCCCAAAAATCGGCGAACTCCAAAACGACGATACCGTTTTAATTCTCGAATCTTGCAGCCATCATATTACCTGCAACGACATCGGACGGGTGAAAATACCTAATCTATTGCAAAAAACAACAGGTAAAAAGCTAAACTTCGAATTTGTTTCAGGGCTCGATCCTCTCCCAGAAGATCTTTCTCGCTTTTCTTTAGTTATCCAGTGTGGCGGTTGCATGGTGACTCCGCGACAACTTAAAACCCGCCTCCTTGCTATCCAAGAGGCAAAAATTCCCCTTTCTAATTTTGGAATGGCACTCGCCTACTGCACAGGAATTTTTAAAAAAGCCACATCCTATTTCCTACCCTAAACGCTTTTTTTATGCTAAAATAACGCATGAGTCTATTAACTTTCTCTGGAAAAAACATTCTTATCCTTGGTGCCTCGTGCGAAATCGGGCAACAGCTAGCTTCTCTCGCGCAAGAAGAAGGTCTGACACCCTATCTTGCTATGCGCTTTGTTGATGATTTTTCCGAAAAAGCCAACCTCTTCCCCTTTGACCTTGCAAACGCCAAAACATTTGATTCCCTCCCTTTAGCGAAAATCGACTATGTTGTAGACTTAGCTCATTCTCACGAGCAATCGCTAGTTGCAAGCCACGACCCAGAAACCATAGCCAATTATTTCCAACAAAACGTCGTTGCCAAGGCAACGCTATTAAAGCTTGCCACCCGCGCAATGCTTCCTAAAAAAAGTGGACGCCTTATCTACCTCTCCTCTACAGCTACAACACGCCTTAACGCGGGACAAGGTTTTTACGCAAGCTCAAAATCGGCCTGCGAGAAACTCTACCAAGCCGTGGGAATCGAATTAGCTGCAAAAGGAATCACTACCGCCATTTTACGCGCCGGCTACATCGATGCGGGTAGAGCAAAATCTTTTCTAGCAGAAAACCCCTTACCACTTAAATCTATCCCAACACAGAGAGTACTCACCCCAGAAGAAGTCGCTGCAAATATCCTTTATTTATGCAGCGACCAAGCCTCGTCAATCAATGCAGCCATTCTCACCCTAGATGGCGGCCTTACCATCAACAAAGCCACCCAATAAGGAGCAATCATGCAAAAGGAATTATCTATTGTTCAAAAGATTATTTCGGAAATTATGGACATCGCCCCCACCCGAATTCAACCAGAAAGTTATGTCATTCGCGAATTAGGAGTCGAATCGATTGACCTACTAGAAATTGCCATAGAAATTTCTAGCGAATTTGCAATTCAGGTCGATGACCCGACCCTCTTTTTAACCCAATTGCGAACGCATATCGCCTCAAAGACCCCACTTCTTTCTGTTTATCCTCATTTAAGTGCTACTCGGATTTCCGAAATCCAAAATGATTTAGAAAAAGGTCCCGTCCTAAAAATTGAGGACCTATTAGCATATATTATTTTTACCAAGGAGAAGCCATGAGCCTTTTAGACCAACTCATTTTATCTAGGCGGTCTGTACGAAAATGGAAAGAAACGCCTATTTCACAAGAGGTTATCGACCAACTTTTAACGCTTGCCATCCATGTCCCCTCTCCCACCTTTAGCCAGCCACTACGAATTGTTTCCCACGAAAGCAAAGAAAGCCGCGAAAAACTTAAACACCAACTCGAAGAGGGCTTAAACAAAGCCTTAGCCTCTACCGATGACCCTCAACTTCAAAAACGATATAAATTTTATTACCGCTACTCAACTCCGATGCTAATGGCTCCCACTCTCTGGGAGATTCAAGGAATTCCCACAACTAGCATCACCAACCAAGTTCTTTCCATTGGCGCCTCTCTCCAAAATATTATCCTAAAAGCGGAAGAACTTGGGATCCGTGGTTGCCAATATGGGGCACCCCTACATTTTCTTCCAGAAGAACCGGGGGATAATGGACGCCTCATTTTTCTTGCATTAGGCTACCCCAACGAAGAACCTTCGGCGTTAAATCGCCTTTCTCCCTCCCAGTTTTTCACTCAGGTATAATCGATGCGCGTTTTTATAACAGCCTACCATGCAATTAGCCATCTCCATTATCCAGAGCCTCCTCAGGAAAAATCCTTTTCCCCCTTTGCGCTAACCTCGCTCGACTTAGACTCTCTTCTTCCAAAAAACAAAAACCGCCGCTATCTCTCACGCGCCGCCAAATTCGGTGCGGCGGCGGCCCATCAGTGCATCCTAAAAGCAAACTTGACCCAAGACGAGCAACAAAATGCGGCATTAGTCGTCGGTACAGGTCCCTACCTAGAAACCGAAGCCCAAGAGCCTAATGAACGCCAAGCCCTTTGGCTTTTAAAACATCTACCTAACACCCTTTCCTCCTATATTTCCCTAACTCATGGAATCCAAGGCGAAAGTCTAACCTTGTCCACTGCCTGTGCCTCTGGATTGCAAGCGATTGGGATGGGATATCGACTAGTACAATCGGGAGATGCCAACCATGCCTTTGTGGGGGCAGGAGATTCAAGACTCCATCCTAATGCTTTAAATGGGTACGAGCGTGCTGGAGCTCTTTATATGCCCCCCCGCGACACCCCATATGCCCCCCTTTGCCAGAATCCAAGGGGATTTATCCCAGGAGAGGGCGGCGCCTTTTTCCTTCTTGAGTCCGAAGTATCGATGCACTCCCGAGGAGCAACCCCGCTATGCGAAATCATTGGATTTGGTGCCTCTAGCGATGCCCATTCGATGACCGCCCCAAATCCAAGTGGAGAAACACAGACGGTCGCCATTAAAAAAGCGCTCCAGTGCGCGAAACTAGAACCAAGCCAGATTACCCGAATTTCATGCCACGGGACTGGAACCCCCCTCAACGACGAAATGGAATCAAAACTCCTTAGTTCCATTTTTAACTTCCCAATCGACTCCATTTCAACCGAGCTCACCTCTAAAAATCCCGACGCCGCCTTTCTTGCAACCCACAAACAAAAGGTAGGACACTTTGCGGCGGCGGCTGGCGCAATTGAGTTAGCCTTAGAATTAGAACGCCTAACCCGATTAAATCGGGGAAGTATGAACCCTCAAAATGTTTTACTGCAAAACTTTGGTTTTGGTGGTCAAAACGCCGTTTTAGTCATTCAATCTGTATAGACGAAAGGCGTTTCTTATGTCATACTTTTCTCATGGAAACACTTGCCATTCATTCAAATTTATCTTCAATCTCAAAACTAAAAGGAATTGCCTCGCTTACAGAAAAACAATTGCTTGCTACAACCTCCTTTGAATTAAATGACAACAAGGGTTCTAAAATGGAACAGATAGAGGCAATGGCTCAAGCAGCCTCCTACCATTTTAAGCAAAAGCTAAACTTCTCTGCCCACACCTTTCTTGCCTCCATTGCCGAGCTTCACTTTTCACAAGAGGTTATCTCTGGGATTTTTACTATAGGCAGCACTCCCTGGAATGACAATTTTTTACAAGAAAAAATACAACCCCAAGCGATCAATCGCTACCATCAACTTCTATCAGAGGGAAAGGAACAAAAGCCAAACTTAACGCTCGACCTTCTCTCATCAACCTCCCAAACGGCCAAATACAAGGTGCAACTTTCATGAGCAAAAAACTATTATTAGAACGAATTAAAAGCGAACTCCTCGCCCAAAAAGAGGCTAAGTTATTGCGCAAACCTAACACCATAGAGAAAAAGGAAGGCTCCCGAATTTATATCGATGGTCAATCCTATATTAATTTTTCATCGAATGATTACCTTGGTTTAGCTCAATGTAAAACGCTACGCAGTGAGTTAGAAGAATCGGTTAAACAATGTGCCATTGGAGGTACTTCCTCTCGTCTCATTGCCGCCAATGAGCAATCCCTTTTAGAGACCGAAAATCAAGTGGCCTCTTTTTTTGACTACGAGACCTCCATTCATTTCCCATCTGGCTATATTGCAAACCTTGCTGTTATCTCTACCCTTTTTAAGAAGGGCGATTGCATTTTTTACGACAAAGAAATTCATGCAAGCATGGCAAAAGGAATTCAACTTTCGGGTGCAAAAATGTATGGTTTCAACCACAACGACACCGAACATTTAAAAAAACGACTCGAAACAACAGAGAGCCCTGCCGGCTCTTTGCGCGGACTTCTGATAGAGTCCTGTTACAGCATGAGCGGCGACACTCCATCTTTTGCAGAAATAAAGAAAATTGCAAAAGAATACGACTTAATCACAATTGTTGATGAAGCCCATTCCGCAGGCGCTCTAGGCCCTAACGGCAAAGGTTTATCTGCCCAACATAAATTTAAACCCGATATTCTCGTATGCACTTTAGGCAAAGCCTTTGGTTATGCAGGAGCTTTTTTGTGCATGAGCAACAAACTCAAGGAATATTTCTATAACTTCTGCTCTCCCCTTATTTACACAACCGCTGCACCTCCGTTTGAAGCCCCTTATCTATCAAAACTCTTTACCCATATGGAAAGGCTTGATGCTTTGCGAGATTTATTAGGAAGAAAGACCATATTAGCACATCAATCTTTCCGATTCGAAGAAATCCCCATCCAGGGCTCTCACCATATTATTTCCATACCCATTGGAAATGAAGAAAAATGCCTTAAATTAGCAGAAAAGCTTAAAAAAGAGGGATATCTAGTTGGCGCAGTTCGATATCCAACCGTTGCACATGGAAAAGCACTTATTCGAATAGGGATTACTCTCTCTCACGAAAACGAAGATATCATCAACCTTACAAAAACAATCAAAAAACACTTGACCACTTTATAAATCTTTGCAACAATAGGCTATGAAAAGAATCGGAATTATTAGCGCAGGAGCTTGGGGCACTGCAATCGGGCAAGCCCTTGCTCAAAATGGTCATTCAGTATGTATGTGGGATTTTATTCCCGAAGTCGTCACGGAAATTAATAACGAACAATCAAATAGCCAATTCCTTTTTGGTGTAAAGCTCCATCAAAATATTGTTGCTACAAACGATTTGCAAGATGTTATCAAAGACAAAGATTTTCTTATCCTTGCCACTCCTTCAAAATTTTTGTTGCCACTTGTTAAACAACTTATTTTATCTTCAGATATCCAAGAGGGAAAACCTGTTATTGGAATTATCACAAAAGGGTTCATTGACAATGAAAAAAACCCAATCCCACTCTTGCTAACTCAAGCGGTAGAAAATATACTTCCTGGAATTTACAAGGACCATCTGGTTTACATCTCTGGACCAAGCCACGCCGAAGAAGTTGCACGCGGGAAAATCACAGGCCTAATTAGTGCTTCTAAATCAGAAGAAAATGCGCAAGCATTCAAAGAAATTCTGACAAGTGAAACTTTAAAAATTTTTACCTCCCCCGACATCGAGGGCGTGCAAATTTGTGCTGCTATAAAAAATGTCGTTGCTATTGCCTATGGTCTCCTAGATGCCATGATTGAATTTAACGATAAATTCGGCGACAATACCGAATCCTTTCTCTTCGCGGCAGGTTTAAACGAAATAATGACGTTAGGAATTGCAATGGGTTCGTCCCATCCTTCGACTTTTACCTCTCTTGCTGGAGTGGGCGACTTAGATGTAACTTGTAAAAGTAAATATGGACGAAATAGACGTTTTGGTAAAGAAATTATTAAAGATAAAACGTTACAAAATTTTAAAAATATCGAAGACCTGAAAGAGAGAATTTCCGAAATTGGCTATCTCCCTGAAGGAGTTTTTGCTGTCTCCTCAGCCATAAAGTTTGTCACAGAAAAGCAACTTGAACTTCCAATTATAACGACAGTCTATCGGTTGCTCAATAAGGATATTCATCCTAAAAATTTCTTTAGTGAATTATTTAATTAACCCGCAAGCAAGTAAAAGATGTTGAGCAAAACGAAATCTATTATTTTATTCCTTTTTTTTAGCTCTTCGCTCCTATCATGGGGAGAGACTCCCAATCCGTTAGCCAAATTAAATCAGATGCTTTTTTTCTCTAGTACTGCCACTGCAAATGAAGGTTCTCTCAATTTGTATCCAAATAACAATTTTGATTTAATTCTTTCCCAAGAGACAAATATCTTGCAAACAGGTATCAAATATGAACAAGAGAACCAACTCCTTTTTTCTGCCATATTAAAAATGTCGCCTCGCAGTATCGCAGATTCCAATTTAGAAGCGATTTTGTTTGATGGTCTTTCGATTCAGCCCACTCTCTATTTTGAATTTAAAGATATTCGCTTAAAAGTTAGACTCGATGGAAGTGTAGCCCCAATTTTTACCCCAAGCTCATTTTCTAGCGGAAACTATATCCTTCATAATCAACTTACCTACATTGTGCAAATTGACTTGCTCGATTTCCTACTCCCTAAAAAAAGAGATTATTCTACAAATATCTACTTTAGCGGGGATGTTTCGCAATATTCGGGCTATGAGGATTTTACAGAACAGCGAATGACAAATAAAACAAATATTCGCTTTGGACTTCACTACCGAAAGCCTCGCATCGCTCATTTTAGCACGGGGTTTTCCATTATTACCGAAGAAAAAATTGATTTATCACTTCCCCATCCAAAAGAAGATCTTGTCTCTCGATTTAATTTAGACCTAGAGCTCAAGTTATTCTACGAAAACCTCGAAGTCAAAATGAATTTCACCCCCAATATAAACAGAAAGGGCAATATACAGGATTCTGTGAATACTATATTTGCCCTTTCGTCAATTTATAAGATAAGCTATATAAAATAAATGATTCTATTAAACGGAACCTCGTTTTTTAACGATAAAAATGCTTGCAAGAACAAGACAATCAACAGAAAGATTTCGTAACCAAGTAAATAATGCAATAAAAGCATTTTCAAGTCCTAGGTCAGTTTTTTTATCGAAAGGATTCATTTTGCTAAAATTGACACCAAGAATATCGTTAAAGAGAATTGTTACAAACCATAAAATAAGAACTGTCCAAAGTGCTAAATGAACATTTTTTGATTTTACAGGTAAAAACAAAACTGCAATAATCGCAATCCCAGCAAGAATCATTAAAATTCCAACAATTAAAGAAAAAATTGCATTGCCACCGAAAAATTCTCGTATTGAATTTTCTGTTGAATTATAATCTAGAATACCTAAAATTCCAGAAACTAAGAAAAAAATTCCTACACTAATTTGAAGTAATAACATCAAATCAAATACTCTTCTTTTTGCCATATTGGCCTCCTTTTTGTTATTATAACCATTTATTAAGATTTAGTCTATTTTATTTTAACATTAGTTAGAAGAAATGAGAGATTGATTAATAAAGCACATTTTATTATTATCGTTATATGGATAATTACAATTTTAATGAGATAGAAAAAAAATGGCAAGACAAATGGGAAGCCTCTAAGGTTTTTAAAGTAACCGAAGATCCTTCTGTTCCAAAAGAAAAACGTGCTTACGTATTAGATATGTTCCCCTACCCAAGTGGAGCAGGGCTTCATGTTGGACACCCAGAAGGTTATACGGCAACAGATATCTATTGCCGTTACCTTAAAATGAATGGCTATAATGTCCTTCACCCAATGGGATACGACTCTTTTGGTCTTCCTGCAGAAAACTATGCCATTAAAACAGGTACACACCCCGAAATCACTACGACTAAAAACATAGAAAATTTTACTCGCCAAATTAAGTCTCTTGGCTTTTGCTACGATTGGGACAGACAAATTTCCACCCACGAATCTAGTTACTACCAATGGACACAATGGATTTTCTTGCAACTTTATAAAAAAGGTCTCGCCTATGAATCGATGACCCCTATTAACTGGTGCCCTTCTTGTTTAACAGGGCTTGCAAATGAAGAGGTAAAGGAAAACGCCTGTGAACGCTGCTCCACACCTGTGACTCGGCGAAATATTCGACAATGGATTCTTAAAATCACAGAATATTCAGAACAACTCCTAGACGGATTAAACGAACTCGATTGGCCCGACGCGGTTAAAGCAATGCAAAAGAACTGGATTGGGAAAAGCGTCGGGGCAAATGTTGTCTTTAAGCTCGAAAAAGATTATGGCAACTTAGAAGTCTTTACAACACGTCCAGATACCTTGTTTGGGGCAACCTATATGGTTGTGGCTCCCGAACACCCCCTTGTTCAAAAAATTACAACAGCCGAACAAAAAACGGCTGTCAACGAATACATCGAGAAAGCTGCAAAAAAATCGGATCTAGAGCGTACCGAGTTGTCTAAAGAAAAAACGGGTGTTTTTACGGGTGCGTATGCCATCAATCCAGTTAATGGCAAGCAAATTCCTGTTTGGATTTCCGATTATATTCTTATTTCCTATGGAACGGGTGCCATTATGGCCGTTCCTGCCCACGACGATCGGGACTACGAATTTGCTAAAGAATTTGGATTAGAAATTATCCAAGTACTAGAAGGCGGCGATATTTCCCAGGCAGCATGGACAGAAGATGGGATTCATATCAATAGCCAATTTTTAGATGGATTAGGAAAACAAGAAGCGATTGATTCCATGATCTCCTGGCTAGAAGAAAAAGGAATTGGAAAAAAATCAATCAATTATAAATTGCGCGACTGGATTTTTAGCCGCCAACGATACTGGGGGGAGCCTATTCCTTTGGTTCACTGCCCTTCTTGCGGGATTGTTCCCGTTCCAGAAGAAGAACTCCCATTAACTCTACCCGAAATGGACGATTTCAAACCCTCCGACAACGGCGAATCTCCCCTTGCTAAAAACCTAGACTGGGTCAACACCACTTGTCCGTGTTGTAACCAACCCGCAAAACGAGAAACCAACACGATGCCCCAATGGGCAGGTAGTTGCTGGTACTATTTACGTTACCTAGACCCCAACAACACCAGCCAATTCTTCTCTAAAGAAATCGAAGATTATTGGATGCCAGTAGACTTGTATATGGGGGGCGCCGAACACGCCGTATTGCATCTACTCTATGCCCGATTCTGGCACAAAGTGCTCTTTGACCTTGGCCTAGTAAAAGACAAAGAACCCTTTAAACGCCTTGTCAACCAAGGAATGATCACCTCCTTTGCTTTCCAACGGAAAAATAAACTCCTAGTCCCAACCGACATGGTCAAAGAGGTGGCTCCCGATCAATTTGTCGATATCGAAACGGGCGAACCCCTAGAACGCGTTATTGCTAAAATGAGCAAGTCGCTTAAGAATGTCATTAATCCAGACGAAATTATCGAAAGCTACGGTGCCGATTCCATGCGACTTTACGAAATGTTCATGGGACCTATCCAAGTTTCAAAACCCTGGCAAACCAATGGCTTAATTGGAGTGCACCGTTTCCTAGAAAAAGTCGTTCGTCTTTCTCAAAAACCAAGAAGCAACGATCCTTGCACCCTAGAACAAGACAAACTGCTCCATAAAACTATCAAAAAAGTGGCAAACGACACTAAAAACTTAGAATTTAACGTTGCCATCTCCCAAATGATGATTTTCGTCAATGAATTTTCACGTGGCGAAACGATGCCATCGGTTGCATGGGAAAATTTTATTAAGATTTTAGCTCCTTATGCTCCACACCTTGCCGAAGAACTCTGGCAAGAAATTGGCGGAGAAGGGTTTGTTTCGATTGCACCATACCCAACATGGAATGAAGCCCTTACCATCGACAACACTGTCACCATTATTTTTCAAGTCAATGGAAAAAATCGGGGAAAAGCAGAGTTACCACGAGAAACATCAAAAGAAGAGTTAGAAAAAGCTGCCATGGCAGACGAAAATGTGCAAGTTCATATTAGCGGAAAGACAATCCGAAAAGTGATTGCCGTTCCAGGCAAACTTGTAAATATTGTAGCAAACTAGAAAAAACTAATCTCGCCAAAATAAAACTTCCATCTCCTCAAATTTATTTGAGGGGATGTATAGTTTCATCTGAAGCGACTCTTTTTCCGCGTAAAAGCTCCATAATCCCAGAGGAAAAATAATTGTTTCCAAGGAATGACTTCCACCACAAAGCACGAACCCACTCCCTAAATCCGACGGCTTCCACTCAATCAAGTTAAAATCAAGCTTTACATCAAACTCCTTCATTTCCGTCGATAACCACCCCCATACATCTGCGCTTGCAAATTCTACCGTAGGAAAACTCCGAATCGAAAACGAATTAATTCTTTGTGCAACAAGATCTCGTCTAAACCGTTCACTGTCTAGCGTCTCCGTAGAAAAAAAAGGCAGCTCGGGCCGCTTCTTTGCTATTTTAGATTTAAGGAAAAGATAATTCAAATTTGAAAAATCGCACACCTCTTGGCAGGAAAGAAGCTGCCTCGCAATCCACCCACCCACAGGCGAAACTTTTAAAACCCATTTCTCCTCTATCCATTCTAAATCCCAGGGAAAAACAGCACCCACAGAACTCCCCGTAGATATATTTTCAAAATAAAAGGGTTGCACCGCCTTACCCGTGAGTTCTATGTATGGAGGAATCCAACTTTCCGGCGAAATAGGAGATTTTTCACTTCTTTGAATTCCCTCTAAGACAACCGATACTTTGGTTTCCACGCCCGAACAACAGATAAGGTTAACCAGTGCAACCCCAATTAAAAGCAAAAACTTCATACCTATATATAAACAGAATATGCATTTTTGCCTAAGAAATTTTACTTTTTTTTATCCAATTGTCCATTTTCTTAATGGCAATTTAGATAAAATCCAAGTTAAAAAGGTGGTTATTCCAAACATAACAATTGCAGAGAGAGGATGGACAATAAAAGGAACCCATACAGCTTGAGAAGCCGTTAAAGTTAAACCTTCTAGCCATGTAAAGACAAAAGACATTCCCCATAGAACCACAATGTAATGCATTAAGAAAATCCCATAGCTTAAGCTAGAAATCCAAGTGACAAACCTTTTAAACCAACCTGTTGGATTGATTTTTTGTAGCACCATAAAAAAGGAAGCCGACATCATTAGGACATTTGGAGTGACATTGTTGATAAACAACTCTAGGACTTTTCCAGAACCCGTAACCGCATATTGTTTTGTAGACCAATAGAAGCCAAGTAGCGTTAAAACGAAACCAACAATATACATTGGAACCGCAATGAGTAAAGTCTTCTTCATTGATAAAGTATTGTATTTAACTAAAAAATACCCTAACAAGAAATAGCCTAAATATCCCGAGAAATAGTGCAACATTGGAAATTCATTCCAATCACATTGACCGTGAATTTCAGGAAAGACAAACCATTGTAAATAACCCATAAATGTAGTGACAACCCAGATTCCAAGAACCCAAGAGATACCCTTTCGGGTCGTTTTTTCAATCCATGGGGAGAGAATAGGCACAAGCATATAAAGCCCTAGCAATGGAAAGATAAACCAAAATGGAACATTACTTTTTGTAAAGTTAAATGGAATCATCAGTAGATTATAAAGGACGGGATTTTTAACCCATTCCCCTAACAAATTTGTTGGATCGCTTGCTAAAATTTCGCCAGCTGCACCAGGAACGGGGATAAAGGCATAAAAAATGGACCAAATTAAAAATGGAATTAAAATTCGAGAAAATCTTCTTTTAAAGAAATCAACAGGATTTCCTTTTAATGGCAACAAAAGTGCACCCGAGAGCATTACGAAAAAAGGAACACAGGGACGATAAAAGGTCACGGCAAAGTAGGCCACTTCCGACACTTTTTCTCCAACGAATACAAATGGGTCTGTACAGTGTGCATAGACTACCAAAAAACAGGCTACCGTTCGAATTAAATCTAATGTAGCATTGCGCGATTGCTTTAAAGCAACTTCTTCATTTTTCATAAAAACTCCTTTCTTTGTTTTCTATATAAATCCCGTACTTTGATAAGTACAGCTTTATAATCATCGGTATTAAAATCGGCATAAGTCCAAGGTTGTCCGACAAAGCCTCCATTCATATAGAGCAGTGTCAATTCCCCATAGATTCCCTTCTCCAAGGCAATTCGATGCCCCCGATTTTTAGTTGTCGCCAAAACAAGATGGGAGAGGTCTAAGATTCCAGGATCTAGATTGATAGGACGCTTGTCGGTTGTTTGCCAGCGTTCTTCCATTTGGTTTGTTGATATTTTGATGGTTGATAATTCTGTTGGGCAAATTAAACTCTTAAAAGAGATAATTCGTTTATAGATGGTATCGCCAATTTCGTCATTATAGTACTGGGTAAATTCGAAATTCATTGCTTCGCTAATTAAATCGGTCTCACCAAATTCTTGAATTAAGTCTGCCAATGCTTCATTAAAAAGAGAATCCGAGGAATAAAGAACTCCCACTATCAATTTTACTTTTTCAAACGCTAAGATCTCGCCCATTTAACGCCCATACATTTTTGTCAGCATATTTAAGCGATTAGCCAAGCCATCAGAATAATTTCCAGGCCCTAATCGCCAACCCCAATTGACCCCACCCACAGTAGACGGAACATTCATTCTAGTATCGGAGCCATAACAAAGTAAATCTTGCATTGGGAAAATAGCCATCCGTGAAGCGCTAGCTAATGCCACACGAATCATATCCCAAACGATATCCGAGCCATCTCGACCTAAATAATTTCGAACTAAGTCCCGTGTACTCTCTGGAAGATTATAATACCAACCTAATGTCGTGTCGTTATCGTGCGTTCCCGTGTAAATAACCGATTCTTCTTCGCAATTATGAGGCAAATAGCCATTTTCTGCATTAAATTGGCCTTTTTCGTTGAATTCGAAGGCAAATTGCAATATTTTCATTCCAGGAAAGGCAAGTTTTTTACGCAAAGCATGCACTTCGGGTGTAATATGCCCTAAATCTTCTGCAATAATTGGGAGTTTACCTAATTTTGCCTCGATTGCTTTAAAAAGTTGTTCACCAGCCGCTTTGACCCACTTCCCATTAATGGCCGTTTCCTCTTTTGCATCGATTTCCCAATAGGCCTGAAAGCCTCGGAAGTGGTCAATACGTGCAATGTCAACCGATTTTAGCATCGATTCGATTCGCTGAATCCACCACTGGAAACCGTTTTCTTTCATGTATTTCCAGTTATAAAGAGGGTTGCCCCACCGTTGACCTTCTGGAGAGAAGTAATCGGGTGGAACGCCTGCTACTTTTTTCATGGCACAATCTTTGTCGACTAAAAAAGCATCATGTTTTGCCCAGACGTCTGCACTATCGGGAGCAACAAAAATAGGGATGTCGCCAATAAGTTTAATCCCTTTATTGTTTGCATATAATTTAATTGCTTTCCATTGCTTAAAGAAAAAATATTGAATGGCTTCGTTTATGGCTATCTCTTTTGATAATTTTTTTTGCCATTTTGCTACTGCGCTTGCTTCATATTGACGAATATCGGGATCCCAGACCGCATTCCAGCTTGTGCTTTTATATGCATCTTTTTTTAGTTTAGACTCTGGCAAGTTTTCAAAATACTCTTTGACTGCCATAAAAGTGGCAAAATCCTTTAGCCAATAGGCTTCCTCTTCTTTAAACGAAGTGTAATCTTTATCTTTTTTTGATGTAGCTAAAAAATTGCTTGCTGCCTGTATGAGTAGAGGAGTTTTCCATTCTCGTACAAGAGTGAAATCGACTAGATATTCGTTAAATTCAGGCAAAGGCAATAGGTCGCCCTCTTCTAAATATCCATCTTCGACTAATAGATCGATGTCGATCATAAGGGGGTTTCCCGCAAATGAAGAATAGGCCGAATAAGGAGATTCTCCATAACCCACAGGGCCTAAGGGTAATATTTGCCACAATTTTTGTCCAGATTTTTCCAAAAAGTCGATAAAATCCTTTGCACCTTTACCCAAAGAACCTATCCCATATTTACCAGGAAGTGAGGTAGGGTGCATTAAAACTCCGCTTATTCTTGCCATTTTGCCTCCAACTGATTTGACTATTATCTCTAATCACTGTATAATATTATTATGGAAAAATCAAAAAATAACAACAATAAATATAAAATTGGGCAATATATTGTTTACCCAATGCAAGGTGTTGGCTACATCGAAAAAATCGAAGAAAAAATGTTTAACGACGAGTTAACACCCTATTTTATTATCATTCTACCAGGCATGGCAGACATGAAAATAATGTGTCCTTGTACAAAAATAGAAGACCTTGGTATCCGTCCTATCGTTTCTAAAAAAGTTGCACAAGCTACCATCGAAAAACTTAAAAGCCCTATCCCTTTTACCGACTCTACAGACTGGAAAACACGATATCAAATCAATATGGATCTTGCAAAAAGCGGTAGTGTAGACGATGTAGCGGCTGTTGTTTCTTTCCTTTATACTCGTAGCAAACAAAAAGAACTTCCTGTCATGGAACGAAAATTATTCGATACCGTTAAGAGACTCCTTTTTGACGAACTCTCACAAGCACTAGAGCAACCCACGTCAGAAATCGAAAGCATTGTCAATTTTTACTTAGAAGAAAATTGCGAAAAACTAAACATTTCAACTAAAAAGGTTGTTGCTAGCTTAGAAGACGACATTGTCGAAGCTTTGCCAGATGACAGCGACGAAGATCAAGACGAAGAGACAGATGAATAAAGATTTTTCTTTTTTTAGAATTGGACACGGTTGGGATAGACACCAACTTAAAGAAGGACTCCCCCTAGTATTAGGAGGGGTCCTTATTCCATCCGAAAAAGGTTCTGTTGCTCATTCCGATGGCGATGTCCTCATTCATGCGATTATCGATTCTCTTTTAGGCTCCCTTGCTCTTGGGGATATCGGTTCTCACTTTCCTCCCTCCGACCCTAAGTATAAAGATATCAATAGCGAAAAATTACTTGCACAAACCCTAAATCTTATCCAAAAAGAAGACTACACCATCAATAATATCGATACAACCATCATCCTAGAAAGCCCAAAACTCGCCACACACATCAACTCAATCCGAGAAAATCTTTCTAAGCTCCTTATGGTTTCGATAAGCCAAATTTCGGTCAAAGCAAAGACAGCAGAGAAATGCGATTCCGTTGGCGAAGGGAATGCCATCGAAGCGAGTGCAATTGTTCTTTTATCCAAATGAAATATCCCATATCCGACGGCTATTACGAAATAGAAATCGAAAAATCTAAATTCATCTCCCAAATCCACTTTGTCAAACAGCCAGAAGAGGTCAAGCCGATTATAAAAGAATTAAAACGAATGCACCCTCAGGCAAATCACGTCGTTTCTGCCTTTATAACGGGCAAGGAAGGGGAAATATCGGGACGCAGCGACGACGGAGAGCCCTCTGGAACCTCGGGCAACCCTACATTAGAGGCCCTAAAAGGAAATAAAATCACCGGTGCCCTTATTACCACCATCCGTTATTTTGGAGGAATTAAACTTGGCACCGGAGGTCTCGTTCGAGCCTACGCACAGGCGGCAAAAGGAGTGATTGCCGCAACCCTTTTTCAAGAAATTGAAGCCCTTAGACGCACCACCCTTGTTCTAGATTATTCCCTATACAAACCTTTTTTACAGCTCATTTCTAGTCCAGAGTACTGCCGCCTAAACGAAGAGTTTGGCGAAAAAATTACAATCGACCTGCAATACCCGGCACACTTAGACGAAGAGTTAAAAGCGGCAGTCACCGACTTAACCCGCGCCGCCATCAAACTAGAATCGACTCTCGTCCCATCCCCGCTCGATTAACCGAACCTCTAAGCCCTCTTCTTTAGGAGTAAATATTTTAATAGCATCCTGCGTTGCCCAAAACGAGCCATCGCTGTAACAAAAAATGGCATCACAATTATTATCTGTATCTAAGACCCATTCCCAAGCCCTTTCTTTAGGGAGTGCAAAAAGAAGCGTCGAAAAGGCATCGGCTTCTAGGGCATTGTCGCTTATTACTGTCACCCCGAGTAAATTGGTTTCTACAGGATAGCCCGTTTTTCCACTTAAAATATGATGATAGCGTTTCCCATCTTGTTCAAAATATCGCTCATAACTTCCAGAGGTCGAAACCGACTGACCCGACAGAGCTAAGGCACCAAAATATTCTCCTTGCCCTTTCGTAGGATCTTGTACGCCCACTTTCCATTTTCGTCCGCTCCAGTGTTCCCCAATAGTAACTATATTTCCGCCCACATTTATTAGCCCGTTGCTTACTCCAGCGGCAAGAAGTTTTTCTTTGACAATTTGCCCCGCAAGCCCCTTTCCAAAGGCGCCAAAATCTAATCCCATATTTTGGGGCTTTTTTGTAATCTTAATTTTGTCGTCCTCATGCAGATAACGAATTTTCTCGTAGCCAACCGAGTTTAAGACCCTTTCTATTTCGGATAATGAAGGAACCCCTTCACTGCCCATTCCAATTCCCCAAAGTTTAACCAAAGGAGCAAGCGTTGGGTCTATCGCTCCTAAAGATTTTTGCGCTAAGTCCATGGAATACAAAAACAATTGAGCACGAACTCCCTCTAAGGTCGGAATTTCGGTTGCTAAAATCTTATTGATAGCACTATCTTGTGAAACGACATCGATTTCATTATAAAGTTCGTCTACAGAGGTAAAAATAGAGGCTAACAACTCATTTCCATCGCTTTTTTTGCCATTGTATTCAAACAAAATAGAAAAATAGGAGCCAAAAACAATTTTGTTGCCAGAAATTTCGTGCTTTTGGTTGCAACTAATAAAAGAAATAAACGAAAAAAGGATAAGAAAGAGTTTTTTCATAACTCTTTATATCATATTTTTTAAAAACAATCTTTATTTTTAAGGAAAAGAGAAGTATAATATAGGTAAGGAGCTTGTATGGAATTTTTAGGTTTTATTTTAACATTTTTAGTAGGTTTTGGCTTGGGTGCATTTTGTTTAACAAAATTTCCAGACAGAATTAAACCCTTGTTAGAAGCAATTGAAAATCTTTTTAAGAAAAAGAAATCAAACAACGATGAGTAAAAAAAGCCCCGCCTAAAAGACGGGGCTTCTCATTTTAAATATTAAATCTTAAAATCACGTTTTCTATACCCTAGAAATCCTACTACTAGGGATATAAGAAATAGAGCAAAATAGCAAGCAAAGCTAATTCCCGTCTCCATATCTAGAGGCAGAACCTTAGAAGGCATAAATTGCTCTAATGGACTAATTACTTTTAAAAAGTCGGCCTTCCCCTCTAGCAATGAGCCCATGTATCCTAAAAAATAACTTCCCATCACCACACCCGCGCCAATTGATCCGGCAGAAATATTTCCAAAAAGACCCGCAATCCCAACAGCAATTCCCATAAACAAAAATGGCGAGAAGCTAGAAATTAAGAAGGTTCCAATAAATTTTGGGATATCTAATGTTTCCTGCGCAATAATTAAGCCAGATAATAAGATTGCCGTAAAGGCAGATAAGATAATTACTTTAAGTGCACTAATAGCAAATAAAAGTTTTGCAATAAAGATTTCGCAGCGGCTAACTTGCATAGAAGCTAAAAATTCAATTGTACCCTCTTTTTCTTCTTTATTAAAAAGCGAACCAGCAAAGGTGACAGAGAAAACAGAGAGGACAATAGTCACAAGACTGTATATCATTTCAAAGTAGTTGTTGTAGTTTTCTAACCCAGCAAAATCGGTCATCCCAAATAACTGAAGCAATTCTTTTGGCATCATGTCGACTTTCACTTGAGCCATATCTTTAATGGTTGGGTGCAAAATCATGTAAAAAAACAAGATTCCAAAAATCGCACCACTCCACAGAAAAACCTTTTTCTTTTGCGTTTTAAAATCATATTGAAAAATTCTAAAAATATTAGACATCAGCATCCTCCTCATAATAATTCATAAAATTCTCTTCTACCGTTTTTGGCCTAATCTCGAGATTTTTAAGTTCTTTCTTAGAGAGCTCGAGTAAGAGCTCCTGCAAATTTCCAGTTATTGGAAAAGAGACCGACTCTCCCTCTGGAGTTTCGTAGAAAACCCATTTTTGCTCTAGCTGCGTCATTGCCTCGCCTTCTAAAACATCGACAATTTTTCCACCCTTAATAATAACCACTCTGTCACAATAGCGCTGAACTTCCATCAAATTATGACTAGACAAAAAGACGGTGGTGCCATTTTCCTTTGCCTCGGCAATTTTATCAAAAAATTTCTTTTGCATGAGAGGGTCTAAGCCGTTTGTCGGTTCGTCAAGCAATAAAATACTTGCTTTTCGCATTAGCAATAACACAATGGAGAGTTTTTTGCGATTTCCAAGGCTATATTCATTCACTTTTTTGGATAAATCGAGCTCAAAGTAATTAGCAAGTGACAAAACTTCTTCGATATTCATCTTTGCAAAAGGAATAGCCCATTGAACAAGCTCTAATCCCTTTAGTTTTCCGGGATATTTTGCCTCGCTTGGCATATATCCAACAAATTCTTTGATTTTTACGATATCTTTGACAGAATCAAGACCCCCAAAAAGAATTTCTCCCGAAGAGGGGAAAAGATAATTCATCATACAACGCAAAGTGGTGCTCTTCCCCGCACCATTTTTTCCAACAAACCCTACTATTTCGCCTTTTTGTACATTGATGTTAATAGAATCTACTGCCAAAAATTTTCCATAGGATTTTGAGAACTCTTTGATTTCAAACACAGTCTCTTTTTTCATTTGATCTCCTCTTATTCTTCGTAGGTTGCAACCACAGGATAGTGGTCCGATATTTTATGAGTTAGCGCGTTGTGAACCGTTTCGCACTTAACCGCCTTTTCTGCCATTGCGGGATTTGCCAATTGGTAATCGATTCGTACCCCTCGCTCTATGCCTTCATGTGCTTTCCTAAGCTCAAAGCCAGGAAAGGTCCATGCCGATGCCCCTGCTGGATTGACCTTCGTTTGGATATCGACAAGTCCCGCTTTTTCAAAGCCTTCGATGACTCGATAGTCTAAGCCATTGTCCACTTTATTATCGTTAGATTCCCGAGAAATAACGGCAGGACGGCTCGCATAAATTTCACTATCGGCAGCGACATAACTGTTGTAGTCGCCTAGAACGATAAGTTTTTCTTGCATAAGTTGATTATCTGTAATGTAAGCAACGAGTTTTTGCATTTCGTCTAATCTATATTCTGAGCTAGAGGGCGATAGATGGATGACAACAAAATGAACCCCAGCCGTCTTAACATGCAAAAAGCCATGCCAGAAACCAGTTAGCTGCTTTTTTATTACCTTAATGGGCTCTTTTGAAGTGATTCCAACAGGATAACCAAAACTCTTTAAAATAACAGCATTTTTATGGCCATACTGTTTTGCAAGCTTTCGTAGCTTAAAATTATTAAAGCCATTTAGCTCCTGTAATGCGGCAACATCTACATTGCTTTCATTCATAAACTCGATAAAGGCGGCTTTTGACTCCTTCCCTCCATCGCGTTCAAAACCATTCCAGACATTGTATGTCATGACCTCGAGAGCGAAAGAGATTGCAGTGATAAAAACCATTACGGTTAAAATAAGTAATTTTTTCATGGGTTAGTATAGCATATTATTTCAATTTTTTAAAGCAGAGTTTACAATCCGATTTCGCCCTTTTGTTTGCTTTCCAAACTCGATTGCCTTCGTTGGACACCTGTGAATACACCCCACACAATACGAACATTGCTCTTTCACCCAAAGAGGCCGCCCCGATTCCATGACAATTGCATCCACAGGACAAATTTTAGCGCACAAACCGCAGCCTGTACAATCGTTTGTCGCAAAGAATTTCTTTGTCTTTCGCCCAGCCATATAGAGCGGATAGGCAACTTTAGTAATGAGCCAGCCGACAAAGGTTGTTTTTGCAATAAATCGCTCTCTTGCACAAATTCTCGAGGCAATTTTAACGATTTTTTCTTTGCTAGCCTCCGAGCGCCGTTCTAACTCTTCTTGCGAGCAGGGATTATAGAGCAAAATGTAGTTATCTGCCATGGCGACTCCCTCTACAAAGGCAAGATCTAAGCCAACGCCTTTTAGGGATTCTTTTAACATTTTATCGGTTTTGCCATAATAACTTCCCATTGCGATAACCGCCCAAACATAAACGGTGCTATCATCGGCTTTTCTTGCCTTTAGTGTGGAGATAAAATCGGCGACCACCGTGGGTAGTCCGTAATAAAAGACGGGAAAGACAAGCCCCACGGTTTCGCCCTCTTTTATTATCCATTCTTTAGGCGATTTTATTTCCTCTGCCATGTTAACGAGTTGGGTATCGGATAACTGGAGTTGCATTTGCTTCGCTAGGTCAAGCGAGTTTCCTGTTCCTGAAAAATAAAAGATCATAGGGCCTCCGTTGTTCTATTATTTAATTTCAAATATTGATATTAGTGCTTTGTGATCCGTTGGCCAGACATCTTCTGGCGTTAGAATAGGACAAGCGCTATTTTCTTTTACATTTTGAAAATAGGCGACCGAACTTGCAGGCCCTAGAATAATGCTGTCTAGTAGTTCTAAGCGAGAGTCTGGCTTGTAATAAATAAAGTCAATTCGTTCTCGTTCGTCGGCACGTGGAGCCCAAGAAAGTTTTGCCATTGTTGTATCTGGATTGGTTGCAGGATAGGTGAACCCAGGGTGTGTTATAGGGTCTTTATAAAGCTCTCGCCAACTATCAACAAAACCCGCCTCTTCGAGCATTACCGAAACATCCCACTTAATAACCACTCCATTGTGATCATACATATCTTTATTTGCCTCTATCCAATCTCGCCACGAGGGTTCATTAAAATCGCCCCCAATAATAACCAAACGCCCCTCTTCTTCATCTTCTTTCGCAAGTTCAATAAAGGCCTTAATCGCATCGTCTCGCCTCGATGCCAAATTCATTTCGTGTAACTTCTTTGTGTCGGTCACTGGAATAATTTTAGTCCAGCTATTCCCACAGTAACCGCGCGGCTCGTAATAAGCGCAATTCTTGTAATCTAGGTGCGCACTATAAAATGCCACCTCTACCCCATCAACATCAACAACCGCACGAGTCACTGTCCCCGAATCGCTTATATTTGCAAAGGCAATACTCTCCTTCACTAACGGATATTTTGAAATAAGCCCCGTATCATCGGTCTCGTCCTCTAAAGTATAATAGGTATGCCCTTTCGCCGCCAACGCCTCTACTAACTTCGCATTAAAATGGACTCCATCATAATTGCGAACTTCACTTAACGCCACTAAGTCGGCATCTGTGCGAATAATTTCCGCTACAATGGCATCAAAGCCCCCAGGAATCACCGTCCCCTCTTGCCAAATATTAAATTGCAAAACAGACAAACGCTTTGCCCCCGCAGAAACTTCCAGCTCCAATCGCTCTTGCGAAACCACATTCGCGACAAAATCGCTATCATCAATTGTCGCACACGCCACTAGCGCCACCACTGCCACTAAAAAGATTGTTAATTTTTTCATACCCTAATATACCACAGTTTCCGAATTTTTGGGGATATTTTTTAGGGTCTCTGGGGGCTTGCAAGCCACAGACCCACCTGTGCCTTGCACCGCGCTATCCAGCGCTGTCGGTTCTTTTTAATTGCGATGCAATTAAAAAGGAACTGCCTTCGGCACGCTTCCTATCGCTAGCCCGTTTTAGTATAAATGCAAGTCCTGATAAAACAAAAAGGAAGCCGTAGCTTCCTTTCTTCATTTAAGTCGTTTTATATTCTCGTTAAAAAATATAAAAACATTTTGCACGAGCACTAGGCTCGTTTGTTAGCGGGTTGACACGAAAAATCAATCAGTAATTTATAGTACCTTAAATTTATTAATTTGTCAAATAATAATTAATGTTGTATAATAAAAAAGCAATAAAAAACTGGAGTATTAAATGAACTGGAGATTAGGATTAGACCTTGGTACAAACTCAATCGGGTGGACTGTTTTAAAATTAGAGAAAGATGACGATAAATTTAACCCAGTCGAAATTATTAATATGGGTTCTCGTATCTTTTCTGACGGAAGAGAACCCAAAACGGGCGAACCATTGGCTGTCGCGCGACGAACCGCTAGAGGAATTCGAAGAAATATCCACAGAAAAAAACTAAGACGCAGACGCCTTTTCAAACAACTTCAAGCAGACGGACTTTTCCCCAATACTAGAGAAGAATCGGCTCTTTTAAAAGCTATCAACCCTTACGAAGCTAGAATAAAAGGGTTAGATGAACAACTAACCCCAAATGAACTTGGACGAGCTTTATTCCATCTCGGCGTTAGACGTGGCTTTAAAAGCAATCGAAAAGATTCCCCAGAAGAAGCAACCACACAAAGCGACGAAGAAGAAACAAAAGCTAAAAAATCGGATAAAATGAGCCAAGGAGACAAATGTCAGCATTTAGAAAAAGAAATCTTAAATTCCGATTACCGAACAATCGGCGAGTTCCTTTGGAAAAACAAAGATAATAACAATGGAATTCGCTTTGTCCCAGACAGAACCCTATATTACCCTATCCGAAAACTCTACGAAGAAGAGTTTAAACTTATCCGAGAAAAACAAGAAGCCTTTTTCCCAAATATAGATTGGGAAAAAATCCATCACATCATTTTTTATCAAGCTCCTTTAAGACCCCAAGCGCGTGGCTGTTGCCAATTTATGAAAGACAAGGAGCGAACCTTTAAAGCAATGCCTAGTTCTAATCAATTTAGAATTTTGCAAGAAGTTTACAACCTTAACTACCTAGACGCTCTCAATAAAACACAAGAAATTTCTGCCGAACAAAAAGAACTTCTTATTCAAACGCTCAACAATGAAAAAGAATTATCCTTCGACAAAATTCGAAAACTTCTAAAAATTGACGGACAATTTAATTTAGAGTCCGAAATCCGAAATAAACTAAATGGCAATAACACCGAACGCATTTTGCGTAACGAGAAAAAATTTGGTACGCTATGGGATACTCTTTCGCTTGATGAGAAAGATAATATCGTGGAGGTTCTAATTACTGCAAATGAAGATAATGAAGTAGAAAAAATATTGGAAAAATATGATTTAACCCCAGAACAAAAAGAATCTATCACTAAAAAAACGAGCCTCTCTTCTGGTACTACCTCTCTTTGCAAAGAACTTCAACAACTACTTATCGATACAATGCAACGAACAAAATTGCAATACGACAAAGCTCTTAAAGAATTAGGTTACGAACACTCCGAAGAAAAAGTAGAAAAATTCGATCTTCTCCCCTATTACGGGCAAGTTCTAGTCGGTTCTACGCTTCCAGCCCCCAATGCCAAAAACCCCGATGAACGATTACACGGAAAGATTGGAAATCCCACGGTACACATTGCACTAAACCAAACCAAAGTTATTGTAAATCATCTTATAAAAGAATATGGAAAACCCTCTCAAGTTGTTGTCGAACTTTCACGAGACTTAAAAGCAAGTCGTGACGACAAAGCGAAAATGAATAAACGTCAGGCAGAAAACGTGAGAAATAACGAGCGCCTAAATAAAAATATTGTCGACATGATCCCAACTTTTAAATATCCAAATAGAGCCGACAGGCTTAAAATGAAATTATGGGAAGAACTAAGCACCGATAGCCTTTCTAGGAAATGTATTTACTGCGGGCAAGTTATCTCCGCAAACGAGCTTTATACTAAGAATATAGAAGTCGAGCACATTTTGCCCTTTAGTAGGTCTCTAGTGGATAACGAATCGAATTTTACTATTGCACATGCTAATTGCAATGCTGTAAAAGGAAACAAAACGCCTTTCGAAGCTTTTGGAAGCAATACATCTGGAACTTATTGTTGGGAAGATATTATGGGCCGTGTTAAATCGCTTAAAAATCCTGTTAAACGTGCTCGCTTTTCTGCGGATGCCATGAAACAATTTGAAAAAGATAGTAATTTTATCGAACGCCAACTAAACGATAACCGCTATTTATCAAAAGTGGCAAGAAAATATTTAACCGCTATTACCGAAAAACCAACCGATGTTTGGGTTCTTCCTGGAGCAATGACCAAATTACTTCGCGACAAATGGAAAATAGATAGTATTCTTAAAAAACAAATGACAGCCGAAGAAGTGGCTCACTTTGGATTAAAAGATAGCGACGTTGGTAACTACAAGAAAAATCGTTTTGACCACCGCCACCATGCACTAGACTCCCTTGTTATTGGACTAACCGACCGCTCCATGGTTCAGTCAATCTCCAGGGCAAATGCCCAAGGCCGCTTTACCGACCACATTGCTGTTCCTAGTTGCCCCATTGCACGCCCAGAAATTGTAGAAAAGGTCAAAAACATTGTCGTGAGCTTCAAACCCGATCACGGCGTCGAGGGCAAGCTCTCTAAAGAGACTTATTTAGGGAAGATAAAGCAAGAAAAAACGATTTCAATTAAGGAATTAAAAGAATGCGATATTTCGTTGCTTAAAGTATCTGCCGTTAAAGAGACATTTGAAGCAACCTTAAAAGAGACAAATGACTTTAAAAAGACAATAAAAATTCTAAGCGATACCTATCCTCAAGTTAAAGTTTTTGAAGAAATATATGTAGCCCGCACCTCAATTTTAACTATTAAAGAAAATAATATTGGAGACATTATCGATTCTAAAACCAAAGAAAAACTTGCAAACTACAGAGACTTACATAAAGGAACTAAATGGGAAGAGGCTTTAACTAACTTTTCTAAAGAGACTGGCATTAAAAAAGTACGCTGTAAAACACGAATACAAGCCCCCATTGTTATTCCGCCTAAAAAAGACAATCCTCTATCCGTTGCTCGTTACCTAAACCCAGAAGATTATTTTGTTGCTATCATTTGGGAAATTCCACCTAAAAAAGAAGATGGAAAACCTACCTATCAAGCTCAATATTTACGTCGAACCGAAGTTGATAAGAATGGTAAATCTCTTTTAGAAAAACCTCATCCTTCAGCTAAAAGAATATGTCAACTTGCAAAGAATGATTACGTTGAATTTTCTGAAAACGGAATTTGGAAGAAAGCGAGAGTAGCAGGTTATTCAGCAACTCAAAACATTTTAGACATTCGACCTATATTTTCTTCTAACTCAATTTCAGACTGGGTTATTGCCACTTCCTCAGAATTGATTGAAGATGGTTGGAAAATCAGCAAAAATGGCAGAAATTTTACAAATGTAAACATACTTTTCTCTGATAAATCTGCCCGAAAAATAACTGTGAATCCGATTGGGAAGGTCTTTCGCAATACTAAAAATTGCAAGTAAACTTTATAAAGCCTATAGCCGATAATTTGGTATGTTACATCAAATTATCGAAATTCAATCAGAAGATCAACACATCTCTCTGACACGTGGATTTTTGGTTATTTGCAGAGAACATGAAGAAATTGCGAGGGTTTCCTTAGACGATATTGGCGTATTGCTATTATCGAGTCAGCGTATATCTCTTACTAAAAATATTATTACCGAGCTTTCAAATCGAGGAACCATACTTATTCTTTGTGGCAAAAGCTATATCCCAGAATCCATTATTGTTCCTGTTGTTGGAAATTATCTCTTTACCGAAATTTTCAAGCACCAAATGGATGCCTCTCTTCCACTACGAAAAAATGTATGGAAAGAGGTTGTCGCACAAAAGATAATAAATCAATCTAAAGTCCTAGAATATTATAAAAGAAGTGAAACGGCAAAATTACTTCAAAACATTTCTAAGCAAGTCAAATCGGGCGACAGCGACAATCGGGAAGGATATGCGGCACGAGTTTATTGGTCAAGTCTATTTGGAGAATCTTTTACAAGAGACCAAGATGCAGAAGGAATTAACTCTCTTTTAAATTATGCTTATACAATTTTACGTTCTGCAATGATAAGGGCTATTATTTCTACTGGATTGCAACCTGCACTCGGAGTGCACCACAGTAATAAATTAAATCCTTTTTGCCTTGCAGATGATTTTATGGAAATCTATCGTCCTATCGCCGACTTATTGGTAAGATTAATAATTGAAGAACAAGAACCCATCATCAACCCACATACAAAAAAAATACTAACCACACTTCTGTGGGTTCAGGTTCAAACAACTCAAGGTAAGTCCCCCGTATTCCAGAGCATGAACTATTTGTGTTCATCATACGCAAAACTAGTTCAAAAGAAAATAGATCATTTTTCAATTCCAATTTGGGAGGGAAAGTATGAAAGAATATCCGATTTTAAATAGGTACGAGCTTATGTGGATTTTAGTTTTATTTGACCTGCCAGTCATAGAGAAAAAAGAAAGAAAAGAAGCGACCCAATTTAGAAATTTTTTGCTCGATTTAGGTTTTTCGATGGTGCAGTACTCCATTTATACAAAAGTTGTCTCTGGAAGCGATTGTTGCACACGAATTTATAATGATATTTCGTCTCACTTACCCCATAAAGGAAAAGTAGACATCCTCTCTATCACCGATCGACAATACGAGAATATCATAAGTTTTAACAATACAAAGCAAAAACGCAAAAAAAATCCTTCAAACCAACTTCTTTTATTCTAGATTTTCGCAAAAATAATACGGGCTTCGCACTTTATCTTCTTTCTAGAAAATAAAATACGAAGCCCGTATTATAACTGATTAATTTTTCCTGTCAACCCGCAACCTGTTTTGCTCTCAATGGCTTTCTCTGCGAATTATAACTGATTAATTTTTCCTGTCAACCCGCAACTTTTCCCATTTGGTTGAACTTTTTCTAAATATTATAACTGATTAATTTTTCCTGTCAACCCGCAACTCGGTTAAGTTTTATTTATAAATAAAGGACTTCATTCAAAAGAATGAAATCCTATTTAATTGCGTCGAGCTTTCTAAGGGTAAAGACGAAAAGATCCAATATCTGTCAGAAGTTACCACTGAACGCTTCAATAAGCTATCAAAAGAATATAGTTCGGTCAAGGCAGTTTCTACTATAATTACAAAAATTAATTTGCCGTAATCGTTTTCGCGTGCTATAATGTAGCCATTCATATTCAAGAAAAGGAAGGAAATTATGAAAAAAATTCTATTGTTAGTGCTTATTTTTGTAAGCTTATTCACTAGTTGTAACACTTTTATCGATTCTACGCCCGATGTGCAAAAAGAACTTAATGTTCTCGTTTGGAATTGTTGGAGAAAAGGTGACGTGCCAGATGGCATTTCTCAAGAAGAGAAAGATGAAAATATTACCGAGATTATTCGTGCAAGTGAAGCCGATGTCGTCTTATTGCTAGAAACTTACGGGATTGCTAAGAAATTAGGCGATGCGCTAGATATGGATTTCTATCTTCCATCAAATAACCCAGAAGACACTGGCCCTAACCTTTGCATCTTGTGGAAAAAGAAATACGACCTTCTTAAAATCGAACGGCATCCGCATACCACCTTTCAACTCATTTCTTGTGTGCTAGACATAGAAGGAACTCCTGTGCGTTTTGCTGATGTTTGGATTGACTATCTTCCCGACACAACCGATGTTCCAGTCGATATGACGGCAGAAGAAATTATTGATTGGGAAAGAAATTTCGTCAGTTATGGCAGAAAAGGGGATAGAATTCCACAAATTAAGTCAATTTTACGATGTTTAAAATATGGAATTGAATTTTCTGACGAAGTTCCTCTTATTATGGGTGGCGATTTTAACTCTCATTCACACTTAGACTGGACTGATGCAACGAAAGATTTAGAGCCATACGGACACGGGGGCAAAGTTGTTCCTTGGGAAGTTTCTTCTTTAATTGCCGAAGCAGGCTTTACCGACAGTTGGCGAGAAATCTACCCAAATCCTGCAACTCATTATGGCGTTACCTGGCGAAGTGATTCTCAACCTTGTCGAATCGACTATATTTACTACCAAGGTGCAAAAATTGAGGCACAAGCTAGCGAAACACACAATCATGAACGGCTTGCGGACGGGTTTGAATTTAGGGATGCTAGCTTTACCTATCCTTCAGACCACGGCTTTGTCTTAACCAAGTTCATCATCAACAAACAAAACTAATTTCATTTTCAAGGAGAAATAAATGAAGAAGATTATCAAATTTATTTTATTGACTGCCCTTCTAATCCCCATGCTTGCTTCTTGCGCAGGCTTAGGATTTTTAGGAGAATTTAACGATTCGCAAACGATGCCTGCAAACTTTAAGTTTATGCAGTACAACATTTGGAACGGCTGGAGACATCCAAGTTCAGACGAAACCCAAGAGGATCATGAATTTTCTAAAGAAAATGGAATTCAATTTTTAAAAGAGCAAGATGCCGACGTTATTGCCTACATGGAATTTCGTTTTTTTACCTTCGATGATTTTGAGGCAATGGCAAACGAAATTGGCCACGACTACTTTGTAAAGCAAAAAGAAGGCGGTTACCCAGTAGCTATTTCATCAAAATACCCTATTAAAGTCATAGAAGTTGACACGACCAAAGTGGGGCACGGTTTCTTACATGTGAAAACAGCTGGAATCCACGTTTTTGCTACGCATTTATCGCCAGGGACTGGAACCATTCCAGACACAGATACAACTTACGATGAAAAACGCCAACCACAAGCAAAAAGGCTAATGGAATCTGTGACCCTTTTGCTCGAGCAAGGTGCTCCTGTGATTGTCACAGGGGATATGAATGCAGAAAGCGTCTTAGATACCGATTTCTTCTCAGAAAATTCGGGTTACCGTCAAAATTTTCCTACCATGGACATCTTTTACAAAGGTGGGCTAAAAGATAGCTACGCAAACCTGCGTCCTGCTGGGGAATTTAAGACAACCTGTTCGACAGAGTCGATACCAAGTGAGCGAACTCGAATCGACTACATTTTACTAAGTGACAGTCTTATGAAGACGTGCTCGGAAGCGGGCATTTACAATGAAGATGACAATGTGGATCTGTTAAGAATTTCCGACCATTTTCCAACTTATGCTATCTGGAACGAATAAGGATATCTAAAATGAAAAAATCAATCATCAACCTAATCTTATCATCAACAATCACACTACTAATACTCACTTCGTGCATGGGAGAATATATTCAGCTAGAGGATAAACAAAATCCAAATATCACATTGACCCAAAATTTAACTGATGGCGATCTTAAGTTTCTTGTCGTTACCGATATTCACACCAATATTATCCACGATAGCGATCGTCGGATCGAAGAGATTGCAACGCGACTCGAAACGACAGAGGTCGATTTTGTTATTCAGCTAGGAGATTTTGTCGAAATTCAAGACGATAAAAATGCAGAAATTGTTTCATCGGTCAACAACCTACACCCTAATGTTTTCCATGTTCTTGGTAACCACGACATGGATCAAGGCACCAAATTAGCAACGATGAAACACTGGGGGATGGCGGCAAATTATTACTACTTCGATGTGAAGGGCTACCGAATGATAGTGCTAGACTGCAACTATTTCCTAGACGAAGCGGGAAATCCAATTCACTACAAAAACGGTAACTATTATGCCAATGCTCCAACCCGAGGAACTTTGCCTGCCGAGCAACAAGCATGGCTAAAGGAAACAGTGGCGACCGCACCTAATAAAGTGATTATCTTTTCGCACCAAAGTATCGAAAACGAAGGTTCTATGGCAAATGGGGCACAAGTGCACGAGCTTCTTGTCGACCTAAACGAGGCAAATGGCAATAAAATTGTTGCTGCCTTTAACGGACACGACCATATCGACAAAGCGGTAACCGAAGATGGAATTCATTACCTGCAATTAAACAGCAATTGTTATCAGTGGGTAGGAGACAACTTCGCTAGCACCGACCGTTTTCCAGCCTTTGCCTACGAAATGCGACCTAATTTAAAATACTGTGTGGGATACGAAGAGTCGCTCTATGCGGTGGTTACAGTAACCGATGCCGAAATTATTTACGACGGAATCGAAGGCGACTTTATTGGCGATGTGACGCCCGAATTTATTAATGCATTTAACAATGCAAATCCAACTTTACCCTTATCGAGCTCCATTACGAGTGGAAAATTCCCTATTATAAAAGACTAGGCTACTTAATGTTCGAACGGGCAACCCGAAATCCGACACTTCCTGCCCCCTCTAAAAGATAGGGGGTAGATTTGAACCGATCGATGATTCGGCAATTTTCATTTGAGGAAGAAAAGGCTCCCCCTCGTAGAATTCGACTTGCCTCTCCTGCCGAACCCGACGTTGCTCCCCTAGGATTTCGTAAAGGCGAAGAACTATATTCGGTGTACCAATCCCAGCACCATTCAAATACATTTCCGCTCATATCGTATAAGCCAAGTGCATTAGGTGCGAGTTGTCCCACAGGACGGCTTTGATAAAAAGAATTTCCCCGAAACCAACCCACTCCTTCTAGCGAATCGCTTCCTGCATAAACCTTCTTTGTTCGAGAAGCCTCTTTCCCGCCCTTAGCCGCATACTCCCATTCTGCCTCGGTTGGCAAACGGTATCCATTTGCATTCCAATCACAAGTGGCATTATTCCAAAGATTATTGTCCGTTGTTGGGATTTCGTCGTGGCTAATAAGAGCAAAATCGACACCTTCCACCTTATAAACAGGCGTTAGCCCCATTTTACGACTTAATTTATTGCAGTAACTAATTGCCCGATACCATGAAACACAATTCGCAGGGCTTTCTAAATTTTGCTTTTCTTTATTATAACCAGTATCTAAGCTTTCTTTGCCGAAAATTCTTGCATATTCGGTTTGCGTCACCTCATATTGCCCTAATTTAAAAGAATCAAGCGTCACCCGATGCTCTGGCATTTCATCGGACTTAATTCCTGCATTATCGCCTCGCAGATAGCTTCCAGCCTCGAGTGTGATCAATTTTGAAACGACATCGGCTACATCGACAGAAAAAAGATAAGGTTTTGAATTTAAAAAACCATTTTTAGCAGAAATAACGGATACCGAAATTTTACCGTTTTTCGAAGTGGCAGTAAAACTTTGATTGCTTAATTGCATCCTTTTCCCGTCATTGATCCAGTAGTAATAGCGATTTGATCCATTAGACAAAGTAAAAGTATAGGTGCAGTCGGTGAAAGTTTCGTTGACAAGATGGGTATGTGTTAATTTAGGAGTCTCTGCATATAAGGCCTTCTTGAAATTTTTAACATAGAGAGAGCTTCGATAAAGATTGTCCCGAATGGCCACCACCTTTAATGTAACTGCCGCATTTTTTAGGTTGATGACAAAAGGTTCCGCATAGAGATTTGATTCTATCGTAGGGTCTTCATTGTTGAGAGTATAGAAGTAGGCAACATTTGCCATTTTAGGGAAGGCAATCGTTTTTTCGCCTGTTTCAGGATTAAAAGAATTGTCAATTGCGTAACTCGGATTAAAATTCGCCGTTGCTTCCTTAAAGAATATTTCGGGAACCAATTCCTCTGGGATTTGAATCTTTTCCACTGGAGCAGGTTTTGTCAGGCTTTCTTTTGTGGCACTCGCGGGACTCTCTGTTTTTTCGGTTACAAGCGGTGGCGCTTCTTCGATTCTTTCAACACTTTCCGATTTTTCCTTTTTACAAGCAACCGCAAAAAGGAAAACTGTGCAGACTAAAATTATGCAAAATTTATTCATAAAATATAATATACCGAAAAATTTAACTTGTCTATCAATATACAAAAAGTAAACCTTGATTTATTCGCCTAATCGCCCTATAATTCCTTATGTTAGTCATTTATTTTACAGGTACAGGCAACACCCAGTTTGCCAGTGAGTTTTTTGCAAAGGAATTAAGCAACTCCGAGTTTGCGCCCTTCAATTTCTTAAATATCGAAGATGCAATTAAAGAAAAAATCCAATACGAAGCACTGCGCTCTTTATTAAGCAATGCTGCCTCTTTTTTTATTGCCTACCCCATTTATGGCGGGACAATGCCCGTTCCTATGCGAGCATTTTTAGACGAGCATTTTGACCTTTTCGCGGGCAAACCTCTTATTGTCTTAGCGACGCAGGCGGGCTTTTCTGGCGATGGTGGTACTTTAGCCTACAAACAACTTAAAACTCGGCTAACGGAAACAAAACTTCCTAAACCCCAGCTCCTTTCTACCATCCACCTAAACATGCCCGTTAATCTCTTTGCCCCCTCTTCCCCCGAACAAACTGCGAAGATCATCAACAAAAACAAACTTCAAATCGCAAAACTAGCAGACAAAATAAAAGAAAAGCAAGCAATTCGAGATGGGCGAGCCTTTTATAGCTGGTTCCTTGGCTTTTTTTTCCAACGAGCCCTTTTCAACCTCGCCGAGCGTAAAATAAGCCAATCTCTTAAAATCGATTCGGCTCGCTGTATTGGCTGCGGCCAATGTATTCCCCTTTGCCCGGTGGGCAATCTTTCCTTAGAGCCAGAGACGGGCTCCAAAGTCCCTGTCTCTCTAAATAGATGTGCCGTCTGCCATCGATGCGTCAACACCTGCCCCACAATGGCAATCTCCCTCTTTGGGAAAACAAATAAACAATATAAGGGACCTATTGCATGAATGAGCTTTTATTAACGGGCTCCATTGCCCTGTACTACGCTTTAGCTCTTGTTGCCTTCTTCATTTTTAAGAAAAGCGGGCTTTTCTTCTGGATTGTCTTTGCAACGATTACGGCTAACATAGAGGTTATGATACTCGTCAAAGCTTTTGGAATGGAGCAAACCCTTGGAAATATTATGTTTGCCTCTAGTTTTCTAATCACCGACATTTTAAGTGAGCTCTATGGCAAAAAAGAGGCAAACAAGGCCGTTTGGATTGGCACTGCTACCTCTTTTTGTTTTATTTTAGTTTCGCAATATTGGCTTCTATTTGAACCCGCAATCCATGACACAGCAATGCCTAGCATGGTGGCAATCTTTTCTAAAACTCCGCGAATCATGATTGCGGGGCTTGTTGCCTACGTTATTTCCCAACGCTTTGATGTTTGGCTTTACCACACTCTTTGGAAATTGACCGAAACAAAATCGGGCTCTCACAAGGCCTTTTTATGGCTTCGAAACAACGGTTCGACCCTCGTCTCTCAACTTTTAAACACTCTCATGTTTACCTCGTTTGCTTTTTGGGGCGTTTACCCCACGCAAACCCTTATCGCCATCTTTATTTCGACCTACGCCATTTATTTTATTGCCAGTCTAATCGACACGCCCTTTTTGTATTTAGCACGCTACTTCCACGAAAAGCAAAAAGCGCTTTAATTTTTTCTTTTTTGTTGGGGCTCCCGGCGATGAAATCGCCGGTCACGCCCTTCGGGGGTTCCGTTTTTTGACTGCCGTGGCAGTCAAAAGAACAGGCGCCTTACAGCGCCTCCCCTTCGGTCGTTAGCCCATTTTAGTCAACAACCACTTCCATAAATCGAATTTTCCAACTAAAGGCTTGGTCAAAATCTTCGTATAAGATTCCAACTCTCTTTTCACCTAAGTCAACTAATTGGCTATATCCAAAGTATCCATCAACCAGATGTTGATCTAACTCCCAGCTAGCACCTGCATCTTTTGATCGGTACAATTTCCCGTTGGTTCGACCTGTTAAAAAGCCTCCGTTGTTGGCATTTTTTGAAAAGAAGAGTTGGTCACCAATTGCAAGAAGTCCACCATTACAAGGAGAACCTCCTAACGTTGTTTCGTCGGTAAAGGCAGACCAAGTTGCCCCGCCGTCTTCACTAAATGAAATCCGTCGGTAATTTCCAGCACATCGTGAATTCATGATGATTTTGTCGTCTGCGGTATGAGCAATGGAGTTTTCGTCACCAGGCATTTGACCCTCTGCAACGGGAACCATTTCGCTTCGGTGCCAAGTTTCGCCTTGGTCGTCGCTATATAAAACCGAATTTTTAAAGATCCGATCTTTATCGTTTAAAGGGTAACATTGAAAAAGTGGGAACAAAATTCGCCCCGCATATTCGCCGCTTGTAAGAAGGATTCCATTGTTTGGACTTCCTGCCGTCCGATAATTTTCGTCTTCTGAACGTGCAGAGCGTGTGATATCTCGTGCGTCGCTCCAAGTCGCTCCTTCGTCGTCACTTGTTCGCATCCATAGCCGTTGTGTCGTGCCTTCATTAAAGCCCTTGTCTAAAAGGGTGACGCCCATATGTGCAATCACTCTTCCGTGTCGTCCAAAAGGGAAAGATTCGTAGAGCAAGACAATTTTTCCACTTTCTAGGGTCACCGCTTGTGGATTGACCATAACCAACGCTGGATCTTCGTGGATAATTTGCATCGGCTCCCAAGTTTGCCCCATGTCAAAACTTCGTCTTAATACGATGTCGTTTCTTGCATGGTCTTCTCGGTTTCGTCTGCCCTCTGCAAACGCCAATAGCGTATCGCCAGATTTAGCAATTGCCGGTATCCTGTAAATCCGATATTCTCCCTCGCCTGCTTCGTAAACAATGCTGTTCCCCTCTTTAACACCTGCCGCGTTAAGAGCCATTCCAAATAAACTAACCAATGATAATAATAAAAAAAATCGTTTCATACAAACATTTTAACACAAGTTAGCCATTTAGCAAGATATTTTTTCATGTTCTTATGAAATATTAACTTAATCTTGACTATTTAATTAAAATTTCTTAACTTATTATTACAATGGATAAAGAAAAATTAGCACGATGGATGGTCGTTTATTATTGCAACCATCTGCACAAAACGCCAAAAAAAACGCTTTGCCAAGAGTGCGAAAAGCTCTACGAATACCAGTTAGAGCGAAGTCGCAAATGCCCATTTAGGGATAAAAACCAGTTTTGTCAAGACCCAAGGACGGGTCAGTGCAAAAAAAAGGCCAGAAGGGCCGAAATCGTTTTTTGCTCAAACTGCAAAGTGCGTTGCTACAAACCCGAAATGCGTGAAGCGATTCGAAAAGTGATGCGCTACTCGGGGCCAAGAATGCTATTATATCATCCTCTTGCAGCTATTTATCATCTATATAAAACGAAGCTATCAAAAAAAGGAGCCTAAAATGCTACAGCCAAGACTGTTTAAACTTCTCACAAACGAAAAAAAATATATTGTTTTCGTATCCGTGTTGAATATCCTCTCCATGATTCTCAATCTACTTTCGACTGCCTTTGTCGTCTACTTCATCTGGAAACAATCAATAGAGCTTATCCCGCTTCTTCTTTTCGCGTTACTTTTAATTCTTAAACTTTCTACCACATTGTTGTCTCATCATTTTAATACTAAATTATCGACCTCGGTTAAACGCGGTTTACGAGAAGCGGTTTATACAAAGCTCCTTAAACTCGGATTGCGGGATTCAAAAGAGAGCCTAAGTTCCATAACCCAGCTTTCAATCGAAGGAATTGAGCAACTCAATCTTTATTTTGGTCAATTCGTTCCTCAATTCTTTTTTGCCACGATTTCCCCCATTCTCTTATTTACCCTCTGTTGTTTTATCGAATGGAAGACGGCTCTTATTCTTCTCGGATGTGTTCCAATCATTCCTATTGTCATAATCGGTGTTTCTAAGTATGCAAAGCGAATTTTCGCAAAATACTGGGGTCAATACACATCTATGGGCGATAGCTTTTTAGATGCCATGCAAGGGATGAAGGAGCTAAAAATCTTCAATGTCGATGAAGCAAAACAAAAAGAGACGGCAGAACGCTCCGAAGAATTTAGAAAAATCACCATGAAGGTGCTTATTATGCAACTAGCTTCCATTGTTGTTATGGACCTTGTTGCCTTTGGAGGTGCTGCCATCGCCATTGCAGCGACAATTGGTTCTGCCTTAGAAACGGGTCCTTCCCTCTCGCCCTTTTTAGCGCTTTTCCTTATCCTTATTTCGGCAGAATTTTTCTTGCCCTTGCGAGCCCTAGGTAGCGCCTTTCACGTTGCCATGAACGGTGTAACGGCGGGGAACAAACTCCTAGATTTTATGGAATTTCCCGAACCCGTTTGGGGAAATGAAACGATTGCTAAAGAGGAAGCAATTTCAGAGATCAACATCAACAACCTATCTTTTCAATACGAAAACAATGATACTTTTGCTCTAAGCAACATCCAGTTTAGCTTCAAAAAAGGTTTTAACATTATCCAAGGCGAATCGGGTTCTGGAAAGTCGACCCTTTTTAATCTTATTTTAGGAAGTCTTCGCCCCTCTAGCGGTGAAGTTCAGCTAGTCGCTGGAGCAAAGAGTGCCTCCTTGCATCAATTTTCACAAGAAAGCTACTACAATCAGATTGCGGTAGTCAGTTCGCAAACCTATATTTTTAATATATCTCTACGTGAAAACTTTCAACTTGCTAACCCTAATGTCACAGATGACGAAATTTTGCTTGCCCTTAAACGAGTCAACTTAAAAGAAGAGATTTTAGAGCTCGGCGGGCTCGATAAAATCATTATGGAAGAGAGCGAAAATATTTCGGGCGGTCAAAAACAACGCCTCGCTCTTGCCATCAACCTTACACAAAAAAAATCGCTTTACCTCTTTGACGAAGCGACAAGCAATATCGATAGCGAAAGCGAAGCAATCATCATGAACGAGATCCATCAATTAGCAAAAGAAAAAATTGTCATTCTCGTTTCCCACAGACAACACAACTGGAAAGAGAGCCAAGCCTCTCTTCTCTTAGAAAAAGGCGGTCAAAAATGAGCAAAAATCCATTTATCTTAATGTTTCACCTATTTAAACTCATTGGCGGGTTTACCTTTGTTCTTTTCTTAGCCGTTCTTACGGGTACATTAGGCTTTTTAACGGCTATTTCGGTTCCACTCATTGGTGCTATTGGAATTTCTTCTTTGTTGGGATTCGAATTGCCCTTCTCAATCTCAATTTTGATTGTTATTTTGATAGGTGCGGGACTATTCCGCGGAGCTCTTCGTTATGTCGAGCAATACTTCAATCATTATATTGCCTTTAAACTCTTAGCCATTTTAAGAGATAAGATTTTTACCGCTTTACGCCGCCTTTGTCCCGCAAAACTAGAGGACAAACAAAAAGGCTCCCTTTTATCCATGATTACATCAGACATCGAAACAATCGAAGTTTTTTATGCCCACACCATGTCCCCTGTTTCCATTGCAATTCTTGTTTCTGCGTTTATGACATTTTTTATTGGATGGGTGGGACATTGGGCGCTTGCCCTTCTTGCCTTATCTGGCTATCTTGTGGTTGGGCTTTTCTTACCGCTCATTGGCGGAAAGGTCTTAAATAAGGTGGGGAAAGAGTATCGGTCCATTTTTTCTTTTTTTAATGGTTTCTTTATGGATTCCATAAAAGGAACAAAAGAGATTGTTCTCCATAATCGCTCTAAAGAGCGAGCAGCAAAGGTAACAGAGCTCTCCGACAAATTAAATGGGAAGGCAACCAAGTTATTAAAGCGAACGGCAGCTATTTTTGTTTCCACCGAGTTAGTCATTAGTCTACTTAATTTTTTGGCTCTTGCCTTAATGCTACTCCTTGTAGACAGAGAAATAATCACTCTTGGTGCCGGCGTGGTGGCTGTGGTGGCTCAAATGTCGTCCTTTGGTGCCGTATTGGCTCTTAGTGCCCTTCCCGGGAATTTGAACCAGACTTTTGCTAGTGCCCACCGAGTTCTATCCCTTATAAACGAGGAACCTGCAATTTACCCAGTTAGCGATGGCTCGGACATCGAATTTACCTCACTGGAAATAGAAAATCTTCATTTTGCCTACAATAAAGAAAACCCCGTTTTGCAAGGGCTCTCCTTAAAGGCAACAACCGATCAAATTATTGGGATCAAAGGTCCATCAGGATGCGGGAAAAGTACTTTGCTTAAACTCATTATGCGTTTCTGGGAAAAACAAGAAGGTCAAATTTGCCTTAATGGAATCGATATCAAATCTATCAACACAAGCTCTCTTCTTCAAAATGCAACACTCATCAGCCAAACAACCTACCTCTTTGACGACACGGTGGCAAACAATTTGCGAATTGCGAAACCCTCTGCCACGATGGACGAAATAATGGAAGCCTGCAAAAAGGCCTCTATCCATGAATTTATTTCGGGGCTACAAGATGGCTATGAGACAAAAGTGGGGATGACAGGTGTTCCATTTTCTTCTGGGGAGACGCAACGAATTGGTGTGGCAAGAGCCTTTTTATCCGATGCAAAACTAATTCTTCTAGACGAACCTACGAGCAATGTCGATTCAGAAAACGAAACGATCATCTTAAGCTCATTAAAAGAAAATAAAAATGGCCGATGCTTAATTCTCGTTTCACACAGAGACTCGACCCTCGAAATAGCGGATAAGGTCTATCTTTTTAAAGATGGAAAGTGTTAAAAGGCAATCTTAGAATTTTTGTTTTTGAACAAAAAGTTGTAAACGGTTAACCGTCTCTTCACTTAGACAATGTTCGATTTCACAAGAATCTGCTTCGGCAATTTCGTCTTGAACACCGATTCCAACTAAAAATCGTTTAATAAGTTTATGGCGGCTCAAAATTTCGCTAGCAATTTTTCGTCCTGCCTCGGTTAGCATGATATCGCCATAGCTTTTCTTTTCGATTAAACCTTGGGCTGCAAGTTCTTTTGTTGCAATACTAACGGCTGCTTTTGTTACGCTTAGAGCTTTCGCGACTTCTACCGATTTAACTTTTCCTTCTTTCTCTAGCAATAAAAATGCTTCTAAATAATCTTCTGCCGAAGATTTAACGCTATTTTTCTTTATCATACCTACATAGTAAGCCCTTATGCTCAAAAAAACAATCCATATTTTTCTTTTTTTTTACTCTTGAACCTAAAAAAGTTCATCATATCTTGAAAAATCTGAAATCCTCTCTTGACAGTTATTAAAAAGGTGGCTATTATTTTATTAGTTGAATAATTGTTCAACTGATAAAACATAAGGAGTCGCTTATCACTATCGAAAAACTTTATGACCTAGAATCCCTTTTTAAAACTTTTGGAAACAGCTCTCGGCTTAAAATTTTGTTTGCAATTCAAAACAAAGAGCTCTCTGCTTCAGAAATATCTAAAATGATCGAACTTCCCCCATCTGCACTGTCTCATCAACTTGCCATTCTACAAAGCGAAAAGTTAACAAAGCGCAGACGAGAAGGAAAAAAAGTTTTTTACAGTCTTAACGACGACCACGTATTTGAAATTTTAAATGTGGGGCTCGACCACATTTCAGAGGAGAAATAATATGACTATTTTTTTAGAAAAAATTAAACAATTTCCAGCTGAATTTTTAGCTGTTTTTATCGATATGGGATTTTTTCTCATGATTGGGATGTTCTTTTCTGGATTATTACACATCCTCATTTCGAAAGATCGCGTTGTTCAACTGCTTGGACAAAAAAGTCGATTCGCCACGGTCAAAGCAGCCCTTTTTGGTGTCCCCTTACCTCTTTGCTCCTGCGGAGTCATCCCAACTGCGGTCACTCTTTCTAAAAGTGGGGCAACGCCAGGGGCGGTAACTTCCTTCCTTATTTCGACGCCTCAAACAGGAGTAGACTCCATTATTGCGACCGCAGGACTTATGGGACCCGTTTTTGCTATTTTTCGCCCCATTGCCGCCTTCTTTTCTGGTGTAATCGGCGGTTCCATTGTGCAACTCTTTGCTGGCAAAGAAGTCGCTACTGCAAAAGAAGGGGCAAACTCTTGCTGTTGCAAAAACGAAAAAGAGTCTGTGGTTCCACCGCAAGCAGAAGAAAAACCTAGTTGTTGCTCTACGGCGAAAAAGGAAAATATCGCCACCTTCAAACTAAAAGAATTCTTTCAATTTGGTTTTCTCGACTTTACAAAGGATCTAGCTTTCTCTCTCCTAGTTGGGATGGTGCTTGCGGCGCTTATTTCGACCTTTATCGATGCCGAATTTGTTAAATCCCTAGGCATTACCGAAGGACTCCCCGCCATGCTAATAATGATGACGATTGGCCTCCCCATGTATATTTGTGCGACCTCATCTATCCCTCTTGGAATCACTTTTTTAAGTCTAGGTTTCTCTCCTGGTGCCGTTTTTGTCTTTCTATTTGCGGGACCCGTTTCTAATGCCACCTCCATAGTTGTATTAAGAAATGCGTTAGGGACTAAAGTCACAGCCCTTTATATGGTGGTTGTTAGCCTAATGGCCCTTCTTTTTGGGTGGATTCTCGATTTATTTCTATCCCTTTCTAAAGTTGAAGTTATTATTACAGAAAGCCATGGACATATTCATAGCTCCTTTGGTATGCTTAAAATAGTTATTGCAAGTCTATTTGCCCTATTTTTACTTAGAGGCATCATTTTAAGAATTAAGGCTAAATTTTAAAGCTTGCGTTGGGGGAAAAATGCATAAAAAATCATTATTGCTTATAATGTTCGTTTGTCTGTTATTAACAGGCTGTCTTTCTGAAGGAATCGAGGAAAACTCACCTAACCGATATGTTGCCTATGCTAGTGCAAAACACACGCAAAGAGCACTTGAAAACAATATTTTAGATAAAGCAACGCACGTCAACCTTTACTTTGTAAACCCAGATGTAGAAACAGGCAAAATTCTTTTTAAGGAAAAAACCCAAAAAGAGCTACACCACTTCGTTGCCGAAGCACACAAAAAAGGGGTTAAAGTTATTATCTCAATTGGTGGGGGGCTTGGACTAGAAGACAAGCTAACCAACCCCATTTATCTAGCATTCGATAAATGGCTAAAGAAAGAAAACCGAGCAACTCTCATTCAAAACTACATCGACCTCATTAACGAATACAATTTTGACGGTATCGACAACGACCTAGAAGATGTCTGTATCACAAGCACCTACAACCCCTTCGTTCTCGAAATGCGCGAAGCCCTTGATAAAACCTTCCCCGACAACCCAAAACTTTGGACCGCCGCTGTTGCACCATACACCTCTGTCAAGATTTCAGGCAAAGCCCTTCATTCTTACGATTTTTTAAATCTCATGTCCTACGACCACACCGTTGTAAGTCGCCCCCCAGGACCCGTAGCATCTTGGTCACGACTCAAAAGTGAATTAATCTACTACTGCGACATTCGCCGCATCCACCCACACAAAATTGTTATTGGTGTTCCATTCTATGGCTATTGGTGGTCAAAGACCGCATCCACAAATTTTGAATGGGGCAACCCTCGCGGAGCCATCACCTTTGAAACCATTTACGAAACTCTTCTTGCCGACTTATCCACCGAAGAGCTTTTTGCCCTAGAAGATAAAACAATTCTGCCAAACACCTTTCTTGACTTAGACGGCAATGAAATCGAGCTCGATAGCACTCTTTTTTACAGCTCCCCTAAAACCATTTTAGAAAAAACTCTATTCGCAAAAAAATTCGGAGGCGTCATGAGTTGGAATTATCATTACGACACCCCCGAAAATTCTGACGCTAAAGTCAATTTAAGCGACATTATCATCGAAAATTTATAGTTTATTGGCGGTTCCCCCGAATTTGGCTTGTGCAAGGAGG
>CAYJGX010000002.1:55757-59875 GCA_964369795.1 uncultured Spirochaetaceae bacterium
GCAAGGATGCGATGATGCAGTTGCTAGGACAGGAGGTCCGATAAGGCAACTGCCATGATGTGCGATTTAGACTTTGCCAAGGAACATGGAGGTGCCAGTGCAAAGTCAAGAGACTTCGCCAAGGACGGCGTGATGCAGTTGCTAGGACAGGAGGTCCGATACCGCAACTGCCATGATGTGCGATTTAGACATTGCCAAGGCACATGGAGGTGCCAGTGCAAAGTCAAGCACATGGAGGTGCGATTTAGACTTTGCCTTTGCTCTTTCGGGGTCGCTCCTTTCGGCGCTGTCGGTTCTGTGGTCTGCAATATGCCAGACCACAGGAACAGCTATCGCTCGCCTACACGAGCTAACCGATTTTTACCGTACCTATTCTGTTTTCACCCATTCATCATAGGCAGCCTTTTCAAGCGGATTAGAGTAGCTTCCATCTTCATTTTCCAAAAGATCCATACTTAAAGCCCAGGAGAAAAGTCCACCAATGCCTAGCTCTTTTGCCATTTTAGCATATTCTACAACCACTTGCTCATTTGCACAGGCAACAAATTCATCTCTATCTGGACTCCAATACCAGTTTGAGGCTGACTCCTCATGATATTCGGATGTCCAGCTTTCGTTATTAACTAAATTCACGATATATCGATATTGAGCCCCATTTCCCGCAGATCCGTTTTTAATATTGCCATCTACATCTCGATAAATTGTATCAAAAGGTTCAAATCCCTTAAATTCGTAACCATAGTAAGCCAATCCGCCTACCAATTTTTCTGGTGGATATCCATTTCGAATCCAACTTTTAAGATCATTATATGCCGAAGACCGTCTAATATCATCAGGATGAGGATAAACAGGGCACGTATTCCCAGCTTGACTTCCCCATGGTCCAGTTTGGTCGTAGGTCATTACATTAAAGAAATCTACATAATTGTGAACAACATCTTTTGTGGGCGCATAATGCAACCAAACAGGGAGTGCTGTAGATAAATAATAATAAGTATTTGTCTCTTCGGTTCGCTTGTTCATTTCTAGTCTGAGTTTTTTCATTAACTCATTCCATGCAATAATTTCCGACACTGATACAGGATGCTCCCAATCCATGTCGATTCCTTGAAACCCATTGTCAATCATTTTATCCACTGCATTTGTTACAAATGTGTCTAGAAGTCCTTTTTGGTGGAAATATAGAAAATTATGTGTATTTGTATCTTCCCCCTCGTCGTCTTTTATGTAATCTTTTAGGAAGCAAAACATAGGTATCGTGCCCCCCTCTATACATTTTTGCGCAAATTCCTTGCTATCTTCGGGCATCCTGATGGTTGCATCTTCGTTTGCATGCGCTGTAAAATAAATTAAATGGGTATACCTATCATAATTAATTAGATCCAAATTATCTTTACCCAAATTATCTTTTTGTTGCCCAGGTCTAAAATAGGAAATAAATAATTTCCCTAATTCTTCCGTAGGCTTTATATAACTCTCGCATCCTACCATTAAGATTATCAATCCAAAGATTAAAATAATTCCTCTTTTTTTCATTCTCTTCCTCCTATTTTATCCATTCATTATAAGCCGCTGTTTCTAGCGGATTAGTTCCATCGTTTAGTCGGTCCAGATTAACCGACCATGAAAAGACTCCCCCAAGTCCCTTCTCTTTTGCAAAGCGCACTTTTTCCTGTGTCACCTTTGCGTCATCAGCACCCATAAAAGAATTTCTATCGGGCGAATAATACCAAGTGGTATAGGTTTCTTCGTCAAATTCTTTTGTATAGCCAATCGTATCTACAAGATGATCTTGAATAAAATTCCATTTGGCATCTATGCAAATAATGCCATCTGTAACTTCATCGTATGGCTCACAATTTCTAAATTGGTAGCCGTAATAAGCCAATCCGAGAATGAGTTTTTCACTTTTAAAACCACGATCAAGCCATTTCTCTATAGAGGTAGAAACCGAGTTTTTATTAGCCTCTTTGCTTCCAGGGTAAAGGGGTGCAACATGACCCGCATAAGGGCTACCCTTATAACTATAGTCGTAAGACATGATATTGATAAAATCCACTGCATAGGAAAGCGTTTTTTTTGTAGGCAACCAATCCGCCCAAAAGGCAACTGCACTACTTAAATAATAGTATAACCCTGTTTCGTCGGTACGGCGGGTCATCTCGTCTCTTAGCGCCTGCAACATTTCATTCCAAATTTTAATTTCGGTCTCTCCATCGGGATGCTCCCAGTCAAGATCGATTCCTTCGTAGCCCTTGTCAATCATGACAGCGACTGCATTCTTAGCAAAAGTCTCCATCAGTTCATTTTCATATAAATAAACATAAATACTTTTGCCATCTTCGACTTTGCCACTATTAAAACTATACATGGGGATGGTTCCACTATTTTTGCATTTTTGGACAAAGGACTCGTCGTTGTCAAACAATGTCACCTCACCACTTTTATTAGGTGCAGTACCAAAGCGAATATTATGTGTATATAGATTAAAGTTAATGAGATCTAGATTGTCACCGTCACGAGTGTAGGTGGCAAAAATTCTGCCACGTTCTTCGGTTGGTTTTACAAAACTATCCTCGGGATCTTCGGGAGTTGGATCGCAGCTTTGAACAAGCAAAGCAAGCATAAAATAAAAAAGAACCCCCAATTTTTTCATAGTAGCCTCCTAAATAATATTGTAGCATATAAAATGAGGCAAAACAAGAGTGATTTAATGAAGGCTTTTATATCTCTCGAAAATTGCATTTTGCTTGTAAAAATGTTTTTTGACAAAATTTACCTTTCACTTTATAATCGTATAAAGGAGAAAAAATGAAAAAAATCATTGTTTTATTTGTTGCCATTATTGCGTTAGCGAGTTGTACAACATCATTGAAAGCACCAGAACTTTGGACATCAATGCAAGAAAATTGGACACCAGGAGTAGACTCACCTATTCCAAGCACCGAACCTAGCGAAGCTCAAAAAGCGCAAATTGCACGAAAGTATGGAATGTTCATCCACTTTGGAATGAATACCTTCCACGACATGGAATGGACCGATGGACGATTCCCACCATCAACCTATACCCCTTCTGCTATCGATGCGGCTCAGTGGGTAAAAACAGCCAAAGATGCAGGCATGACTTATATTATTTTAGTCACTAAGCACCACGAAGGATTTGCTCTTTGGGACAGTCCCTACACCACTTATGACGTAGCTAGTTCCCCAAATATAACCGATGTCCTTGCTGCGGTAGCAGAGGAATGTAAAAAACAAGGAATCGAGTTAGGCTTTTATTACTCCCTATGGGACCGAAAAGTCAATGGCGATGTAAGAAATGTTGTAACCGATGCTGCCTATAATTCTTACATGCTAAAACAAATTGAAGAAATCATGACAAACTATGGTGATATTTGTGAGCTTTGGTTAGATGGCGGCTGGGAAAAGGAAAATTGGCGATGGCCTATTAGAGAAATCTATACTTTAACCAAAAAACATCAACCAAATTGCCAAGTAACCATCAACTGGACTATTGGAAAACTCGGCGATCCCGATTACCATGCGGTTACCCCCGATATGCAATCCGAAGGCGACCCAATACGCTACTTTCCTACCGATTTTAGAATTGGCGACCCCTACTTACCCGTGGATAACGACCCTAAAATTTTCACTCATCACGGCGAATCTTTTTATCTTCCATGGGAATCCACTATTTGTCTAAGCCAAAAATGGTTTTATAACACAACTGACACTGGACCTAAATCCATCGATGTTTTATATCCAATGTGGAAGCAATGTACTAAAAATGACAACATTCTCATTTTAAACGTAGCTCCAGGGCGAGATGGGCGAATCCGTGACAACGATGTGGCCAGACTCATCGAGTTAAAAGAAAAACTAGTTGCCGAAGGCGACTTATAATATCGTTCTTGGCACTGCCAGAATAAGTATCTACAACATATAATTTGTTTAAAAAGAGGCTAAGCTTAGCATACCCATTAATTAACGAGGAGTATGGCAAAGCATAGTCTCTTTTTATTTAAGTCTACTTAGTAGCGACAAGAACCAGACCTTCAAGAAAATTCTTTCAAATTGAAAAACCCTTGAAAAGACGACTCAAAACTTGTTTTGTCAGA
>CAYJGX010000003.1:0-26764 GCA_964369795.1 uncultured Spirochaetaceae bacterium
CGAAGCAATTCGGTTTGGCCTTGTCGCCTTAGACTACGAAACACAAGAACGAACGGTTCGCGAAAGTTGTAAATTCTACAGCGAAATCATCGCAAAAGGCGAAGTGACGCAGGAGATGATTGAGAAATATCTATAAAACGGTCTTTAAATAAAAGGCTACAACCATCTTAAAAAGAGACTAGGAAGTAATCCCTTTTAGAATTTTGTCTAGCTCTTTGATGGTTGTGATGAGTTTAGAGTGTTGGTTAGGATAGGAAAACTCTTTTTTAAAGCAAATTGATTTATGTATTTCCTTTCTTCTTTGCGTATCTAGCAGGTGCCAATTCTTGAATTTGTGTAGATTTTCTAATAGGGTTTTTTCTTTTTTATTGAAAGTTAATCCGGTCTCGCTGCAGCCAAGTATATAAATGCCGATTATTGGAGTAGAAGGATTTTCAAAGTTAATTGCTATTTGGTAATAGCTTTTATCTTTTGGCGTTTGGTAGTCTTTGTACCAAAAAGAATCTTCTTGAAAACTATCTTCAATTTCTTTAATAAAATTCTCTATAATTATTCTTGGTAATTCATTCATCATTTTTTGTATAAAAATGGCTGTCTCTAAATCTTCTGGTCTTCCCGATTTTATAATTTGACTAAAAAAAATGTTTTCTACGTCTGCCATGTCGCCTACTCCTGTGTCTTTTAAAAGATCTAAATAATGTTTTAGTAAAAATATTTCATCTGCAATTGCTATTTTCTCATCTGTAATATCGGTTATACTGAAATTGGCTAGCATTTTTTTTAAAGATTTAGATAAGCAAGAGTAAAGGTCATTATTTCTTCCATTAAATCCCGTGATTAAAATGAATTTCTTTTTGATTTTAGATTTGCTATCTCCATAGCTCTCGGCGCTGGGTTCTTTCTTTGCGTCGGGGACGAGATAGACAATGGCATCGATTTTATATTTTAGCTTCTTAGCCCAATTGTAATATTTTTCGAGTTGTCCTTTTTGATCCTTTGCCCAGTTGATTTTATTTTCGACAATAATGCAGTGTTTTTCGTTATTTGTTCGTGTTTTAATAAAAATATCTATACGCCCCTTCTTGCTTTGTGTGTTGATTGTAGGTTCTTCGAGGGTGACATTGAATTTATTTTGCAAATAGATTTCGGCATCGATGTTTAATTTAGAATTTGAATTTATGTGAGTAATAAATGCTTCTAAATGTTGAGGGGTTTCAAAAACTTTTTGTAAAATGCATGATTGATAATTTTCGTAGTGTGTTTTTTCAGAAGTGAGTTTAAAGAGATTGAAGTTAAGCCTATCGCCAGTTAGCTTTTTAGTCTCTAAATATTTCTCATAACTGCGAGTCTTTTTAATTGATTCTAAATATTCTTTTACCTTCTCTAGTTTTTCTTCATCGGTCATAACTTAAAGCCCTGCTTGTGCAAATTGGGTGTAGAAGGTGTCGTGAGTGTCGAGGGTTAGGGTCTTGCCGTTGGTGTCGACGGTGATGTTTGCATGGGGGCGGCGGTTTTTGCCCTTGCGTCGTTTTCCGATTTGGTCGCCAAGGTCGGCACGTGCTTTGTCGGCCTCTTCGTTAAGTTCTTTTAGAATGGCACTTAGTTCTGGATCTTTTTTGGCCGATTTAAGGAGGCAGGTAGATTCTGTGTAGTCGGTTGCAAGGTTAAAAAGCGCTTTTGGGTGCCATGGGAAGGCATATTTTCCATGGACACCGTCGTTTGCCTCTACGGCGGTCATGCGTGTGACGTGGCGGTCGATGAGTTTGTAGTTGTCCACGAGGGTCGCCTGTAGGTCGTTTTGGTAATAATAGAAATGATAGGCTTTTTGGACGGAACTTTGATCTTTGTCAAAGAGTTGGGCAAACATTTCTTTGCCGTCGACACCCCAGACGGGAAGTCGTGCGCCTATCATTTTGGCAAAGGTGGGCATAAAATCGATGGTCATGGCGTTTCCTTGGTAGACTTGTCCTGCGGGGATGGTGCCTGGCATGCGGGCAATCATGGGGACGCGGACTCCACCTTCGTAGATGGAGCCTTTGTCTTGCCGTAGTCCACCTGTAGAGCCTGCATGGTTTCCAAAGACACGCCATGGACCATTGTCGGAGGAGAAGATGACCATCGTTTTGTCGTCTATTCCAAGTTCTTTTAAGGTTTTTAAGATCTCGCCTACACCCCAGTCAATTTCTTGAATGACATCGCCATAAAGTCCTGCACCCGATTTGTCTTTGAATTTATCGGAGACAAAAATGGGGGTGTGGGGCATGGGGTAGGTGACATAGCTAAAAAAAGGCTTGTCTTTGTTTTCTTTGATAAAATTGATGGTGAAGTCTGTAAAGTCTTTGGTGAATTGAGATTGGTCGGTGTTGTAGCCGATGACTTCGTCTTCGTAGTAAGTGGGGAGATCGGGATAATTTTTTTTGACTGGCATAAGAGGCCACATGTCATTTGAATAGGGAATGCCTGTAAAGGTGTCAAAGCCATGTTGTTTTGGCATAAATTCTTTAAAGTGACCTAAGTGCCACTTGCCTGCCATGGAAGTGACGTAACCGGCGTCTTTAAACATTTCGGGCATAAGCCATTCGTTGGCATTGATTCCATAGCGAGCTGTGTAATCGGGTGCTCCTGACATCCCGATACGGTTGGCGTAGGTTCCAGTTAAAAGGGCGGCTCTTGAGGCACCACAAACGGGCTGAGCGACATAAAAACGTTCTGCGCGAAGTCCTTCTTCTGCCATTTTATCTAAGTTAGGCGTATTGTAGGCGGTGTTGCCATAGCAGGAGGGGTCTCCGTAGCCCATGTCGTCGACGAAAATAAGGACGACGTTGGGTTTTGTCCCTGCAAATCGTTGGTCTTGTTCGATATTAACAAGGTAGGGATCTGGATTAATTCGGGGTGGATCTATATTGGGATTGGTGGTGATATCGGCTGAAGCGCAAGAAGCGGCAAGTAGCGAAAGTGCAGTAGTGGGTATCGTGTAACGTTTTTTCATGGGAACTCCTAGTTTGTAGTATACAATAGCTTTTTGTCTTTTGCAATTAAAGTTTTAGTTTAAATTTAACAGTGGGTGAGCGATAGGAAGGGCAGACGGGACGTCTGGTTCTTTTGGTTTGCATGGGCAAACCAAAAAACGGAACCCCTGTATAGCGCGACAGCCCGAGCGTAGCGAGGGGTGGCACCCCAAAAAGAATAAAAGGAAAAGGAGGCCAAACGGTTGACTTTTAACGGCAATCTGTATTAAAATAATAACTACAAATAAGGAGAATGATCGTGCCCTGCGGAAGAAAACGAAAACGACATAAAATCGCTACACACAAGCGAAAGAAAAAACTACGAAAAAACAGACACAAGAAAAAATAATCTTGTTTAGAATAGTGGCGTCTGTTAGGGGCGCCATATTTTTTCTGTTTTGCAAAGGAGCTGTGCCTAGATCATGCTTTTAGAATCCATTCATTGCCCAGAAGATTTAAAAAAACTATCACGTAAAGAATGCACTGCATTAGCGCAAGAAATTCGAGAACGCATAGTTGGGGTAGTGAGCCATAATGGTGGGCATCTAGCTTCCAATCTCGGTGTAGTCGAACTAACTTTGGCGTTGCATCGGGTCTTTACCACTCCAACAGACAGCTTTGTTTGGGATGTGGGACATCAATGTTATACACACAAAATACTCACTGGACGAAATGGCGACCTAGAATCTATACGGAGGAAGGGTGGCCTTTCTGGTTTTCCAAAGACAACTGAAAGCGAACACGACGCCGTTTCTACAGGTCATTCCTCCACCTCTATTTCTGCCGCCCTTGGTATATTAGAGGGAAATAGACTCATGGGAAAAAGCGGTAAAGCCGTTGCCATTATTGGCGATGGAGCTTTAACAGGGGGAATGGCTTTCGAGGCATTAAACCACGCAGGACACCTTAAAAAAGATCTAGTTGTTGTGCTCAACGACAACGATATGTCTATCTCCCGAAATGTGGGGGCGCTCTCGTCTCAGCCGCGCCAAGGAAAAATTTCTGCAACGATATCGCGGATGGTCATGCGTCCTTTTTATCAGACCCCGCGGCGTTTTATCGATTCTATTTATTCTAAGCTTCCAAACAGTCTATCGTTTTTAAAGAAGGCGCGCTTTCGTTTTAAAAAAGCGATGAAAGCTTTTTTGCTTCAGGAAAGTATCTTTGGGGAACTTGGATTTAGTTATGTGGGACCTATCGATGGCCACAATGTTGCCTTAATGGAACGGGTCTTTAAGCGAATAAAAAAACTAAAAATGCCCGTCGTCGTTCATGTTAAAACTCAAAAAGGAAAAGGTTACCCTTATGCAGAGGGGGATCCAACCTCTTTCCATGGGGTGGGCGCTTTTAATGTTATTGATGGCAAGGTCGATAAAAAAAGTAATCTCTCGTTTTGTGAGTGTTTTTCATCTATTATTGTCGATGCGGCAAAGGAAAATCCTAATTTAGTAGCCGTCTCTGCCGCCATGATCGAAGGCACTGGACTCTCGGCTTTTGCTACTTTGTATCCCGAAAAAACTTACGACGTTGGCATTGCAGAACAACATGCAGTTACCTTTGCCGCTGGAATGGCGAGAGAGGGGGCGTTGCCCGTTGTCGCTATCTATTCGACTTTTATGCAAAGGGCGGTGGATCAGGTGATTCACGATGTGGCACTCCCGAATTTGCCTGTCGTTTTTGTGATGAGCCGCTCTGGTTTTGTGCCCGACGATGGGGAAACGCATCAGGGCTTGTTTGATATTCCTTTGTTTCGCTCTATTCCAAATTTGCAATTGATTTCTCCATCTGGAGCACTCGATTACAAGTTGTTGTTTGAGTATGCAATTAAACAAAAGTCTCCCGTTTTAATTAGGGTTCCAAAGGCGCTTTGTTCTTTTTCCTCGTTGTTGAATCAGCCGGTGGAGATGGGGCGCGGGATTTTTCTTCATAGGAAGAAAAATCCTACCTTGCTTGTGAGTTTAGGAGGGGTTTTTGATGAAGTTGAAGAGGCAGTTAATAGGCTTGCGAGGGAGTCGGTTTTAGTCGACCACTATAATTTAAGATTTGCAAAACCCCTCAATAGAGAAAAATTGATGAGCGACTTTTCAGGCTATAAAAATATTCTCTTTTTCGAAGATGGCGCGATCGAGGGTGGCGTGGGCGAAAAACTATCTACCTACTTTGTGGGAGTGGGCGAGACCCAATTTGAACATTATGGTGCTGCCGATGAATTTTTTGCTCAAGCATCTCGTGGGGAATTGCTGGCTTCTGCCCAAATGGACAGTGATTCAATCGTGAAAAAGGTACTTGGTCGTCTTGCGCGCTAAAATTTTTATACTAATATTGCTTTTAACTCTTTTGATTTCTTTTTCTTTGTTTGCTCAAATTCGAAAAAGAGGTCCTAATACCCTGTTCTACGAAGCTAAAACAGGTGTAGAGATACAATCTCAAGAAAATTATCGCAGATTGAAGCAAGGGCCTCTTGATTTAGGCGGAAGCTATCTTGTCGGGAATCGGGTTATTGGCTCTCTCTATGACATCCCCTTATATTTATCTGGATGGAATACCCAATCTATCCAGCAGTTTGCTAAGAAAATTCAATATATCGAACCCTCGCATGAAAATACCCCTTTCTTTGCAGATCCATACTTAGTTCCTAAGGATTATAAACTAATATCAATTTTTCATTGTCCTATTGATGAAGCCTATTATTTTCAGTTTCGCCGAAAGGAAATAGATCTTAAAAACCCAGCTATGCGCCTTGGAGTGGTCGCTAGAAAAGTTGAAAATAAATTTGTTGCCTTTTCCTTTATGGCAGAAGAACCTGCTTTTATTTGTGGGGAACGCTGGCTGCTCCGCCTGATAGAGACTGCTGTAGAACCATTAGCTGGCTTTAAAACAAGGTTTTCGCCTATCTTTCCTTTTTTAACAGCATCGATGGAGGCTCTTTCTCGCTCACATATCTTGTGGTCTTTATTTGATATTGAAGAAAATTATGGCAGTGATTTGCTTTTGTACCGATTGGAAGATGCCGATAGTACCGTTTATTTATTGGCATCTGTCCATGCGGGCATTTCTAGTTTCTATCCACTCCCAAATGAAGCTATTAGTGCATTTGAAAGTTGTAAAAATTTAATTTTTGAGTCTGTTCCAGAGAACAATACGCTATGGGAACTTCGAAACTATAACGCTAGTTTAGAAAAATATCAAACGGGCGAAAATTTGCTTAGCTATGTCGATACTTCGACGGTCGATGAAATATCAAATTTAATCACGACTCGGATATTTAACATTCCACAAGAGCAAATTCTATATCAAAAACCGTGGGTCCTTTATACTTTTGTCTCATCTCTCTTGTCTCGTGATTCGGGAGTGGAATCGCGCTATGGCATAGAGAACTATTTTTTATCAATTAAACGTCCCTGGCAAGAATTAAAAGGGCTAGAAGAGGTAAAATATCACTTAGCAACATTAGACAGGATTTCTGCAGACTACTGGATAAAAGAATTGCTAGAGCTCGATGAAGAGGCTTCGCTTAAAGAAGTTTTAGAGATGATGGAAAAATGGCGGTTAGGGGATGAGGTTTATTTTTCGGAGTCAGTAAAAAAAGATCGCGATGAAAACCATCCATCCTATTTTAAATATATGTTAGAAGAGCGAAACGAACGGATGGTAAAAAGTATTATAAGATACTTAGATACAAATGAAGATTGTTTTATTTTGGCTGGGACAGCTCACTTTTGTGGGCCAACGAATATTATCGATTTACTAAAGCGAGATGGGTTTAATCCGATTCAGGTAGGAATGAGAGCCGAACCCTTGAAAAAAGACTGAAAATAGGTATATTAAAGATATGATATTAAATTACAAAATTGATGATATTCTCTATGGCTGGACTATCACAAAGGTAGAGCCAATTGATGATTTAAAAGGGGTCGCGACCTCTTTAGTACATAAACGAACAGGGATGGAAGCTTTTCATTTTTTTAACGACGACGAAAATAATTTCTTTTCTTTTGGTTTTCCCACTTTCCCAACAGATAATACTGGAGTGCCTCATATTATAGAACATTCCGTATTAGCGGGTTCTAGTAAATATCCCGTAAAAGATCCATTCTTAGCCCTTCTTAAAGGCAGCGTGAATACTTTTATGAATGCGCTCACTTATCCCGAAAAAACGCTATATCCGGCTGGAAGTACTCATGAAAAGGATTACTTTAATTTGCTCTCATTATATGGAGATTGCTTATTTCATCCTATTTTGTCTCGTGAAAAATTTGAACAAGAGGGAATTCGTCTTGAAAGAGACGAAAATGGAAATATTATTCCTAAAGGCATTGTCTTCAATGAGATGTTAGGGGATGTTGCCGATCCAGAAAGCCTCTTTTTTAGTGAAGTTTTTGCTAAATTACTAGAAGATACCTGTTATGCTAAAGATTCTGGAGGAGATCCTGCACATATCCCTGAATTATCCTATGAAGATTTCATTGCCTTTTATGAAGAGAATTATCGACCCGATCGCTGCAAACTCTATCTTTATGGCAATATTCCATTAGAAAAACGACTAGCATTTTTAGAGAAAGATTTAATGGAAGCATTGCCGGGTTTGGACCCTAATGCACCCCCCGTCAATTATCAACTGATAAAACAAAAAATATGGAATGAGCCACAAGAGCATCAAATTCATCTACCGATGCAAGAGGGGGATGACCCACGCCCCGAAGCGGTTTTAGCGTGGTATGTTGGCGATGTATCGAATATAGAGTTGTTGTATTCTTGGAAAATATTAGAAGAGATTCTTTTTTCCGCCTCGGAAACGCCAATTGCACGTCTCTTGCTAGAGAGTGGGCTAGGGGATGATCTTTCGATGCTAAATTGTTTTGAAGCTCCTTCTGGTTTAGGCGTCTTTATTTGTGGGATGAAAGGATTAAAAGAGGGAGCTCTTGAGTTGCTTAAGCAAAAGATTTTTGATTCTTTTACGACCATATGCAAAGAGGGTTTTGATCCAGAGCTTATCGAAGGGGCTATTCGTCAATTTGAATTTTTATCGCGACGAGCAGCGACCGATGTTGCAGCAGGCATCAATATTATGAAGAAGGTATTTTCTGGTTGGCTAAGTGGTCATGATCCGACTGCTTATCTACAAAGAAATTTTATTATAGAAAATATTAGACAAAAATGGAGTCAAAATCCTAGATACTTTGAAGAATTACTAGAAGATAAACTTCTAAACAATCCACATTATATCTATTTAAGAGCAATTCCGGATATTAACGCAACTTCGCGGATGCACGAGAAAATTGATCAATCAGTTCAGGCCGCCTATAAGAGGGAGCTAGAGAAAAACCCACTCTTTTTAGAACAACGAATGGAATATTTCCTAAAATATCAACAACAAGAAGATACAAGTGAACAGCTTGCTAAAATTCCCAGACTCTCGGTCGCGGAAGTAAAAGGCCCAATCCATTTTTATGAACTAAAGAACGAGGATAAATTCAAGTTTTATGAAAAATGGACTAATGGCATCACGAGTTTTTATATGTTGATGGATACAAAGGACTTTTCTGATGATGAAATTATTTTATTAAATGTCATGGGGAAAATGTCTCTTTGTTCGCGGACTCCTGAATTTACCGATGTCGAAGTCATGGTAAAAACGGGATTGTATTATTGTGTTTTGACTTCGTCTTTTAAAACACTTTCTATTGGAGATAAAAAGGCTTCTCCTAATTTACCAAAGGAAGCTAAAAGTTACTTTTCTTTTGCATTTGCATCATTAAATGAAAGATTTAATGAAGGTTTCGATTTTTTTATTCATTTAATCACTAAGTCAGACTTTATGGATTACAAAAAATTAAAAGAGTAAATTGTTTTAAATTATAACGATTATAAATCACGACTCTTTTCGAATTTAATTACTTTAGCCTCTAGTAGAATACAAGCTGAATATTCACAAGCGGCACATTTAAAGAACTTGTATGAAGGGTTGCCCTATTTTCTTACCTTGCAAAAATGGAAATCTTATTCAAAAAAAGAATTGCTTGCATTAGGAGAAACCTTTAATAAACTGCGTGAAAAACTTTTTGATAATAATCGCCTATCCTTTTTTGTCGTCGGCGAGAACGAAATGAAAGAAAAATATCGAAACAAAATTAACTCCTTCTTAAAATCTAATGCTAATTCACACAAAGAAGCAGATCATCAAAATGATTTCCATCAACAAATACAAGAAGGAAAATTCGAACTCTTTCAGCTTGCTTCTGGCAATGCAAATAACCTAATGGCTATCTCATGTGCTAATGCTAATCCCTCTTTGCAAGATTCCTTTTGTTTTCTAGCAAACACTTTGTCCTCCTCCTATTTATGGAATGAAATTCGAATGAGTGGGGGCGCCTATGGTTCGTCTGCAAGGTACATCTATGAAAATGCTTTATTTATTTTTAATTCTTATCGGGATCCTAATATTAAAGAAAGCTATGCAAAGTTTGAAGAAGGGTTAAAATTTTTTAGTGAAAATTTAATCTCGGACCAAGAACTCGATGAGATAAAAATTTCTAGAATGGGTGCCGAACTGCAACCTTTATCGCCCTTTAAGCAAGGCCAAGAGGCTTTAGCGGATTACTACCGGCAAAGAAATAAGGAAATGGCAATTAAAGATATTGATGAGTTTTTTGCCGTGACAAAAGAAGAAATTAAAAAGGCTGCGATTTGGCTCTTGGCGGAACTTAAAATGCAAAAGTCCCGAAAAATTACATTTTCGGGACCTCAAACTATAAATAAAGATTTTGGTAAGAATGAAATAGCTGAGATGAAGCGAAATGGAGACTTCCATATTGTAAAAACATAATGAAATTTATTCTTCTAGCTGTTGGCTCGCCTCTAGAATTTCTTCTGTTCGCATTTTGACGATTTTGTCTTTAAGTTTTGTGGCAAGTACAAAAATCCATTGAGGGGTATATTCATTGGCTCCGTTTTCATATTCGTGTATTAGTGCTCTGAAGATTTGCTCTGCAATGTCATATTCTTCTAAATAGTAATGAATATAGGCAATTTCGTATCTTGCTTCCATTGATCTGTCTGGGCGATCGGTGAAAGTTTGAGTGTAATATTCATATGTGGCAATTGTATTTTTATAATCTGTTTCTGAAATTGCTTGTTGCTGCGAAAGCTGTGCTCGAGTAAAGAGTTCGTCTTCTGTTAATTCTTTTAGCTCTTCTATTGAAAAAGAGGCACATGAAGTGAATAAAAACAGTATGACAGAAATTGCTATTAGCGTAAGTTTGTAGAAAGAATTCATTTAATATCCTTATGAGGAAGGGTTTGATATTATATTATAACTTTCATCTGTAATAGGCAATGCTTTGCGAAGCTCTTTAAGAAATTCTTTTGCATCTCCCATGGGTTCGTAGTAGGAACATTTGTCAACCTTCCTTCTTGCGACAGTGAAGTATTTATATACCTTCTCGCCCCCGTTTTTTTTGTGCCACTGCTGTGCAGCACATTTTACACGTAGATAATAGATATTGGAATCCTTATCGTCTATTTTTTTAAATAAGATGCAGTTTTCGCAGTTTGCACAGTAGATAGCAGATTCTTCAAAAACGCCAGTATCATCTTGTAATTGTTCATCGCTTGTGAGTAGACTAGACATGATTACCTCTTTTACTAGATATTAACTCACAATTGCCAACTCGTCAAGGAAAAAAAAGAAACATAGAAAAAAAATGAAAAAAAATTTATTCAATATTTTTATTAGCCAGAAACTTTTTAAGGAAATACTCTTTGAAAAAAAATAAAAAGGATTTGTATAATTTCACATATTGATAAATTATTACTATACCTAGTTGCCAATTGGTTGTCATAGAACTCTGAATATTCTCATCAACTAATGAGCTATCCCCCAAAAACAAACCCCATCTACTGTTGCTGTCCAGTAAATGGGGTTATCTAGTAGGCTTCAATCATTAGAGCACTTACAGATTATAGTTGACCCTTATCGGCCTCTTCGATGATTTCTTCGATATTATTTGAAAGCTCAATTTCTTGCGGTTTGAGGTCCCAAATTTCATTTGCATATTCTAAGATAGTTCTGTCAGAAGAGAATTTTCCTGAGTTTGCAATGTTGAGAATGGCCATTTCTGCCCAAGCCGATTGATTTTTATAGAGTTGATTGATTTTTTCTTGGGCGTCTGCATAGGAACGCAAGTCTGCTAGATGCAAGTATTGGTCATGGCTCGATAAAATAATGTTTGTTAGCGGTTCGAAAATATTAGGCTCGCCAAAGTTAAAGTAACCCGATTGGATTAGATCGATGGCGGCTTTGATTTCGCTGTCGTTATTGTAGTAGTCCATAGGATTATAGAGGGGTTTTAAGTCATTGACTTCTGGTGTACTAAGACCAAAGGCAAACATATTATCTAACCCAACTTCTTCTGCAATTTCTACGTTTGCTCCGTCCATTGTTCCAATGGTTAGGGCACCGTTACACATAAATTTCATGTTACTTGTTCCAGAAGCTTCTGTGCCAGCCGTAGAAATTTGTTCGGAAACGTCCGCTGCTGGGAAAATTTGTTCCGCAAGAGAAACTCGGTAGTTTGGTAAAAAGTAAACGGCTAGCTTATTTTTCATGTCTGGGTCGTTGTTGATGACTTTTGAAAGATTGCCAATAAACTTAATAATAAGTTTTGCCATCTTGTAACCAGGAGCTGCTTTCCCACCAATCATGAAAGTTCGTGGTTCTAAGTTTTCGCCATTCCCAGACTTTATTTTATTGTAGAGCATTACAATGTGTAGAGCATTAAGGAGTTGTCGTTTATATTCGTGGATACGCTTTACTTGAATGTCGAAGATGGAGTTTGGATTGATGTTCCATCCTTGATTTTTGAGCAGATAGGTAGAAAATGAATTTTTTGCCTCTTGCTTTGCGGCTAAAAATTTATTTTGGAAAGCTTTTTTAGATGCAAAGGGTTCAAGCTTCTTTAATTCGGATAAATCGGTAATCCAACCTTCGCCAATCGTTTCTGTTATGAGTTGAGCTAGCTTGGGATTAGATTTAAGCAACCATCGTCTTTGAGTGATACCATTTGTTTTATTGTTAAATCTTTCTGGGAAAATAGCAGCAAAATTAGGAACAAGGCGAGTTTTTAGAAGTTCGGTATGAAGAGCGGCAACCCCATTAGTTGAATGTGAACCAACAATAGAGAGGTATGCCATTCTAACTTGTTGCTCGGCACCTTCTTCGACTAAACTCATATCGCGTAGAATATTATTGTCGCCAGGGAAGTGGATGGAAACTTGTTGTAAAAAACGGTGGTTAATTTCAAAAATAATTTGTAGATGCCGAGGAAGTAATTTTTCAAACATGGATGTAGGCCATTTTTCCAGAGCTTCTGGCATTAGAGTGTGATTCGTGTAAGCAAATGTCTTTGTAATGATAGCCCAAGCTACGTCCCATTCTAATTTTTCTTGGTCGACTAGAATTCTCATGAGTTCGGGAACGGCTAGTGCAGGATGCGTGTCGTTTAATTGGATGGCTGCTTTTTTAGGGAAATGCTTCCAGTTAAGGCCAGACTTTTTAAAGCGGCGCACAATGTCTGCTAGTGAACAAGAGACAAAAAAGTATTGTTGTTTGAAACGCAATTCTTTTCCTAAATAGAATACGTCATTTGGATAAAGAACTTTTGTTAGATTTTCTGCTAATACCTTCGATTTAACCGCTTCGACATAGTCCCCTTCGTTAAATTCGCCAAAATTGAATTCGTCGGTTGTTTTAGCGCTCCATAGGCGAAGCGTGTTGATGGATTTTCCACCATACCCAACAATTGGAGTGTCATAAGGGATACCAAGAATTTCTTGAGTCGGTTCCCAGATATGAAGAGTTTTTCCATTTTGAACCACAGTATTCACGCTACCGCCAAACCGAACTTTTACCTGTAATTCTGGTCGTTCAATTTCCCATGGATTACCTTTTCTCAACCAATCGTCTGGTTGTTCGACTTGAAAGCCATTTGAAATTTCTTGTCGGAAAATACCGTAGTCATATCGTAACCCATAACCAAAGGCTGGTAGGTTCAAACTCGCAAGGGAGTCCATAAAACAAGCTGCAAGCCTTCCTAACCCGCCATTTCCAAGTCCTGCATCGGACTCTTCTTCGCGCAGTGCTTGCCAATCTAGGCCTAATTCGGTCATTGCTTCTTTTATTTCATCTTCCATGCATAGATTGATGACATTGTTTCCCATCGCTCTTCCCACTAAATATTCTAAAGAGAGATAATAAACTCGCTTGACATCTTTTTCGTAGTGTGTTTGTTGGGTTTTAATCCATTGATTGATAATTCTGTCTCGGATTGTATTTGCTAATGCAAAATATCGATTTTGTTCTGTTGCCGTAAAGCGGTCGACTCCAAGAGTAAATTTTAGGTGCTCCGCAAAACCCCATTTAATGGATTGTGCGTCTACGCCTTGGCGTGCGTGAAAATTAGTTGTTTTAGCCATATGATAGTTCCTTAATTAGTTTGTAAATTCAGTATGTTCTTCGACAATACTGATAAAACAGGTTTCAAATATTTCGGGTTCTTTGTTTAGCCGTTCTAAGGCTTTCCCGATTTGTCCTTCTTTAGTTGGGTGAGTTGTTACTATTATAGGGAGTCGGTTTTCGTTTGAACCTTGTAGTTCATGTTGAATTGCACCTGTAATACTAATTCCCTCTTCGCTTAGAATATTAGCTACTTTTGCAAAAACACCCGCTTTATCTGTAACTTCGATTCGAATATAATATCTGCTATTGATTTCTTCTTGTGGAAGCTGTATAGCAGCTTCTGTTTGGTCAAGCCAAATTGGGAAATTTTGGAAAGGACCTTCTTTATAGCCAGAAGCCATGGAAACAATATCGGCAACAACCGCAGAAGCCGTTGGAGAAGCTCCGGCTCCTCGTCCGTAGTACATTGTATGTCCCACTTGGTTTCCATAAATACTAACAGCATTAAATGCACCACCCACCCATGCTAGAGGATGATCCTTTGAAATAAAGGCAGGTCTAACTCGTAGGCTAACACCTTCATTTGTTCGTTCTGCAACAGCAAGAAGCTTAATTGTGTATCCTAATTCTTGACCAAAATTAACATCCTTTAGAGAAAGGTTGTCGATCCCCGATACGGGAATTTTGTCTAAGTCGCAACTAACACCAAAAGCTAAAGACGATAAAATGGTTAGTTTATGGGCAGAATCCATGCCGTTTACGTCTAAGGTAGGGTCGGCTTCTGCAAGGCCAGCTGCTTGAGCTTCTTTTAAAACTTCGTCGTAACTTTTTCCTTGTTCAATCATGGCTGTAAGGATGTAATTACAAGTTCCATTGACGATTCCAAAAAGTGCGGTTATTTTATTTGCTGCAAGACCGTCGTAAATTGCTCGAATAACAGGAATCCCTCCTGCACAACTTGCTTCGAATCCGATAGCAGCTCCATTTTCTCGAGCTAAGGCAAATAGTTCTTTTCCATGTTTTGCAAGGAGGGCTTTATTTGCAGTGATGACATCTTTACCCGCTTTTAAAGCTTGTTCCACATAGTCTTTTGCAAAGGTGGTTCCTCCCACAAGTTCAATAATGCAGTCTAATTCTGAGTCTGCAATGAGGGTGCTGTAGTCTGTCGTGATTAGATTTGCAGGGGCTCCTTGAGCCTTTGCACCGTCAACATCGATAGTGAAAATATATTTTAAATTAAATTGTATTCCTGTTCGAGCAAGTAGATTTGCATTGTCTTCTAAAAGAAGTCGCGCAACACCGCCTCCGACAGTTCCACATCCAATTAATCCAATATTGAAAACCTTTTTCATTTTTGTCTCCTTAGATAGCTAATTATAATGAATTTTGATATTAAAATCTATAAATTTACCTAGAAATCGGCTGTAAACGCAACCACCTGTCAATTTGTATTTCTAAATTCCAGTCGGCCTCTCCCAAAACTTTTGCTTGCATCCAAGGGACAATGATTTCGCTTTTCGCCTTGATAAGTTGATAGGGCAGTTGTCTAGGAAAGGCAATTTCGTTTTGGTTTGGAATTCGGTCGCGAAGGAGGGGATAACTTTCTGGGTAGATGCTTTCGTTTATTTTGATGTTAGAGGAAAAGCCATTTAGCAAGCCAAAGGAATCAAGTCCAAGTTGATTCTTTTCTTGGATGAGAGTTTTTTGATTTTTAGGGTTTGTGATCCATTTAAGAAAAGCTTCTGCCCCTTTAGGGGAATGGGCCTTAACAGGAATTGCTGCGAAGAGTACTTCTTCGAGGGCAGGAATTTTATTTTCGCTGGAAATCCAACTAAGCGACAATTTTGAAAGATTTTGAGGATAGATATTAAAAAAATCCGAACTATTGTAATAATAAAAACAAAGTAGTTTTCTATCTAATAAAGTATAACCAGGATAATGTAGATATTTATCCCGAAATTGTCTTTCTAGTTCTTTGTCTGGAATTGTCTGCTTTATCCAATCGTCCATTTTTATTTGAGAATTTTGGAGACTCACACCGTCGGCATAAAATCCTTTGTTCATTGGCACAAATTCTAAACCAAAAATTCTATAGGTTAAGAATAGAGAATCGGGCTCCCAAATTGGAGAATAACCCATCCGAGTATATTCATATCGGTTTTTTTGTGAAAATTTATTTGCATTTTCTGCGATTTGGTCAAGAGATTGAGTTTTTGGATATTCGTCTTCGCCTGCGGTATGAGCATAGGCAACAAGTGGTAAATTAAAGGCTAGAGGGAGAAGTCTTTGTTTATTTCTGATTTTTCCCATTTCTAGCAATCCTGGGTAGAGATCTTTGGCATTGATGAGCGTTGGCGAAAGAGTCTGGTAATCGATGTGAAGAGAAGTGTCTTGAATATTCCAATCGATAATTAAATCGGGGAAGATTTCTTGGTCTAAGATTTTACGGGAGTCGGTTGCATAATTGAATGTCATTTTATATTTTGACTGACTCACATTGAATTTTTCGACTAAGAATGCCGCTTCGGGAGAGGAAGAGAGACAAATGATGATTTCTTTGTGACAGCTAAAGAGCATCAAAAAAGAGCATAGTAGTAGTGATTTTTTAAAAAAAGAAAAAGATCTCATAAATAGAGATTAAAACTTTAAAGAATGGTTGTCAATCCCTTCATTTCTTATTACAATTTTATTAGGTGGAATGGATGTTTTATCAAAATTATAGTGGATATTTAAAAGAAAAATATGGCAAAAATGTCTATCGGATTTCAATCGATGGAGGTTTTAGCTGTCCTAATCGCGAAAAAGGGCGAGAGGGAGGCGGTTGCATTTTTTGTGACGAAGCGGGCTCTAGGGCCGTTTATCTTCGTAACGACGATGGAACTTATCCAGAGAGCATGCTTTTTAACTCCGAAGGAGGCGAAGGATTCCCTCCCGAGTGGAGTCGAGACTCTGTGGAATCTCAAATAAAAAGGGCTCTTTCTTTTTTGAAAAAACGGTATCAGGCAAAGGCATTTATTCTTTATTTTCAAGCTTATTCCGGAACTTATGCCTCGCCCCTTGCCCTAAAGACAATTTATGATCACGCCTTATCCTTCGAGACGCCGGAAATTCCCTTTAGAGAGTTGGTTGTCTCTACACGCCCCGATGCAATAGACTCCACTAAGGCCGATTTACTAGCGAGTTATATAACCGACTCCCGCGAAGTTTGGTGCGAACTCGGGTTGCAGACAGCAAGCCCACGACTCCTAAGATATATCAAAAGAGGTCACACCCTAGAACAATTCCTAGAGGCCTATCAACTTTTAAAAGAGCGAGGCATCAAAAAAGTAGTCCATCTTATTACGGGACTTCCAACCGAAACAGAAGAAGAACGCGACAATACCATCAGCCTAATTGCAAAACTTAGGCCCGAGGGCATCAAAATTCATAATCTAAATCTGGTAAAAAATACCGAACTCTATTCTCAGTGGGAAAACGAACCCTTCGAGGTGGACACAATGGATGAACATATTCAAACCCTCGTTTATTACCTTCGCCGTTTGCCCCCCGAAACGCTAATTATGCGAATGACCTGCGACACCGACCGATCACGCCTTGTTTTGCCCGCAGAAAAATGGAATAAAAGCCAGCTTCTGCAAAAATTACAAAACGAGATGCGGGCTCTAGGTGCAAAACAAGGGGATTTATTTCGAGGTTAACTCTTTTGTGGCGACCATCTGTATATCCCCTCCGTGTCGCATAAAATCGGCTCCATCGTATGAGATATCTAGCGTTCGATATTTATCTGCCGATTCCTCAATTAACCCCTCTTCTAATAATTGAGTGATTAGGGAACGCCAAAAATTTTTAGAAAGATTTTTTCCTATTCCAAAGGTGGATAAATGGCTGTGACCCCGTCTACCAATGTTCTCGCTATAATTTCCTGTGATAAAATCGATATAGTAGGTAGCCCCGTAATTAATATTTCTTGAACCTTTTAACTGATTAATCGTACTAATTAAAATTCGCGCCTGAGCTTCTACGCTGACCGTTTTCACGAGCCCCTTGCAAACATCACAGTTTCCACAGTTTTCTTTTGTTTCCTCGCCAAAATAGGCAAGCAGTGCCTTGCGCCGGCAATTATTTAGCCCAGCGAAGGCAGAAAGAGAATTGAGTTTGGCGAGTTCACTTTTTTTAAAATCGCTTTCGCTCTCGGGATTGTTGATAATCATTTGTGCACGACGGTTAGAATCGTTTTTGTTGTAGAATAAGATGCAAGTCGAAGGTTTGCCATCTCGTCCGGCGCGTCCCGTTTCTTGGTAGTAGGCTTCCATACTGCTTGGAAGGTCGCCATGAATGACATAGCGGATATCGGGGGTGTCGATTCCCATGCCAAATGCAATCGTTGCCACGATTACATCTATTTTTCCCCTTGAGAAGTCCTGTTGATTCTTTGTTTTCGTTTTGGCGGAGAGCCTTGCATGATAGGGAGCTGCCTTTATGCCATTTTTAATTAGAAATTCGGCCGTTTTTTCGACATTGTCTCGCGAAAGACGGTAAACAATTCCCTTTTGTTTTGGATACTCTTGAATTGATTTAAGGATTTGTTCTTGTAGCTTTGTTTTTGGGCTGATGTGATATTCAAGTTCAGGTCTATTGAAAGAGGCTCGTATTTGCAGAGGTTTTTTGAGGCCTATCGCTTTGATAAGGGCTTGCTGAGTTTGAGTCGTTGCAGTGGCAGTGAAGGCGGCTATTGGGGTTGATGGGTAGTGCTTTCGTATTTCGGATAACATTAAGTAATCTTGACGGAAACTATTGCCCCATTCTGTGACGCAGTGAGCCTCGTCTAGGGCAAAAAGAGAGATATTTAGCTCTCTAAGGAAATTCCAAAAACTAGGGGTATTGAGCCGTTCGGGCGATAAATAAAGAAGTTTTGTTTTGCCGTTAAATAAATCGGAAAAAATGCGCTTGCGCTCTTCGTCGCTGCGTTCGTCTTTAGAAAGAAAATCTGCAGGGATTCCCCTTTTTTTTGCTGCCTCGACTTGGTCGGCCATAAGGGCAATGAGAGGGCTGACAACAATCGTTATTCCTGGTAATAAGATTGCAGGAAGTTGATAACATAGCGATTTTCCCGCACTCGTTGGCATAACAGCAAAGAGATCTTTTCCTTCTAAGATTGCCGTAATGGCTTCTGCTTGGTTAGGGCGAAAGGAGTCAAAGTTAAAATAGTTTTTTAATGCTTTTTGGATATTTTCCCGAAGAGTCATTTATACCTCTTGTATATGTATACTATGAATTTAAAATATATTAAAGATGAAAAGGAAACTATTAATGTAAAAAAAGTTGACATGTGATTATTCTCATGCTAGACTCCCTTTTAAGGAGAATGTATGAAAATGAAGAAAAAGATTATACTAAACCTTATGCTCGTTTTGTTGTTGACAGGAGCTTGCTCCTCGTTTGATCTATCCGTAGACCAAGGAGCAAAACTATCGATTATTCCAGAACCTCTTTCTATCGAATTAGGTGATGGGTTTTTTGAATTGTCCGATATGACAGGGATTGAGTCAAGCGATGAGTTTACTTCGGTTGCAAATTTTATCCAAGAGGATATAAAGCAAGCAACAAGCTTTTCCTTAAGTGGAAATGAAAATAAAATAGTCATCACCTATGACTCAGCCTACGGCGCAAAAGCAGAGGGGTACAGTTTGATTGTCTCCGAAAATGAAATTGCTATCGTGGCTAAAACGGAGGCGGGAGCATTCTATGCCTACCAAACACTTAAACAGATGATGCCAGCCTACGTTTATGGTGCTAATGGAGCGAAGAACGAAACAATTCAAATTCCTAGTGCCATAATTGAAGATGAACCTCAGTTTCAGTGGCGAGGATTGTTGCTTGATGTCGGGCGGAACTTCATGACAGTTGAAGAGGTGAAAAGGTATATTGACCTAATGGCAATGCACAAATTTAATATTTTTCATTGGCACTTGACCGATGACCAAGGATGGCGTCTTGAAATAAAAGCCTTTCCTAATTTAACAAAAGTTGGAGCGTGGCGCTCGGAAACGGTGAAAGGGCATCCTATGCACAACTTAGGAAATGATGGCAAGCCTCATGGCGGATTTTATACACAAGAAGATGCAAGGGAGATAGTTGCTTATGCAGCTAAACGACATATCACCGTTGTTCCCGAAATCGATATGCCAGGCCATGCTCAAGCGGCAATCGCCTCTTATCCTGAACTTGGAAACTATCCAGAGACTCAGCTTGACCTCTTTAAAACCATTGGTGTGAGTCCAAATATTTATAATCCGAGCAACAATACTATCAACTTTCTAAAAACTGTATTAGATGAAGTGATGGAAATTTTTCCTAGCAAATATATTCATATTGGAGGGGACGAAGCCTTTAAGTCTCAGTGGGTAAAGAGTGACGTTGCAAAGGTCCAAATGAAGAAACATGGGCTAAAGAGTGTTTACGAGTTACAGAGTTGGTTTGTCACCGAAATTGGAACTTATTTAGAATCCAAGGGTCGAAAATTTATTGGTTGGGATGAAATCATGCAAGGGGGTATTAAAAACAATGCAACCGTTATGTCATGGCAGGGGGAACTTCCTGGCTCTCTAGCCGCAAGTAAAAAACATGAGGTCATTATGACACCTAGGCCCTTTACCTATATCGATTACCGACAAGCGACCTTTTCAAAAGAGCCCGTTTCCCTTATCGGGCTCGGGCAATGTACTTTAGAGATGGCTTATGATTGGAGTCCAATTCCTGAATTTTTGAATCCTAAATATCACCAGTATATATTAGGAGGACAAGGAAATTTATGGACAGATTTTGTAAAAGACTTTGACCATGTCTTGTATATGGCCTATCCACGAGCGGCGGCAATTGCAGAATCGACTTGGTCTTTAAAAGAAAAAAAGAATTTTGGAAAATTTACATACAAACTTAAGAAACACTATGCCCGATTGACAGCGGCAGATATTCCCTTCCGCTACCCCGACGACTCTAATCGCTATATCCTAAAGTTCAATGCCGATCTTTCGGGTGTTGCAGAACTCACACTTGAGCCTGATGCTTCTGGCTTTTATCAATTATTTATTAATGAGCCTATGATGGGAGAGATAGAAACTTTTAAGGTAGAGCTTCTTGTTGATGGGGAGGTGGTAGATGTGCATGAACGAGCGGGGGTTGTTCATAGTAAGTTTGCGCAATCTTCTATTTATACAGTGAATACTAAGATGGGTGATATTGCTAAGCAGTCTACTGTAACGGCAAAAATCTACTATAAACTAGTCTCTAAGAGAGCGACAGCTATCCCCGTTATTGTAAAAAGTTTAGATGAAAGTATGAATTTTTAAATTTTTTAAATTTTCAGTTATATTTTTTTCAAAAAAACTTGACAAGTAATGTTAGTAGTGTATAATTAATACAAAGATTTGGAGGAATCAAATGAAAAATAAAAACTTTTTTTTAGTTATGGTAATTTGTGTTTTCGCCTTGTTGTTTTCTTGTAATTACGACACAGACTTAGAAGAGGAAGATGTAAAGATTGCAGCAGAAGCCCTTTCTCAAGGGATAGATAGCATTTTTGGAACTGCAGCAACAACTTCTAGTAGTACAACTAAAGGGCTTTCTGTGGAAGAATCATGGGATATTAAATTAGGAGATGAAGAGGGTGATGGTGCCTATGTAAGTGGAACACTAACGACTACAGGAACTTGTACTCTTGGAGGAGCTGAAGTCGTACTAGATGCACTTCTTTATGTTCGAGATTTTAAATTTCTTGCTACTATAGAAGATCCAGATACAGGAGAAATTACTGATTATAATGTTAGTATTACAGGTGGGTTGCAGGCAAAAAGCACAACCACAGTTAAGACAAATATTATCGATATTTCGGCTTCCGTTGCTCAAGCTTTTGATTTTCAGAACCGAACCGTAGAAGGAGAAAAAGATTTTTATATGACACTCACCGAAGCAGATTCAGGTGCAGAAGTATTCGCAGACAAAAAGATGGGATTTTCTGTTAAATTAAAATGGGAGGCTTCTGCTGTTGGCGCTACAGGGGCTGCAGAAGAAAGCTATTCTGCAAGATATTCTGTCAATGGAAAAACCTACCGAGAAGATGATTTCTCTAAAGAATATCTTCTTCAAACAGGTCAAGAATAATAAATTTTAAAAAGATTTTTTATCAGAGATAGAAAAACAAGGCAATAAGATCCATTTGTTGCCTTGTTTTTTTTGTCTCTAAAAATTAAGTTGACAGATAAAAGAAGTAGTGTTAGGCTTTTAGCATGAGAAAAATTTTAATTAGTCTAATCATCTTTTTACTTCCAATAGTGGGCTTTTCGCTTTCGCCCCCTCTTGTGGTTGGAGTCCCTCCAAGCGATGCCTATATAGGGCTTTCACTTATGCCAGATGGCGAAATCAGGCATTATAATTATGGAGAACAGAGTTCCTATTCCTATCCAATGTATCTTTCTAGTAGGGACAATGGAATGACATGGGAGGAAGTCAAAATAAAAGACGACCGATTGTATGCCGATCTTCAAAATCCATTAACAGGAACGTATATTCGTGCTATAACAAAAGGCAACGAAGTTTATTTGTTGCGAATTACGGGTGGAATCGAAGGGGAAAGAACCCTTACTAAAATCGATGACACCATAGCCATTATGTTAAAACCTCCTCTATTTGCAGAAGGGGGAAAACGAATTGTTATTGGAGGGCATAGTGTCGATCGTGAAGGTTGTTTTACTTATGTTTCTACCGACGATGGTATAACATGGAAAAAATCAAATAAGGTTAATAGTCCCGCGCACAAGAGGGGAGGAGAACACAAGGGAGTCCGTTGGAACCATGGAGCAGTAGAACCTACAATAGCAGAGTTACCAGGTGGTCGGCTTTGGATGGTGATGAGGACGGCTCAGGATTATCATTATCAGTCTTTTTCTGACGATGGAGGGCTCACTTGGAGTGAATCGGAGCCTTCTCCTTTTTATGGGACCATTACAATGCCCACCTTTCATAAATTAAAAGACGGGAGACTTCTTTTCTTTTGGAGTAATACAACCCCGCTTCCAGAAATGGCTAGCGCCAATGGGGTTTGGGACGATGTCTTTACAAATAGGAATGTGGCGCACGTTGCGATTTCCGAGGACGATGGGAAGACTTGGATTGGAATGCGAGAATTACTTTTAGACGAGAGGAGAAACGCAGAAAACTTTGGGACGGCACCGGGAAAAGATAAGAGTGTTCATCAGGTACAAGCGATTGAATTAGAGAATGGAAAAGTGCTAGCTTCGGTGGGGCAAAGTAATCTCAATCGTAAATTGGTTCTATTTGATGTCAATTGGCTCTATGAAAAAGAAAGAAGCTGCAACTTTAGTAATGGTCTAGAAGATTGGTCTGTTTTTAAATATAAAAAGGGAATTAAAGGGCATTGCGGATATAATCGAATTGAACCTGCAATGTTAGTAGATCATCCAGACAAGACGGGAGCAAAAGCACTTAAAATTGGCTATGAAAAAAATAGGCGATTGGTTAGAGACAGAGATGGTTCTGTCTGGAACTTTCCAGCTAGCAAAGATGGGAATCTTTCGCTTAGTATGAAATTCATCAATAAAAAGGCTAAAATCAACATCATTCTAAATGACAGGTGGTTTAATCCTTCTGACCCGGTAGCGATCGATAAAAATCAATATGCAGTTGCTGTTAGCGCAGATGACTTAGGCATAACCGACGAACAATGGCACAAGTTAGAAATAAACTGGAGTTACAATGGCACTGCAACGCTACTGCTAGATGGCAAAGCGATTAGGGAGCTAGAACTAAACGATAAAACGATTCATGGAGTTTCTTATTTGCACTTGCTAGGCGATATAAAACCAGATGCAAAGGGAATTTTAATAGAAAATGTAAGGGCAGGGGAGAGAAATGCAACTTTTAAGTAGGGATATTCCAAAGTTAGTCGATATTAGCTGTGTTCGGACAAATGTGACAACCAATGAGATAAAGCTCATGGCAGAGGTGGCGCAAAAATATGGTTTTTTGTGTGTCTTTGCTATGCCCTCTTTTACGCCATTGTTGCGAAAAGAGATTGTCGATTCAAATGTGATGGTAGGAGGGGTTGCTGGATTTCCTTCGGGAGCCGACACCACCGAGATTAAAGTGATAACGGCAAAGCAAATGGTGGCAGAGGGGTGTGATGAGATTGATATGGTTATCAATGTTGGGGCTCTGTTGTCGGGGGAGGAGAACCTCGTTTATAATGATATAAAAGCGGTGGTCGATGCGGTCGCACCCATCCCTGTAAAGGCGATTTTAGAAATTGCCTATTTGTCAGATAACGAAATTCGTAAAGGGGCAGAACTAGCGACAAAGGCTGGGGTTGCTTATGTAAAGACGGGAACGGGCTGGGGACCTAAACCGACAACGGTCGAGACAATTAAAATAATAAAAGAGGTCGTTGGAGATCGAGCAAAGATAAAGGCGGCCGGGGGAGTCCGTACATTAGAGGACTTAGAGGGAATGTATAATGCGGGATGTGAGCGATTTGGGATTAGTATTTCATCGGCGCTCTCTATTATTAAAGAAGCCTACGAGAGAGAAGGGATTCCCTTTCCAGAATAAATAAAAAAAAATAGGACGAAAAATGAAAACAATCATTGCATACGATCTGGGTACTGGGGGAATGAAAGCTTCTCTTTTTAATGCTCAAGGCGATATTTTAGAAAGCTCTTTTGTTGAATGCGATACCTATTACCCACGGGAGAATTTTCGTGAACAATGCCCTAAAGAATGGTGGGATATTCTAAAAAAATCGACATCAAACTTAATCAAAAAAATGAAGCTTAATCCCAACAAACTCAGTGTAACGGAAATTGTTGCCATCGGGATTTCAGGCCACAGTCTAGGGGTTGTACCCCTTTCTAAAACGGGAGAACTGCTTGCAAACTCGGTTCCAATCTGGTCGGACACACGGGCGGAGGAACAACAAACTCAGATTTTTAAAACGATTTCGGAGTCAGACTGGTATTTAAAAACAGGAAACGGCTTCCCCGCGAAACTCTACAGTGCCTTTAAAATTCTCTGGTATAAAGAAAATGAAGCCGAGTTGTATGATGCGGCAGGTGCCTTTATTGGAACGAAGGACTATCTTAACTACCTGCTAACGGGAGTTGTTGCAACCGACCCCTCCTACGCGTCGGGGTCGGGCGTCTACGATCTCCAAAAGAATGGCTACGACAGGGAGCTTATCTCCCAGTTTGGCTTAAAAGAATCCGATTTCCCTAAAATCATCCCGTCTGCCCAGGCCTTAGGTCCCTTGCTCCCAAATGTGGCACAAGAACTTGGCTTGCCACCAGAAATTATCGTTTCCGCAGGCGGTGTGGATAATGCCTGCATGGCGGCAGGAGCTGGTTGCATTCACGACGGGATGGCCTATACCTCACTTGGGACATCGGCATGGATTGCCGTCTGCCAAAGCAATCCGGGGGTCTGCGAAAAAAGCCGCCCCTATGTTTTTGCACACCTTGTACCAGGAAAATATATTCCTGCACAGGCGATTTTTTCCGCCGGTAACACCTTTCGCTGGATTCGCGACCTATTAGGGGTCAGTTATGAGACACTTGTATCGGAAAGAGGCCTCAATATTTATGAAACAATGACGAAAGAGGCGCTAGATAAATCGCCTGTTGGCAGTAATGGTCTTTTTATGGCCCCCCACTTAGCCGGAGCAACGGCGCTCGATGGCAATCCAAATATGAAGGGTGCTTTTATCGGTCTCGATTTAAAGCATACAAAAGAGGATCTTGTACGAGCTAGCCTCGAGGGGATTTGTCTATCGTTAAAAAGATGTTTAAACGAATTAGAAAAGGCAGGTGCTTTTTCTAGTGAGATGCTGATGGTTGGAGGGGGCGCGAAAAGTCCGCTGTGGCGAGCCCTTTTTGCCGATATTTACGAGAAGAATGTGGTTAGCAGTGCGGCGGGCGAGAATGCGGGGTCGCTTGGGGCGATGGCCACGGCGGCGATTGCGGTTGGTTTATGGCACGATTATGAGCCCTTAATTGGGATTAATGAGCTTGTCGATAAAATCGATGTTGATAAAGAACGCTCGGCGCGGTATAAAGAAATATTTACCAAGTTTGAACGGGTTTGTGAGATAGTATCTAAAATTTAAGGAGAAATGTATGAAAAATTTGTTTTCAATCGAAGGAAAAAAAGGGTTTGTCACAGGGGGAGCACAAGGAATTGGTAAGGTGCTTTCTACTGCCTTTGCACAACAAGGGGCCGATGTTGCTATCGTCGATATCAATTTAGAAACGGCTACTGCAACGGCAAATGAAATTACTGCCGCAACAGGGAGATTAGTTAAGGCCTATCAATGCGACATTACTTGTGAGAAGAGCGTCAATGCCATGATGCAAGCCTACCTTGCTGATTACAAGACGATTGACTATTGCGTAAATAATGCAGGTATTGCTACGTTTGACAACGCGATGGATATTAGTGCAGCCGATTTTAAAAAAGTAGTCGACATCGACTTAAATGGAACCTTCTTAACGGCTCAAGCGGCGGCTCGCCAAATGAAAAAACAAGGAACACCAGGTTCGATTGTTTCTACTGCCTCTATGTCAGGGCATTTAGTCAACGTTCCTCAAACCATTGCTAACTACTGTGCGGCAAAAGCGGGGGTGGTTCATCTTACAAAGGCTTTGGCGGTTGAATGGGTTCAATACGGAATTCGAGTCAATTGTGTGAGTCCTGGTTACATGTTAACCGAGTTGGTTGCAGCCTTAGAAGAGATGCACCCGATTTGGTTGTCAAAACTCCCCGAGGGAAGCCGTCTAGGAACTCCAGAAGATCTTATTGGAGCCTATATTTATTTTATCTCCGACGCTTCTAAGTATGCAACCGGTTCGGATCTAGTTGTTGATGGTGGGTATCATTGTCTTTAAAAGCCGAACTACTTTACTGGATTCACATCGCCTGAGTAATCTAGAATAAGCTGTAGGACTTCATCGGCAATCGCTGTCATTGCGTAGCCAAAAAGAATGCCTGTTGTCACACGCCATGGATTGTTGCTTGTATAGGTTAAATTATTTTTTTGAACAAATCCATCTATAATAAGAGGGAGTGTTAAAAGGCTGTAGCTTCCAATGTGCAATAATCCTTGTTGCCAACGCTCCCAATCATCAATTTGAAAGGCATCCCAAATAAAACTGTCAAAATGACCAAGAAAAATTCCAATATTCATTCCCGCACATCGAGCACAAAGGGGCATTTGTTCTCCATTTGAATAATGGAA
>CAYJGX010000003.1:26864-38583 GCA_964369795.1 uncultured Spirochaetaceae bacterium
AGGGTGTCGGTTTCTTGATTCGTTTCACTTGGTGTTTCGCTAAAAAGGGCCGAAAGAGAGAATATTAAAACAAATGTCAAAAAGAAAGTTCTTTTCATTCGTTATTATAACACAAATATGAAAATATACTATATAATAATTATTAAAAAGAGGCGAAAAAATGACTTGTATTATTGGGGGAGGTTTTTCTGGGCTTATACTCTCGTGCTTGTTGGTGGATTCTGGGCAAAAAGTTACATTGCTTGACCACGCGACAAAGGTTGGGCAAAAATGGATGGTTGCAGCTAGTTCTGGGATGAATCTGTCGGTTGATCTTTCTCCTCAGATATTAGCAAGAAATTATTTAGGGGCGCATGATTTTTTTACCGAAAGCTTAATGCATTCAGGACCTGCCGAATTTGGTTCTTGGTTAAACGGATTTGGGTTTTTCCTTAAAAGTGGAAATGGGCGGCGCCTTTTTGCCGAAGGTGGTAGTCCTAAAGATTTGCTAGATCGAGTTCTTGCCTTTTTAAATGGATCGGGATTGTTTTCTCTTTTTACCAATTGCGAAGTTTTATCCTTTCATTCGCAAGATAAAAAATGGATAATAAAAACAGATTTAGCAAGTGATAAATCAGAAATCTCAGCAGACAAATTGGTTTTAGCTTGCGGAGGTGTCTCTTATCCTGGAACGGGTAGCGACGGTAAGTGGCTTTCACTTTTATCCCCATACAATTTTAAGATTGAGCCTTTCCTTGCCTCTAATTGTGCCTTTAAAGTAGAATGGTCAGAAAAAATGAATTTTAATGATGGATATCGATACCTAAAAAATGTCAGTGTCAATGGAACTAGGGGCGATTTAACTTTAACGCCATTTGGAGTAGAAGGTTCGCCCGTTTATACTAATTCGGCCTACTTTCGAAATTCGATTATCCAATCCGAAAGAGCCATAGCCGAAATCGATTTATTGCCCGATCTTACTTTAGAAACAATCAAAACCAAACTAAAAGAAAAACCCCAAGGCAAGATGACTCTATCAAATTGGTTGCGTAAAACACTCAATCTGAATGCTGAGGCCTTCAATCTACTAATGGAAATATCGATCTCAGGACTTTTAACCGACACCAATTATCTTGCCCAACTTATTAAAAATGCAAATCTCGTTTTAATTGCGATAGCACCCATCGATAGGGCGATTTCGACGGCAGGTGGTCTCTGTTTTGAGCAGTTAAATAAAAATCTAGAATCTTTAGCATACCCTAACTTGTTCTTTTGTGGTGAAATGCTTAACTTCGATGCACCCACAGGGGGCTTTCTCATGCAAGCTTGTTTCACAACTGCAAGTGTAGTGGCAAAAGCAATTATCGACTGACTCTTCCGCTTGCATCTCCGTTGGCTAGGGCCTCGACCTCTGCTTTTGTTGTATAATTAAAATCGCCATAAACACTGTGACATAGACAGGAAGATGCAGTTGCAAATTCAATGGTCTTTTGATTGCATTGCATAGTTGTAGAATCTTGCATGGCGAAAATAAGTGCAGCGCTAAAGGAATCACCACCGCCAATTCTGTCGACCATGTTTTTGATTTCGTATGGTTGGTATTTTCCATTACGAGTAGGAGCAAAAACAGCTTCGTCTGTTGTGCGGTCAAAGAGCATAGCACCCCAATTGTTGTGACTTGCACTTAAACTTTCTCGTAAAGTAATAGCGACTTTTTTGACATTTGGATATTGAGCTAATATTTTTTTAGCTACCTCTGGGTATTTCTCAATTTCTAATTTTCCCGAAGTGACATCAGTTGTACCCGCTTTAATTCCCATAACATCATCTGCATCTTCCTCGTTTGCAACAATAATGTCGACATACGGGAGAAGGGTTGCCATCGTTTTGCGGCAAAGCTCTTTTGGGCTTAGGCTCGAATCGAAATTCCAGAGTTTCTTTCTATAATTTAGGTCGCATGAGGTGGTGATACCCTTTTCTTTTGCCTTTTTAAGGGCGATCAAACTTGCTTCTGCAGAAATCGCACTTAGGGCAGGAGTGATCCCACTAATGTGAAACCAGGTTGCCCCATCAAAAATATCGTCCCACGGATATTCACTCCCTGGGGTAAGTGAAATAGAGGAAAATTCACGGTCATAAATCACTTTACTTGGACGTTGATTGGCGCCCGGCTCGACAAAGTAAAGCCCAAATCGCCCCTTTTGAGTCTTCTTGACAAAACGAGCATCAACTTCTAGCCCTTTTAATACGCTAATAGCACAATCGGATAATTCGTTGTTTGGAAGCGCCGTTACAAATCGTGCATCTCCACCTAGCATAGCGATGGAAACGGCAACATTGGCTTCTGCTCCAGAAAACATCATTTCCATACTTCCAGGTAAACCTTGTCTAAATTTTAATGCGCCTGGCATGCACATTCTGCCCATCATTTCGCCAAAAGTAACAACTTTCATTTTAATCTCCTTTGCTAGTTAAATTGGTATACAAGCAATCATATCATTCACAGTCTATCCTGTCAATTGATACTATACCTTATTTTTCAAGGAAAAAAATAAAAAATAATTGGATTTTTTTATTGACGTTTTTTTTTTTTTTACAATGGGGATATTTTTGAGGTGAAAAGGTTATGGTAGATCGAGTTATTAAGTGTTGTATTGTTATTTTAGTTGTTCTAAGTGGAATTAGTTGTGTCACATTTGATAAATTTGGCGAAATTGAGACGACTGCAAAATAATAGAAAAGAATTTACAAAAAATTTTGCTGTTATAGAATTTGTATTTCAAGGGCTTTATGCTCCAGAAACTGTAGGTAAAGGTTTAGATGCATTCTTAACCTATGCCTATTATTCTGATAATCAAGATAAACTTTATAATAATTCTGTTAAGGGAGTTCCGCAGCCAAATTACACAATTGTCAATAACGAAGGAGGTTTTACTTTAACCGTAAAGAATCCTACTACCTCACATATGGATAAAATCAACTTTAAAAACGAACCGATTGCACGTAAGTTATTTGGATTACAACAAGGACAAAGAATCAAACTACAACTTGCTGTCGTTTATGAGTTGGTAGCTCAAGAACTATCTAGTTATTATGAACCGCAATATCGATTAGAAATTTTAGGATATACAAAATAAAAGGAGAAAATTATGAAGTGTTATAATCATACAGATGTAGATACGGTTTCTACATGTCAAAGCTGCGGAGTAGGGCTCTGTAAGGAATGTGTGGACTCGACAGTCTATACCAAAGAAGAAAAGGCATTATGCTATAACTGTAATGTTGTAGTGGCTAAAGAAAATGTTGTCATGCGAAAGAAAATAATGAATGTTGAAACCTTTAAGTTGGTTTTATTTTCTATTTTATTTTTCGTTGGGTTAGCTGGATTTATTCAAATGGTGATTGTCAATCCTGCTGATGTTTTATCTGCATACTTTATAGCTGCATGTATCTGGGGTTTTGCTGCAATTGGAACGATTTATCAAAATGTGAAAGTAGCAAACGCCAATATGAGTGTGAAGCAAGCTGTAGCCGAAGCTAAACATGAAGGATCTACTTTTATTGGAAAAAGTATCGGTTATATTATTGCCTATATAATTCATGGATTGCTTATGCCTATTAAGTATGTGATGACTGTTATCAATTATATAAAATTTAAAAAAGAGTATAAACTGCACCTAGCACTCGCTAGCGAACTCCAAAGCTAATTATAGAGTTGATTGTAACCTGCTTGCCTGTCGGTAAGCAGGTTTTTTTAAAAAACTTGTTTTATAACTTTACTCAAATTCTTTGCTTGACGAATTATCCCTTCGCGTTTACAATTTAGAAAAGGGAGTCGCAATGAAAAACTTTACTTATTATGCACCTACAGAGGTGATTTTTGGAAAGGGAGCCGAAAATTCGGTTGGAAAAATGCTAAAAAAATATGGAGCAACTAAGGTGCTCATTCACTACGGTGGAGGCAGTGTTATTAAAACGGGATTGCTCGATCGTGTGAAGGGTGCTATTTCGCAAGTAGGGATAGATTTTGTTGAGCTCGGCGGCGTGGTTCCAAATCCACTGTTATCTAAAGTTTACGAAGGGATAGAACTTTGTCGCAAGGAAAAAGTTGACTTTTTGCTAGCCGTCGGTGGTGGAAGTACCATTGACTCGGCGAAAACCATTGGGATGGGACTCGTTTACGAAGGCGATGTATGGGATTTTTTTGAGGGGAAAGAGACTATCGGGTCTGTTCCGGTTGCCTCTATTTTAACGCTAGCAGCGGCTGGAAGCGAAATGAGCGACTCTTCGGTGATTACAAAAGACGAAGGAATGTTTAAACGTTCTATTGGTCACCCAGATGCCTGCTGTAAATTTTCGCTTCTAAATCCCGAATTAACATTAACCTTACCCGACTACCAAACCGCTTGCGGGTGTGTCGATATTTTAATGCACACAATGGAACGCTATTTTAATACAAGCGAAAATTTAGCCATTACAGACGAAATGGCAGAAGGCGTTATGCGTACAGTCATTGCCAACGCAAAGATCCTTAAAAACGACCCCGCCAACTTAACTGCTCGTTGGAATATTATGTGGGCGGGAAGCCTTTCTCACAACGGGCTAACGGGTTGCGCAACGGGCGGGGGCGACTGGTCTACACACGACATAGAACACGAACTAGGCGGAATGTTTGACGTTGCCCATGGAGCCGGCCTTGCCGCCATTTGGGGAAGTTGGGCTCGCTATGTCGTTGATGTTATTCCACACCGATTTGCAAAATACGGCGAAAAAGTATTAGGAATTGTCCCCCTATCAACAGAAAAAGAGACGGCTCTAGCGGCAATCGTGGCAACGGAAGCTTTTTTTACATCAATAGCAATGCCCATATCCCTAGCACAACTCGGTGTCGATTCCTGCGATGCTAATCTTGAAGAGATGGCAGAAAAGGCGACATCGAGCGACACGACAACCGTGGGTTCTGTTATTCCGTTACGAAAAGCCGATATGATCCAAATATTTGTGAATGCAAGGTAATTAGTAAAAAAGGAGAGTTATATGAAAAAGAAATCTAAAATGAAATTGTATTTTTTAGTCGTCTCTGCACTATTTTTTAGTGGATGTACCACGAGTATGAAGATTGTGAATGAAAGGCATAATCGTCATTCTATTCCCGACTTTTCTTTATTTACAAAAGTGGATATAAGTTATGAAGAATTTAAAGAAAAAAATGGTAGTTTCATAGAAGAACTTGCCTGCTTTGAAGTAATCTTTGAAGGGTGGGGTGGAACTCCCGATATTACATTGGAAGGGAATCAATTCTTTTTAAATGTCAGTTCGCCAAAAGATGCAGAAAATTCTGTTGCCTTGTCTTTGTCAGAAGAAATAACGCCAAATGATACTTCAGAAAAATTGTTTTTAAATTATCAACCTATTATGAACGATATGAATCAAGTAATGACTCAGTCGCTCAATCAATTTAAACTTGGCGATACACTTATGTTTTTAGTTTATAATATACCAGGGCAAGATATTCCTTTTCTATATGCTATGAGTATAAAGAAAGATTATATTGCTCCAGCTAGGAGAGTTGTTGATAGAGAATTTATTCATGAAATAATTACAAAATCAACTTCTTATGTGGGACAAATTATTAAGATTGATCTTCCATATATAGCTCAGATAAACAATCGTTCGATAGCTTTACTTTGTTTCCCACATTCAATAAGCTGTTATGCAACTCCTTCTGTTATAGAAAAAGTTCAAGATTTTAATCAGGGAAGATATGTAGAGGCTGATGTTTTATTGCGTCCAATTATTGATATGAGTAATGGGTTTAGCATTCAGATGGTTCCCTTAGTTCTTGAAATTAAATAAATATAGCAAAAGCCATCGATCATAAGAACGATGGCTTTTGTTTTTGAATTGATAGAGCAATATAAAAACAAAATTATTTGTTGTATTTTGCTTTTAAGTCGTTGTAAAGTTCAAATGCTTTTGCAGGAGTTTCGTTTTTGTGAACGACAGCTCGAACTGCACTCATCATTGCTTTTGGGGATTCCGCTTGGAATACGTTTCGACCCATGTCTACACCTGCTGCTCCTTGTTGGATAGAGTTGTAGCAAAGCTCAAGCGCTTCTAGTTCAGGAAGTTTTTTACCGCCTGCAACAACGATAGGAACTGGACAAGCCGCAGTTACTTTTTCGAAGTCTTTTTCGCAGTAGTAAGTTTTAACGAAGTGCGCACCGTTTTCTGCAATAACACGAGTTGCAAGAGAAAGGTATCTTGCGTCTCGGCCTAAGGATTTACCAACTGCATTAACGCCTAATACAGGAATGCCGTATTTGTTACCAAAGTCTACCGCTTTCCACAAGTTTTTTAGGGTTTGAGCTTCGTATTCTGGGGTTCCAATTGCACACATAAGAGCAATTGCAGAAGCATTAAGCCTAATGGCATCGTCAATATTAGAGATATATTCGTCATTTAGTTCTGTTAAAATCGTAGAACCTGTAGCCATTCGAAGAGCAATAGGTTTGTTGATGGTTGCAGGAACGTTCGTTCGTAAAATTCCACGGCAACACATTAAACAATCTGCTTGATCCATAATAGGTACAATGTTTAAGTCGACTCGTTCTAATCCAGAAGTAGGTCCCATAATATAACCGTGGTCGAATGCCAACATAACGGTTTTACCTGATTTTTTATTGAAAATTCTTGAAAGTCGGTCTTTAACACCCCAATCGTAATTGTCGCAACCTTTTAAGAAAAAGGATTTTGATTTTGCTGGTACTCCAAAGCCATAATTTTTAGCTTCGATATTTCCATCTGCGTCTGCCATAATTTTCCTCCATTATGAAATTATATAGTTTTGAGTTTGTTTTTGTTAAGAATTGTGCTTAAGCTAGTGCCGCAGCAAATTCACCGAAGATGTATGAAACACTAACGGCACCTGCATCGATATGCCCGATAGCCCTTTCGCCCATGGTTCGAGCTCGGCCAATCTTAGCTGCCATCTCTTTTGTGCTTTCTGCACCCGCTGCTGCTGCTGTTGCTGCCTTTGCCATTGCGTTTGCAATGTTGCCAGTTGCTTTTGCTTCGCTTGCGAAAGTGTTAATTGCAGGAATAAGAGCGTCCATCATCGTTTTGTCGCCAATAGTGGCTTTGGTAATGGTTCCCATGTTTGTTAGACCTGCTTCAAAAAGGGCTGCTGCTGCATTTGCGTCAAGTTCGTCTACTGGGTTAGCCATAGCCATTCCCATGAATAGGGCACCATAGAGTGAGCTTGTAGAACCTCCGTCGGAACTCATGGCACACATAGCAAGTTGTTGTAAAATAGCAATAAAAGAAGCTGTTGCGTTGTCGTTAGCTGCTTTTTGCATTGCATCTAATGTTTTTTTAATGGCAATCCCATGGTCTCCGTCGCCGGTTGCTGCATCGAGTGCAGAAAGAGCATCTGCTTCAGCACTGATTTTAACTGCTGCCGCATTGATCATTTTGACAAAATTTTCTTTCGTAAGAGTATTCATTCTTCTTCCTTTATAGTCTATTTTACGGTGTAGTATGGAGAATCGCAAGGAGCATCCCATAATTCCAGAAGTTCTGCATCCATTTTTGCTGCCATAAGTTGGAAACCTGCCGCTTCTTGAACAGTAAGGATTTCGTTAGCAAGACCTCGAACCACCTTAATCCCTTTTTCTTCGAAGAATTTTTTAGCATCGTTAAAAACGATAAGTTGTTCCATTAAGGTTGTTTTTCCAGAACCATTAATTGCAAGAAGAATTTCGTCGCCAGCCATCCATTTTGTTTTTTCTAATAATTTTTCGCATAGGATCTTAGCTGTTTCTTTTGCAGAAACAAAAGGCATTCGGATTCCTCCGCCTTCACCATGTTGACCTGCACAAATTTCCATTTCATCTGCGCCCATATCTCCAAGGTCGGCACCATTAGATGGGTGAGAAGCGATTTCTGAAAGCACTGCAATGGCTGCCATGTTGTCTGCCATTTTTTGTGCAATTCGAGTAACATCTTCTAAATTCATTCCTTTTTCTGAAGCGGCACCCGCTACTTTATAAACAAAGAAGCATCCGCCTAAACCTCGACCTTCTTCTTCTAGCGTAGGTCGTACTTCTTCTGCAGTTAAAACGCTAGTTACATTGATGCCTTGCATTTTAGCCATTTGGAGAGCCATATTTGAACTCATGACGTCGCCAGAGTGATTTAAAACAACTAATAAAATACCAGCCTCTCTTTTAAGCGTGGTAAGTGCTTCTAAAACGGTGTTTGGAGCAGGGGCAGCGAAAATGTCTCCAACTACAGAAATATCTACCAGACCTTCACCTACAAAACCCTGAAGTGCGGGTTCGTGGCCAGAGCCACCTAAAGTGACAATAGCAACTTTATTTGCATCTTTTTCTTTTGTTGCACAAACGAGTTTTTCGTTTACTAATTTAACTTTTTGAGGATAAGCTGCCGCCATTCCTTCCAATAGTTCTTTTGTTAGATCGTTAGGATCGTTAATAAATTTTTTCATTTTTTTCCTCCGATTAGTTGTTCTAAATATGAAATTCCGTTTTTATTTTATCATTAGAATTTTGATTTGTCAACTTTTTATAACTTGTTAAATTGAAAAAAATGTGTTATATTCAATTGTTATGAAGCTAGAAATCAACGAAATTGTAGAAAAATATAAAGTCCCTAACCTTGTGCGTGCATTTGATGTCTTTGAAGAAATTGGGCATAACGGTGCAGAGGGGCTTTCAATCGCAGAACTTGCGAAGCGTTTAGATTATCCTAAGAATAGTATTTTCAGGATAACTATGTCATTGTATGCCTTAGGGTATGTCGATCGAGACCCTGCGTCAAAGCGTTTTTTCTTAACTAAACGCTTGCTAAGTTTAGGTTCGCTTGCAATCCATGAGCAGAGTTTAGTAGAGCAGTCTATCGATATCATGCGTGAACTACGAGATAAAACGAAAGAGTCTGTATTTTTGGGGGTTTTAATAGACGACCATGTTTTACTTATGGAGCAGGTTAGTAGTTTGTATCCTTTTAAATTTTCGATTACACTTGGTTCACGGATTCTGCTGCATACATCTGCGCCGGGAAAAGCTTTGGTTGCTAATTTGCCAAATTCAGAACGCGACGCCTTAATCGAAAAAATCGAATACAAGACTTATACCGATAATACTATCAATAATAAAGCAGATTTTGATAAAGAACTAAAGCAAGTGCGCAAATTAGGGTACTCTATCGACCGAGCAGAAGAGCTTATTGGGGTGCATTGTGTTGGGGCTCCAATCTTTAATAACAATAATTTTCCAATTGCTGCTATTTGGGTTACGGGGCCAGCAGCTAGAATTGAAGAAGCCTCATTTCCTGAACTTGGGGAAGTAGTCAAAGAGGCAGCGAAAAAAATATCTATTCGATTTGGATATAATAATATCGCAAAGGAAAAATGTCTTTTTGGTCTCTCTGACGACGAACTAAATGAATAAAAACTCATTTTGTCACAGGCTTGAAAAATATTTCTATTGACAAGTGATAAAAGTTGATTTAAAATTATTTAGACTTGGGGGTATAGCTCAGTTGGCTAGAGCGCTACAATGGCATTGTAGAAGTCATGGGTTCGAATCCCATTACTTCCAATTTAATAAATTATCACAAAAAGTGATGGAGTCTTTTAGAAACCCGTGTTACTATTTAAAGTGTAGGAGTGCTTATGAATAATTACAAACTTATTTTTTCTTTACTTGTTTTAATGGTCCCTTTCTTTTTTGCTTGCCAAGCAGATATGGAAGAAGACCCACTTAAGATTAATCGAATTGATTTTTCAGAATTAGAAGCAGGCAACAAGGTGACTCTCTCATTTGCAGAAGAACCCAATGGAGAAGCAAATGAATATCTTGTTGGGAATATTGAAACAGCAGAAATCGTTTACACTCTAGATGGCACCAACCCAGATCCAGACCTGTTAGAACCGCAAACACTTCCGCTTCCTCTAACTATAGACAAAAATACAACCGTTAAAGCAATCGCGATTCAAAATAAAGCTCCTCGTTACATCGCAGGCAAAGAAGCTTTTACGGTTAAAGAAGTTTATCATTTAGAGTATAAGTTTTACGAACTATTCGCTTCGTCAGTTTCTTTTAAAGATAGCAGTAATTCAACTTTAGCTGAGGAGTACGAAATAACTGGGGATACGCTTGTAGAAGCGACAATTATTGTAGAGCCTGCAACAGACAAATTGGATAAACTTTATCTTTCTGTGCCAACGCAAGGTGAAGCCTTAGACATAACTTCTGCTAAAAACTTTACGATCAAATTAGAAGATGGGGCAGGTGAAAATGTAGGTAAAAAAGTTTTTAGCATTTCGGATTCAAGTGCAAATGTATCGTTTGTTTTTGAACCTGGAGAATCTATTGGTGATAGCGTAGATATCGTAACGGTTTCTGCATATACCACCAAAGAAAACTGGTCAGATGGTAAGGCTAGCAATCTTAAATTTGTTTATATAACGCCATCACCGTAGGGGATAAACGAAAATTATATTCGGAAAAATCAAGAAGAGTTTTGTTGTGAAGCAAAACTCTTTTTTTTAAATCGCTATTTGACAAATTTTTAATAATGTGGTATTTTGTTTACAATATAGAACACGAGGAGTTTTTATGTTAAAGAAAATTACTATTTTAGTGGCCGTTGTTGCATTGCTTTTAACGCTTGGGTGCGAATGTTCCAAAAAGGAAAAAGCTTGTTCGTCAAAAGGTGGTTGTGCAATCACTAAAGCGTGCCAAGGAGAGAAAATGTATACAGGGCAATTTCCATTTAATCCCGTTGCAATGCCAAAGAATGAAGATTTCTACAACGAAGATGGTTCATTAAATGCAGACAAAGTTCGAGATGCCTACTTTGCAATGATGAAAGCATTCGCTTATCCAATCCCACAATCCCTTGAAGACGGATTTTGGTCAGCAGACTTCCTGTCTGGCGAATTTGCAAAAGTGGGTATGGGTGGAATTTTCTGGGTGAATGAAAAAGGAAAATATGGCGAAACAGGAGCGGGGGAATACGATGGCGAATATGCAGGACAACAATTTGGCTACCTAGGACACGATATTTACCTGCTCCCAGGTCAAACTTTACCTGAGCACAACCATGAAGGTGGGCTAGAGGATTATGCTCCAAAAATGGAAGCCTGGAAAATTACAAACGGCGAAGTGACTTTCTTTGCTGAATTCAAAGGCGAAGGAATGAAAGATATTTCCGAACTTCCTGTGGAAAACCGACCTTACGGCTACGGCGAACCTTGGTTTAAGTGTAATTACTACATCACTAAAGTAGCTGGTGAATACCATGTAATGGCTGATCCAGAATCATGGCATGGTCAAATGGCGGGTCCTAACGGTGCAATCGTGGCCGAATTTGCAACATACCACAATGGTGTTGCTTTCTCGAAGCCAGGCGCTGCTTTCGATTCTACAAAAGCTAAAAAATAATTTTTTGGGCGTTCCCCACGATGTGGGTCGCGCTTTACGCTACTACTTTTGTTTTGGCTGTCCCAAAACAAAAGTAACGTTGCAATCGCTAACGCACAGGCAAATGAATTTATCGGCCATCCTGGCCTATCATTTGCATCAGTCCCTCCTTGGACAAGTGATGTGCGAATGCAGAGTATTCTTACCCTTCCAAGGAGGGAAGAATCCTTGCTCTGCTAACGCACAGGCAAATGAATTTATCGGCCATCCTGGCCTATCATTTGCATCAG
>CAYJGX010000003.1:38683-57379 GCA_964369795.1 uncultured Spirochaetaceae bacterium
GCTAACGCACAGGCAAATGAATTTATCGGCCATCCTGGCCTATCATTTGCATCAGTCCCTCCTTGGACAAGTGAAGCGCGAATGCAGCCGACGCCGACGCTCAGCACGAGGGTCGGCTTTTTTATGGTCTATCTCAATTTAGTATGAAAATTCAATAATTGCAGTTAAGCCAATAATTAGAAGAAAAAACACTGTGGACAGTTGACATTATTCTCAAAAATTTGTTACTATAGTTTCACATGACATTTATGCCCTTGTAGCTCAGTCGGTAGAGTACAACCATGGTAAGGTTGGGGTCACCGGTTCAAGTCCGGTCGAGGGCTCGGTTCTTGTAAAAAGACGCATAAAATCACGCTAATGCGTTTGTCAATATACATTTATGGATGGTGAAAGATTATGGCTAAGAAAAAGAAAGGAAACGTAGAACTTATTTCTTTGAAATGTTCAGAATGTGGTCGTCGAAATTATACGACTTCAAAAAACCGAAAGAATATTCAAGGAAAGCTTGAATTTAATAAGTATTGCCCATTCGATCGAAAGCATATTTTGCATGTAGAATCGAAGGTTAAATAAGTATCTCTCAGGCCAGTCGTACAACGGCTAGTACTACGGTCTCCAAAACCGTAAATGTGGGTTCGATTCCTACCTGGCCTGCTTTTTTTTATTAATAAAGGAGTTAGAATATGAAGAAGAAGTCAGTATTCAGTAGAATTTTTAATTATTTCAAAGAATGCTATTTAGAGCTTAAAAAGGTTGTATGGCCTAGTTGGGCGTCTGTAAAGTCTAACACTGTGGTTGTTGTCGTTTCTGTTTTGATTGCAGCCTTGGTTTTGGGGTTATTTGATATCGCATTGGTTCGAATTATTGATTTAATTGTATAAAACAAATAGGGGAACTGTAAAGTTTCTCTGCTTTTGTGTAAGGAGTTTTTTATGTCAAGAAGTTGGTATATTATTCATACTTTTTCGGGGTTTGAAAAAAAAATTGAACGAGGTATTCGTCAATTAATGGAAACTTCCCCGGAGTTTGCCGCTGTAGTTTCCGATGTAAAAATTCCTAACGAAGAAGTAACACAAGTTAAAGACGGTAAAAAGAAAGTTTTTAATCGGCTAAGCCTGCCTGGCTATGTTTTTTTGGAAATGGATCTACCCGATGTCGGCTGGAAAGATGTCTGTTCGCAAATTAGAAGAATAAATGGAGTCACAGGCTTTTTAGGACAAGTTGGGGTGCAAAAACCCTCTCCAGTTCCTGTAAATGAAATGAGAATTATCCTTCAAAAAACAGGTGACATTAAGCAAGATAAAACAGCTGTTGTTCGTGTTGACTTTGCCGTTGGTGAAAGTGTCAAAATTAAAGAAGGTCCATTTGTTAGTTTTTCTGGAAAAATAGAAGAAGTGGACTTAGATCGTGGCAAGCTACGAGTTTTAGTTGGTATCTTCGGCCGTCCTACACCTGTAGAGGTCGATTTTAATCAAGTAGAAAAATTATAATGATTATAGACAGGGCATGCCCTGTTCATATAATACCGATGGGAGTCTACCTAAAATCTAAATCAATGGGTAGGCGTTAATACCACAAGGAGAAAATATGGCAAAGAAAAAGATCGCTTGCGTGGTCAAATTGCAGGTGCCAGCTGGTAAAGCAACTCCAGCGCCTCCTGTAGGGCCAGCTCTAGGACCTCATGGTCTTTCAGCACCTCAGTTCTGTCAACAATTTAACGACAAAACTAAAAACATGGAACCAGGACTCACTATCCCGGTTGTCATCACTGGTTATGCAGATAGAAGCTTCACTTTTATCACAAAAACCCCACCCGCTGCAGTTTTAATTAAAAAAGCTTGCGGTCTTGCAAAAGGAAGTTCAAAACCACATATGGACAAAGTTGCAAAGATTACAAAAGCTCAAATTAAAGAAATTGCAGAATTAAAATTAGTCGACATGAGTGCTAACGACATCGATGCAGCAATGAAAACAATTGCTGGAACATGCCGAAGCATGGGCGTTACGGTGGAGGAATAAGATGAAAAGAGGTAAAAAATATCTTGAAGCATCCCAAAAAGTGGATAAGCAAAAAACTTATGCATTAGCAGATTCTCTTTCACTTGTTAAAGGAATGGCTTTTGCAAAATTCGACGAAACTGTAGAAATTTCTGTTCGACTCAACCTAAAAAAGAGCCAAACGGTTCGTGATACTCTTGTATTGCCTAACCAATTTGGTTCAGAAAAACGAATTTTAGTATTCGCAAAAGGTGAAAAAGCGACCGAAGCAACGAATGCGGGTGCAGCTTATGTCGGTGATGCAGATTTAGTAGAAAAAATTCGTGGTGGATGGGTAGATTTCGATGTTGCCATCGCAACTCCTGACATGATGAAAGATGTAGGGCGTTTAGGTCCTGTTTTGGGTCGACGAGGTTTAATGCCTAACCCAAAAACAAAAACTGTCACTTATGATGTAGCAGAAGCTATCGCAGAACTTAACAAGGGTCGTGTAGAATTCCGATCTGACAAAACGGGTGTTGTTCACTTGGCAGTTGGAAAAGTTTCTATGGACGAAGCTAAATTAGTAGAAAACATTAAATTGGTTTCTGAAGAAATTCAACGAAAAAAACCATCCGATGTTAAAGGTGATTATGTAAAATCATTTTGTGTTTCTTCTACTATGGGACCTGGTGTTAAAATCGATCTTAAGGATCTAGTGTAAGAGGGAATTAGAATGAGTGAATATATTACAAGAGTAAATTCAGATAAAACGAGTGCAGTTTCTTCATTGCAAGATGCATTTACAAATTCTACAGATTTCTTCTTCGCAGATTACCGAGGAATGACTGTAGAGCAAATTACTGCACTACGAGACGAACTTCGAAAGAAAAATGCTTCTTTCCGAGTTGTTAAAAACAGATTTGCAAAGATTGCATTTAAAAACTTAGAAAAACCAGAAGGGGTTGCAGACTATTTAGTAGGTCCTACTGCAGTTACAATCGTAGAAGGTGAATCAAGTGCAACTGCAAAAGTTCTTTATGAATTAGCAAAAGAAATGCCTTTAGATATTAAAGGTGGTCTTGTAGGTGAAGAATTATACGATGCTGCTAAATTAGAAGCATATTCTAAACTTCCTACAAAAGACGAAATTATTGCTATGTTTATGGGAACTCTTAAAGCTCCTGTTCAACAAGTGGCTTATTTGTTGCAAGCAATCAAAGAAAAGAAAGAAAGCGAAGAAGCGTAAGCTTTTATCACGCCTTTTTGGTAACCATTGGCGGGAGTTGGTCTTCAATAGCCGTGCCATCCCCGTCTAAAAATAAATATTTAAGGAGAAGATAATATGGCTGATCAAAATGAAATTTTAGAAGCAATTGCTAAAATGACTGTAATGGAAGTTTCCGAGCTTATTAAAGCTATGGAAGAAAAATTTGGAGTTTCCGCTGCTGCACCTGTTGCTGTTGCTGGCGCTGGAGCTGCTGCTGCACCTGCTGCAGAAGAACAATCAGAATTTGATGTTGTTCTTGCATCATTTGCTGCTGACAAAAAAATTGCTGTTATTAAAGCAGTTCGTGAAGCTACAGGCTTAGGTCTTGGTGAAGCAAAAGCTGTTGTTGAAGCTGGTGGAAAAGCTATTAAAGAAGGCGTTTCTAAAGAAGATGCAGAAGCTCTTAAAGCTAAACTTGAAGAAGCAGGCGCTGTTATTGAACTTAAATAAGCAACTTTTATCAGAATTACTAATAAAGAGTTACTTACAAAATTGGATTAGGTTAATTTATTAGCCTATCAAATTGATAGAACCACCAGATTTATGTCTGGTGGTCCTGTCGTATACTTATAAAAAACAGGGGGTGGTGATGCTCAAAGGAGGCAAAACCATGCAAAGAGTTTACATAGGTAAAGATTTCGTTGATGTTATGGATATTCCTAATTTAGTGGATATTCAATTAACTTCTTATGAACGTTTCTTACAAGAAGATAAGATCAAAAAGGGTCAATCTTTAGCTAAGCAAGGCTTAGAAGAAGTCTTTCAATCTATATTTCCAATCCAAAGTACTGGGCCAAATGGAGATATGGTTTTAAGTTACTCTGGCTATAACTTAGACTATAAAAATATAAAATTCACCGAAGAAGATTGCAAAGAAAAAGATTCTACTTATGCGGTTCCTCTTAAAGCGACAATTGATTTATCATTTAGAGCGACAGGGGAAATTCGACAAAAAGAAATCTATTTTGGTGATATTCCCCTAATGACAAAACGAGGAACATTCGTTGTAAATGGTGCAGAACGTGTCGTTGTAAGCCAAATTCACCGATCTCCTGGGGTTGTATTTGCATTTGAAAAAGATATCTATTCTGCTCGTATTAATCCAGACAAAGGTTCATGGCTTGAATTCGAGATAGATAGCAAAAAAGATTTAATATATACTAAAATCGATAAAAAGAAGAGAATTTTAGGAACTTTATTTTTACGAGCTCTTGGATTTGATACTCGTGAAAAAATTATCGATGTTTTTTACAAACGAAAGACAATTATCATCTCCGACAAAACTCAAAAAGACGAAGTGGCAGGGGTTTATCTTGCACGAAATGTCTTATCCGAGATCGAAGGAGAATCTAAAAAGATTTATAAAGCGGGTTCTCAATTACACGCACATGACTTTGAAGAATTACAACACCTCAATATTTCCGAAATTGAAGTTGTTGACTTTGGAGCAGAAGGGTCTTTAAATAGCGTTATCATCTTTAATTGTTTTGAAAGAGAAGATGCTAAATATTTAAAAGATAATATCAATTATGACGAGCCTACTCGAGAAGATGCTGTATCCGCAGTTTATTCCGTTGTTATGCCTGGCGATGCAGCTTCTATCGACGATGCAGAGCGAGATATTCGATCTATTTTCTCATCAACAAGAAGATACGATTTAGGTAAAGTGGGTCGATATAAACTAAACAAAAAATTCACCTACGACGATGCAGATGACTCAAGCGTATTAGCCGATCGAGACATCACACATACCATGAACTACTTAATGAAGATTTATGTTGGCGATGAAAAGGTCGATGACGTAGATCACTTAGGAAACCGACGTATCCGAAGCGTAGGGGAGCTATTATCAAATTCATTAAAGAGTGCTTTCTTAAAAATGGAAAAAATTGCTCGAGAGAGAATGTCTCAAGGTGGAAATGAATCCATTAAGCCTCAAGACTTAATCACCATGAAACCTATAACAGCTGCAATCAACGAATTTTTTGGTTCTAGTCAGTTATCTCAATTCATGGATCAAGTAAACCCACTCGCAGAAATCACACACAAGCGACGTTTAAATGCATTAGGGCCTGGGGGGCTTTCAAGAGAAAGAGCTGGTTTCGAAGTTCGTGACGTTCACTATACTCACTATGGTCGCATGTGTCCTATCGAAACACCAGAAGGACCCAACATCGGTCTTATTGTTTCGCTAGCTAACTTTACTCAAGTTAACGAATATGGCTTCTTAGAAACTCCTTATCGTAAAGTCGAAAATGGTAAAGTGACCAAAGACATTCAATATTTATCTGCAATGGATGAAGACCGATACTTTATTGCTCAAGCGAATGCGCCTATAACAGAAAAGGGCGAATTTGAAAATTCTTCCGTTATTTGTCGTAATTTAGGTGATTATAAAATTAAATCTCCTACCGAACTTCAATATATGGACGTTTCTCCAAAGCAAGTAATTTCAATTGCAACTTCGCTTATTCCTTTCCTAGAGCATGACGATGCTAACCGTGCACTCATGGGATCAAACATGCAACGTCAAGCAGTACCGCTTGTATTCCCAGAATCTCCTATTGTAGGAACTGGAATGGAATACCGAACTGCTTACGATTCTGGTGTTTGTATTAAAGCAAGCCAAGATGGTGTTATTGAATATGCAAGTTCATCCAAAATTGTATTAAAATTTGATAAACCAGTTGGTGATCATCTTCGAGATGTATATGAACTTAAAAAATATCGAAGAACCAACCAAGATACTTGTTTTAATCACAATGTAACATGTGTTCAAGGACAAAAAGTCAAAGCAGGAGAAATTCTTGCCGATGGTCCTTCTACCGACGATGGAGAATTAGCACTAGGACGAAATGTTCTTGTTGGATTTGTTCCTTGGAATGGATTTAACTTCGAGGATGCTATTCTTATCAGCGAAAGAGTTGCCAAAGAAGATATCTTTACTTCAGTTCACATTAAAGAATTTACAACAGAAGTAAGAGAAACAAAGCTTGGGCCCGAAACGATTACTCGTGATATCCCACATCAAAAAGATTCTGCACTTTCTAAACTAGACGAAGAAGGAATCATCATTGTTGGGTCGCATGTAACATCTAACGATATACTTGTCGGAAAGGTCACTCCAAAATCAGAAACAGAACCCAATGCAGAAACCAAATTATTAAACTCAATCTTTGGTGAAAAGGCTAAAAACGTCCGAGATAACTCTCTTCGACTTCAACATGGTTCATCTGGTGTAGTTGTGGGTGTGCAACGTCTTAAACGAAGCCAAGGGGACGATTTAAAGACTCCAGGTGTAGAAGAAATCATTAAAGTTCTTGTTGCTACAAAACGAAAACTTCGAGAAGGGGATAAAATGGCTGGACGACACGGAAACAAAGGTGTTGTATCCCGAATTTTACCTATCGAAGATATGCCATACATGGAAGATGGAACTCCGCTAGACATTTGTCTTAACCCACTTGGGGTCCCATCTCGGATGAACTTAGGCCAGCTACTAGAAACCGAATTAGGTTGGGCTGGACTAAAACTTGGCGAAAAATACAATACGCCCGTTTTCCAATCTGCATCTGTTAGCCAAATTGAAGACAAACTTGAAGAAGCTGGATTACCAAGAACTTCGCGTGTGCCTCTTTATGACGGACGAACAGGTGAAAAATTTGAAAACGACGTATTTTGTGGTTGTGTTTACATGTTAAAACTTCACCACTTAGTAGACGACAAAATGCACGCTCGTTCGATTGGAACTTACTCCTTGGTTACTCAACAACCATTGGGTGGTAAGGCTCAATTTGGGGGTCAACGACTTGGAGAAATGGAAGTTTGGGCACTCGAGGCCTATGGTGCTTCTAATACTCTACAAGAGTTAATGACAATCAAATCTGACGACATGAATGGCCGTTCAAAAGCATATAAAGCAATTGTTACAGGTCAACCTACAGGTGCTGTCGAAGTTCCCGAATCATTTAACGTATTAGTTCAAGAACTTAGAGGTCTTGCTCTTGATATCCGAATCTTCGATTCAAACGGAAAACAAGTCGCATTAACTGAAAGAGACGAAGAACTTATCAACAAACAAAATACAGGAGGCCAATTCTAGGATCGCTTATGAAAGATACACATGATTTTAATCAAATGAAGATTATGCTTGCTTCTCCCGAACAAATTCGGGCATGGTCCTATGGAGAAGTTACTAAGCCAGAAACGATTAACTATAGAACTCTTCGACCAGAACGCGATGGGCTCTTCTGTGAAAAAATATTTGGTACTACAAAAGAATGGGAATGTTATTGCGGTAAGTTCAAATCTGGACGTTACAAAGGGGTTATTTGTGATCGATGTGGTGTCGAAGTCACACACATCACTGTGCGCCGACAAAGAATGGGTCATATCGACTTAGCTTGTCCAGTTTCACATATTTGGTACTATAAAACAACACCATCACGAATGGGGACCTTATTAGACCTTAAAATGGCAGATTTAGAAGCTGTACTTTACTACGAAAAACACATCGTTATCGATGCGGGTGATACAGAGCTAAAAAAATGTCAAATTTTAACAGAAGCGGAATTAGATGAAGCTCAAAACCTATACGAAAACAATTTTACTGTAGGTATGGGTGCAGAAGCGATTCAAACCTTATTAGCAAACTTAGATTTAGATACGCTTTACCACGAATTACGACAAAAAATGATCGAAAAGGGTGATAAAGACAAAAAAATCTTAAAAAGGCTTTCCGAGGTAGAAGATTTCCGTGGTTCTGGAAACAAACCAGAATGGATGATTCTAAACGTTGTTCCTGTCATTCCACCCGATTTACGGCCTATGGTTCAGCTAGATGGCGGTCGCTTTGCCACTTCCGACTTAAATGACCTTTATCGACGTGTTATTAACCGAAATAACCGACTCAAACGTCTTATCGAAATTCAAGCTCCTGATGTAATCGTTCGAAACGAAAAACGAATGCTTCAAGAAGCTGTCGATTCATTGTTTGATAATTCCAAAAAGAAAAAGAAGGCAAAGGGTTCTTCTAACCGAGAACTTAAATCGCTTTCTGATATGCTAAAGGGAAAACAAGGACGTTTCCGACAAAACTTACTTGGTAAACGAGTAGACTATTCTGGGCGTTCGGTAATCGTTGTTGGTCCTTCATTGCGAATGCACCAATGTGGTTTACCAACCAAAATGGCACTCGAATTGTTTAAACCTTTTATCATGGCTCGAATCGTTAAGAAACATGGGAACGAATATTCTTCCACTCGTGCAGGGAAAATGGTTGAGCAAGAAGATCCATATGTATTCTCTATTTTAGACGAAGTTGTCAAAGAACACCCCGTTCTTCTAAACCGTGCGCCAACCCTTCACCGGTTAGGGATTCAAGCTTTTGAACCCGTTCTAATAGAAGGAAAGGCTATTCGACTTCACCCACTCGTTTGTCACGCATTTAACGCCGACTTTGACGGTGACCAAATGGCTGTTCACGTTCCGTTAACAGAAGCGGCACAAATTGAGTGTATGACTCTTATGTTAAGTGTAAACAACCTTCTTGACCCAGCAAACGGTAATCCTGTAGCATATCCTTCACAAGATATGGTACTAGGTATCAACTATTTGACTAAAGCAAGAAAAGGGGCAAAAGGGGAAGGAAAATACTTTGACAATACAAACGAAGTGATGCTTGCAATTGATGCGAAAGCGATCGATTACCAAGCTGTTTGTAAAGTTAAGGTAAATGGAGTTGTCTACGAAACGACTCCTGGACGAGTTGTCTTCAACCTTGCTATGCCCGTTGGTATCGAATTTGTTAATGAACTTCTTGGAGATAAAGAACTTAAAAAATTGATTGCAAAGAATTACAAACAATTTGGTTCAAGTGTTACTGTAAAAATGCTCGATGCTATTAAAGATGTAGGCTACAAATATGCAACCATCTTTGGCGCGACTATATCTATTAGTGACATCTTAATTCCAGAAGAAAAGGCAGATATGATACAATCCGCAAATGCGGAAGTTGCTAAAATCGATGATCAATACCACAAAGGGATGATGTCAGAAGATGAACGATATTCAAAAGTAATTGACTTATGGTCAGACACAAATGAAAAGCTTACCAATACACTTATGGAGACGCTTAAAAATGATAAAGACGGCTTTAACCCGATTTACATGATGGCCGACTCAGGTGCTCGGGGTAGCCGAAACCAAATTCGACAACTTTCAGGTATGCGTGGTCTGATGGCTAAGCCAAATGGAACAATTATCGACATTCCAATTCGATCAAACTTTAAAGAAGGTCTTTCAATTATCGAGTTCTTTATTTCAACGAATGGTGCTCGTAAAGGGCTTGCCGATACAGCGCTTAAAACTGCGGAAGCGGGTTACCTAACACGACGTTTAGTTGACATTGCGCAAGACGTTGTTGTAAATGAAGAAGATTGTGGAACTATCAATGGTCTTGATATGCTTGCAATCAAAAATGGTGATGAAATTATTGAAACACTAGAAGATAGAATTCAAGGTTGTTTCTCATTAGAGCAAATTAAGCACCCAATTACAAACGAAGTATTACTCGATGTTAACCAAGAAATTACCGACGAACTTGCAGAACAAATCGATGAAATTGGTATCGAAAAAGTAAAAATTCGAACAGTACTAACTTGTGAAGCGAAACATGGTGTTTGTGCTAAGTGTTATGGGCGAAACCTTGCGAACAACCGAAAAGTAAATATCGGGGAAGCTGTAGGTATCATCGCCGCACAATCGATTGGTCAGCCCGGAACACAGCTTACCATGAGAACCTTCCACGTGGGTGGAACTGCGTCTAAAATTGCTGAAGACAACGAATTAACAATTAAATACAATGTCTACCTTAAAGATGTTTTAGGGAACACAGTTATTTCGGAAGATGGCAGAACTCTTTTTACTCGAAAAGGTAAATTGATTGTTGCAAAACTACTTCAATCTGAAGAAGTAGGAGCCGGAGATGCTAAATTCCAAAATGGTCAAAAAGTAGTTGAAGGCGATCTATTGTTCACAGGTGCAGGCAAAGAAATTGTTGCTGATTGTGTCGGGTTTGTTCAATATGCCGAAGGTCAAGTTTTGGTCTTAGCACAAGATCAAATGATCGATGTGCGAAGTGGATCCGAACTAATGGTAACTAAAGATACTGTTGTACACGCCGGTGAAATTCTTGTTACCTTTGACCTATACGCAGAACCCATTATTGCAGAGCAATCGGGTACTGTTAAATACCTAGATATGATCAATGGGGCAACCTTAAAAGAAGAGACAAATGCAGACACTGGAGTTACTGTCAAAAGAATTTCCGACAATGCAAGCGAATCTTTGCAACCCCGTTTGGCTATTTTAGATGCCGATGGCGAAGTTCTTGCTAATTACTTTATGCCTGGTGGAGCTTATATTCAAATTGAAAATGGCACAGAAATCACCATGGGACAAATTTTAGCAAAAATTCCAAAAGCTGCAAGTAAAACAAACGATATTACATCGGGTCTTCCACGAGTTGGGGACTTATTCGAAGCACGACCACCTAAAACAGAAGCGATTCTTGCAGAAATTAGTGGGATTGTTCGATTCAAAAATATCGTTAAAGGAAAACAAGTCGTAGTAGTAGAAGATGCATACGGCGGAACAGCAAAACACCAAATTCCTATGGGTAAATTCTTACTTGTTCGAGACGGAGACACTGTTGAAGCGGGCGAAATGCTTTCAGATGGAAACCTCAATCCACACGACGTGCTTCGAATCCAAGGTGAGAACGCACTACAAACATTCTTAATGAATGAAGTACAAGCGGTTTACCAAGCACAAGGTGTAAAAATTAGCGATAAACACATCGGAGTTATTGTTCGTCAAATGATGAGAAAAGTTGAAATTGTTGCAGTCGGGGATACAAGCTTTATCTACGGCAAACAAGTAGATCGATTCAAATTCTTTGAAGAAAACGAACGAGTTATCCGAAACGGTGGGCAACCAGCGGTGGCTAAACCTGTTTTAATGGGAATCACGAAAGCAGCCCTTAAGATTGATTCATTCTTGTCGGCAGCTTCATTCCAAGAAACTACAAAGGTATTGACTAATGCAGCGATTGCGGGTAGTATAGATGAGTTAAGAGGATTAAAAGAAAATATTATTATTGGACATAAAATCCCTGCGGGTACTGGTAAAAAAGAGTACCGAAATCTTAAACTTAAAAATATGCCATCCGAAGAAATCGAAACACAAGTTCGAGACATCATGGAAGCTCGGCATCATGAAATGGATTCTGCAATAGAAGACGAATTCGACATCGAAGATGAAGACGACTTTGCAGAAGATTACGGCGATGAGGATATGGAATCTGGAGAAGATGAAGAATAGGGTTTTCCCTAATTCATCTTCGTCGTGCTGACCCAGATTTCATCTCTTAAGATATATTATATATTTATCAAAAGGAGAAATAGCAGCTATGCCTACTATTAATCAGCTAATTCGTAGTGGACGAAAAAGAGTCATCAACAAGACTAAATCTCGTGCATTACAATCATGTCCTCAAAAAAGAGGAGTTTGTACACGTGTAATGACAGTTACACCTAAAAAGCCTAACTCTGCTCTTCGAAAAGTAGCACGTGTTAGATTAACAAATGGTTTCGAAGTTACCGCTTATATTCCTGGTATTGGCCACAACCTTCAAGAACACTCCGTTGTTCTAATTCGAGGCGGTCGTGTAAAGGATTTACCGGGTGTTCGATATCACATTATTCGGGGTGCCAAAGATACTCTTGGTGTTGCGAACAGAAAACAAGGTCGTTCCAAATACGGAGCGAAACGGCCTAAGGCATAATAGGGAGAAGTTAGAATGTCAAGAAAAAGAACTGCACCTGTACGAGAAGTTATGCCAGATCCAATTTATGGAAGCAAGGTTGTTACAAAGTTTATTAGTCGGATGATGCTTGATGGAAAAAGATCGATTGCAACAAAAGTGTTGTATTCAGCTTTAGATATCATGGGCAAGAAAGTAACCGATCAAAAATCTATCGACGTTTTCTTTAAAGCGCTAGATAATGTTAAACCTGTTGTCGAAGTTAAATCACGACGTGTAGGTGGATCCACTTATCAAGTTCCTGTTGAAGTAAACGAAAAACGCCGTGAAGCGTTAGCAATGCGATGGTTAATTGCAGCTGCTCGAAATCGAGCAGGTAAAAGCATGGCAGAAAAATTGTCTGCTGAATTGCTAGATGCATTTAACTCTACTGGTACTGCTTTCAAAAAGAAAGAAGATACACACCGAATGGCAGATGCAAACAAAGCATTCAGCCACTTCAAATGGTAGACTATTGCTTAATCAAAAAAGAGGTAACGAAAGTTACCTCTTTTTTTTGTGCCAGTATTTTTTTATCGTGTTAGTGGTTTACTAATCTCAATTCCTTCTGCCGTTAGGTAGGGTTGAATTTTACCGTTTATTAAAATTTGAACAGATTTAACCGATGGAAAAGCCGTTGCCGTCCAAACGATTTGATCTAATGCCGCTTGTGCACCTTCTTTTCCAAAAGGATTAAAGGTGAATGCTGTATTAAAATCGATGTATGCAATGCCTTCTTTAATGTTGATGGATCTAATTTTTGTATTTTCAGGTATGGTATTAATTAAGTTTGAATTTTCTGCAATTTCGGTAGACAAGAGTCCGTTAATTAATGCATCTAATGTCGCACGTAAAGGAGAACTATTAAATTCAACAATTCTATCAATTTTGACTAGTTCAAAAGATTCATCTGTCGTCTGTAAAAAATAGAGAGGGTATTGACGTTTTTTAAGATTCGCTTTGGCAAGTTCTTCTTTTTCCTTTTCTTTAGCCTCGGCTTCTGCTTTTAATTTTGCTTCGGCTTCTTCTTTTTCCCGCTTTTCTTTTGCTAATTGAGCTTCTCTTCTTTTTTGTTCTGCAATGCGGTTTTCTTCCATCTCTTTTTCAATTTCTTTACGAAGTTCCTCTTTGATTTTTTCTTCATTGATTACGGATGATGCTTCTTTATCTTTTGATAATTCTATTGTTGATGAGTGTGTTGATTCTTCTAAGAGTTTCTCATTTTCTTTCGATTTGGCATTAAACTCATCAATCTTTTTTTCAATAGTATCTTTGTTAAATAATACGATAACCGTGACAAAAAGAATAAGTGCTATTGTAATGAGAAAGGTTAAGGTCCGTCGCCCATCGCTGCCTTTCTTTTTCTTCTTTTTAGTCGTTTTCTTCTTCTTTGTTTCTTTTTCTGCCATAAAAGTCCTCTAGTTTGCATTAATGATTTGACATAATTGCAAAAAGTATTTATTATAAAATAATGATAGAAATACACGGAACATCCGCTTCTTCTGGTATTATTATCGGCAAAGTTTTGCTCTTCCTTGACGAGAACTTTGCCGTGCCAGAATATGCAATTAATAAAGCAAAAATAGAAAATGAAATATCTCGCTTAGAATCAGCCATCTTAAAATCTCGTAAAGAATTAGACGAATTACGAAAAAGTTATCAATCTGCCGAAAAAGATGCAGTTCAAATTTTGTTTGTAGATGCACATATTATGATGTTAAATGATCCCGTCTTTATTGACGATATCCATAATTTAATCAAAAATGACTGCATAAATGCAGAAAAAGCCGTTTATCAAACAACTAAAAAAATGGTTTCGATGCTTGAGGCAACTGGGGATGAGTATTTAAAAGAACGAACCTTCGATATTTACGATGTTTCTAAAAGAATTTTAAATAATTTAATGTTAAAAAAGCGAGTGTCGCTTACAAATTTAGCAGAGCCCGTGGTTGTTGTTGGGAAGAACCTTTTACCATCCGATACACTGGCAATGGATAAACGAAATATATTGGGAATTGCAATGGAAATGGGGGGGAAAACCTCGCATACTGCTATTCTTGCGCGCAGTTTTGGAATACCTGCGGTATTAGCATTAAAAGAACTCGTTTCAAATGTTAACGATGGAGATGCCATTATTGTTGATGGATATCGAGGAAAAGTCATCCTAAACCCAGATAACAAAACACTCAATAAATACAAAAACATCATAAAAGAACATCAGCAAAGAGCAATAGAGCTAATGACTTTAAATAATATCCCAGCCGAAACACTCGACGGTAAGCGGATAGAACTTAAAGCCAATATAGAAGTGGTCGATGAGATTGAGTTTGCACATTCTTATGCAGCAGATGGAATAGGTCTTTTTCGTTCCGAATTTTTGCTTATGAAACCAGGAATTGCACATGACGAAGAGGTGCAATACTTAGAATATCGAAAAGTTATCGAAGGCATGATGGGGAAACCCGTTACCATTCGAACCCTCGATATTGGTGGCGACAAGGCAATTCCTCATTTGTTAAATAGAGAAGAGGAAAACCCAATTTTAGGGTGTCGCTCTGTAAGATTTTGTTTGCGAGAAAAGGATTTGTTTAAAATTCAGCTGCGAGCTATTTTGCGTGCTGGGGTACATGGAAATGTACAAGTAATGTTCCCTATGATAAGTGGTGCTGGGGAATTAGACGAAGTTTTAGAGGTTTGGGAAGAGGCAAAAGCAGAGCTTAAAGCAAGTGGTAAAGAATTTAAAGAAGATTTACCTGTGGGAGTCATGATTGAAGTTCCCTCCGCAGCACTAACAAGCGACGTTTTAGCAAAAAAAGTAGACTTTTTCTCTATCGGTACAAACGATTTAATACAGTATACAGTTGCTGTCGATCGCGGAAATGATCAAGTAGCCTATTTGTATAATTCTTTTCACTTAGGGATTATACGGCTTTTAAAAATGGTTATTGATAATGCACACGAAAACAATATTCCTGTTACCATGTGTGGCGAAATGGCGAGTGACCCATATGCAACTGTTTTACTTCTTGGTTTAGGCCTCGATGCTTATAGTATGACTAGTTCGAGTATCCCAGAAGTTAAGCAGATAATCCGTTCTATTTCAGTTGTAGAGGCACAAGAATTAGTCGATAAGATCTTAAATATAGAACTCGCAAGTGAAATTGAACAATATGTAAGGAAGTGGATGAATGAAAGGTTTAAGTTTTTCGGAGTCTGAGTTAACGAGTGGTGAATATCCGCTAGTTGCTATTGTTGGACGACCGAATGTTGGGAAATCAACTCTTTTTAATAGACTCATTGGTAAGCGTAAGGCGATTACAGACCCGACTCCAGGGGTGACACGCGATCCCGTTTATGAACGTTATGAATTAGATGATATTCCTGTTGTTTTAGTCGACACAGGTGGATATAAGCCAGATATGGAAGGGCTTGATTATTTGGTTGTCGATAAAAGTTTAGAAATTTTGCAGTCGGCAGATATGGTTATTTTAGTCATGGATGTAGAGGAAGTTCTTGCAGAAGATGAAGAGCTTATCGAAAAGCTACGCCCTTTTAGTAAAAAGACATTACTAGCAGTCAACAAAGTAGATAACGGAATTAGAGAAGAAAGTGTTTGGAATTACCATGCCTTTGGATTTAATAAGGTTATCCCGATTTCGGCTGCCCATGGCTCTAATATGAGCGAATTTATTGAAGAGTGTGGATTCTTTTTGCGAAGTGTTGCTAATGCCAAAGTGGCAAATGCCATTGCAAAGGGTGGATTCTCCGATTTCTTTGACCCAGACAAAGCAACAATTCGACTCTCTATTTTAGGGCAACCCAATACAGGAAAATCTACATTAAGCAATATTTTAACAGGGGAAGGCCGTTCTATCGTTTCGGATATAGCGGGAACAACTCGAGATATTATCGAGGGTGGATTTACCTGGAAGGATCGTCAGTTTACCATTACCGACACAGCAGGAATTCGTCGTAAAAAAAGAGTGGGGGAAAATATCGAATATTATTCGGTTAACCGTGCGATTGCGAGTATTAAAGAATGTGATATCGTTTTATTAATGGTAGATGCCGATAAAGGCTTAGCGGAACAGGATAAAAAGATTGCTAATTTAGTTATTAAAGAGGGGCGGGGAGTCGTTCTTGTAATGAATAAATGGGATCTACTAGAAGATATTGCCAATCAAGAAGAGGCCGTACGGGATCGAATCCGATTTTTGTTTCCTATTCTTGGATTTGCACCGATTGTTCCTTTATCTGCATTAAATGAAGAAGGGGTTCCACATTTATTAAATGTAGTAGAAAATGTTTATAGACAGCTAACAAAACGCCTTGATACCAATGTATTAAACAAGGCGCTACAAGATTGGTTATATGACCATCAACCTCCTTCTGCTGCGGGAATAAAGTATAAGCCTAAATATTTAACGCAAACGGCTATCAATCCGCCTCGTTTTTTATTGTTTGTCAATAAATATAAAGGCTTCCCAGATGAATGGGTGCAGTATCTTAAAAATCGATTACGAAAAGACATGGGCTTTCATTCTGTCCCTGTAGAAGTGACTTTAAAAGAGAGCGAGGGGGGAAACAAGGAAAAAACGGCCTCTACTTTTACAAAAGGACAACGGGGATCAAGCTCTACTTCTAAAAAGAAGGTAGATAGCAACCCATTTAAAAAGCCAAAACCAAAGCCAAAATGGGAGACTAAGTTTGGTTCTCGGTCGTCGGCAGGTTCGGTGCGTAGTTCTCAGAAAGCTGCAGATAAAAATACCCGAAACGGTGGGCGTGCTGTGGCAAAGGCAAAACCCAACAAGCCAAACAGCCGTAAGAAAGCTAAATAACGCAATAAAGATAAAAGCGATATTCTTTGCATTTTATATAAAAAAACCCATTCACAAGGAGTGAATGGGTTTTGCTTTTTATCGGAACTCTTATTTGTTGTAAGATTTTCCAATGAAAACTGCTGATTCGCCAAGTTCTTCTTCGATTCGAAGAAGTTGGTTGTATTTTGCAATCCTGTCGGATCGGCTCATGGAACCAGTTTTGATTTGTCCAGAGTTTGTAGCTACAGCGATGTCTGCAATAGTTGAATCTTCTGTTTCACCAGATCGGTGAGAAGTTACAGAAGTGTAACCCGCTCGGTGTGCCATTTCGATAGCATCGAGAGTTTCTGTTAAAGTACCGATTTGGTTAACTTTGATAAGGATGGAGTTTGCACATCCAGTTTCGATACCTTTTTTGAGGTATTCTACGTTTGTTACAAACAAGTCATCACCAACGAGTTGGCATTTTCCGCCGATTTTGTCGGTAAGCATTTTCCAGCCATCCCAGTCATTTTCTGCCATACCATCTTCGATTGAATCGATTGGGTATTTAGAAATAAGTTCTGCTAGGTAATCTGCTTGTTCTGCTGAAGTTCGTTTTTTACCGTTAGGACCTTCGAATTTTGAGTAATCGTAGATACCGTTTTTGTAGAATTCGGAGGAAGCACAGTCTAAGCCTAGCATAACTTCTTTTCCTGGTTTGTAACCAGCGGCTTCGATAGCTTTTAGGATAGTGTCTAATGCATCTTCTGTTCCGCCTGCAAAGTTAGGAGCGAAACCACCTTCATCTCCTACAGCAGTAGAAAGATTTCGGTCATGAAGAACTTTTTTAAGTGAATGAAAAATTTCTGCACCCATTCGGATAGATTCTCTGAAAGTTGGAGCTCCAACAGGTCGAATCATGAATTCTTGGAATGCAATAGGAGCGTCGGAGTGTGAACCACCGTTTACAATGTTCATCATTGGAACAGGAAGAACTTTTGCGTTTGTTCCACCGATATATCGGTAAAGAGGCATTCCTAATGCGGTTGCTGCAGCTTTTGCTACTGCCATAGAAACACCTAACATTGCATTAGCGCCTAATTTAGATTTTGTTTTTGTACCGTCTAGTTTGATAAGAGTTGCGTCGATACCCGCTTGGTTAGTTGCGTCCATTCCAATAAGTTTGTTAGCAATAACAGAGTTGATGTTTTCGACAGCTTTTAAAACACCTTTACCTAGGAAACGTTTTTTGTCTCCGTCTCGAAGTTCTAGAGCTTCGTTTTCTCCAGTGGATGCTCCTGATGGAACGGCAGCTAAACCGATAGTTCCGTCTGCTAGCATTACTTCAGCTTCTACAGTGGGGTTCCCACGTGAATCGATGATTTCTCGACCCTTAACTGATACAATTTCAGTGTAATTCATAATTTCTCCTTAGATAAAATATAATTTATTTTACAGTATTTTAAGAAATAATTCTATAGTAGATAGAAACAATTTGAAATTATAAATGTTGATGGCAGATGTTGATGGCTGACTAATAGCAAAGGCAAATCGATTTGTTAAGGAGTTCTTTTTTATCGATGGCTTCTGCTAAGAAGTAGGCGACATCTTCGCGTGAAATTTTGCTACCGCCTTTTGGAACTCCATCTTCGCTTGTGCGAAATACTCGAGTTGCCTCTGTGTTGGTTAAAGAGAGGGGGCGTAAGATAAGATAGTTAAAGCCACTATCGATAATTGCTTGGGCGGCAACTTTGTGGTCTGCAATCGCATTGCCAAAAAATAAA
>CAYJGX010000003.1:57389-59864 GCA_964369795.1 uncultured Spirochaetaceae bacterium
AGTAAATACTAAAAATGTTTCAAAAGAAAGAGAGATTTATATGCTTGAAAACGCTTCATCATTTGAAATGGGTGAAGTGTTGTGGCAATCTGATAACTTACTAATTACAAAGGATATCAGCATACGTGGTTGCGCATTGCCAAAAAATAAAGAGACGAAAATTTTTGCAATAATTCCTGGCATTTCTCCATGTATTCCCGCGGAACTTATGTGGAAGATGTTTTTCACATCTGTTTTTTTCATTGCATTTACGATATTGGTTATTAAGTTTCCTAGCTGGCAATCTTTTTTATTTGCATTTCCGCCTAAGCATGAAACGACTAATTCGTTGCCTGTAATCGCAGCGACTAATTCCTCTTCATTAAAGAGGTCGATAATTTTAACTTTTAGATTATCGTCGTTAATATTAATTTTTGATGGGTCTCGAACCACCGCCGTCACTTGATTTCCCTTTTCTAAAGCTCTTTGTAAGAAGAGTTTTCCTGTTTGTCCACTAGCTCCAAATAAGATGATTTTCATTTTATGCTCCTTGTAATATATAAATTATAAGCGTGACTAGATATAAAATCAAATTGATGAGAGGGCTTAGGGAAATATAGCAGAGAGTTATATTGTGAGAGGTGAGATTATGCTAGTTTTTAACCTTTCCCGTGAAGGCTAAAATGTTCATGTAGTTGCCAGCGTCCGCGGCTAGCATTTTGCGGTCTGCAATCGCATAGGGATTGTCGAGAGAAAGCCAATCTGCCCAGGCTTGGTCGTAGCATGAGAGCTCGCGGACTTGGAAGTCGGTTAGGTGTTCTTTAAAAATATGGGTCCACCACTTTGTAGAGCGCCACATGGAGAAGGCTTCTTCGTCCCAGAAGGGTTTCATTTCGGGGGGAATGGTTTCAAAGGTGAAGTCTTGGCGGATACTTGGAAAGGCGATGGCGGCGATTCCATCCTTTTTTAGGATAGGCGCGATGGTTTGGGGGAAATAGTGGGGACTGTTGCCAAAATAATGGTAGGAATCGACGCTTATTACGGCGTCGAAAAAGCCCTTTGCAAAGGGGAGGGTGGTCGCATCGAAACAAAGTGGGATAATTTTGTCTTCTAGTCCCATTTGCTTAAATCGTAGAAAGTTCTCGGTAGCGGGAGTCCATAGGTCAACCGCATAGACATCAACATCATACTCCTTTGCTAAAAAAATAGAGGTGAGTCCCCGTCCGCAGGCAAGGTCTAATACTCGCATGCCTTTTTGGAGTTTTATGCCTTCAAGCATTTCTTCTAGAACTCGCATGCTGTTAGGGCCCATCATGTTTTCATTTATAAAATTTTTATCGTATTGGTCGGTTTTGCTCATTGGGAATCTCTTATTGATATTATAGCCTTAATATTAAAAAAAAGATATTATAGTATAATGAGCGAGATAAAAAAAATTGAGAAAAATAAAAAAAAATACTTGCCGTTATTGTTGCTTGGGGACGACCAGGAGAGTATGATTGATCGTTATCTAGAGCGGGGCGATACTTATGTGCTTTTTGTTGATGGTGGGGTTGTGGCTATTTGTGTGGTGACGCATGAAGAGTCACGAGTCATTGAAATAAAAAACATTGCAGTCGTGCCAGAATTTCAACGGCAAGGCTATGGGCGTAGGCTAATAGATTTTGTAATTGAAAAATACCAATTTTCTTGTGATAAGATTATCGTTGGGACTGGGGAAACTTTTTCTACTCTTTCTTTTTATAAAAAATGCGGTTTTGAGGAGAGCCACAGAGTTTGCAATTTCTTTAAAGAGAATTATGACCATCCTATTATCGAAGATGGAGTGGAATTGGTGGACATGGTCTACTTATCTTATGCAATAGAGGGCACTGCATGAGGGACAGTAATCCGACGAAAACTAGTTTGCCTATCTGCTTTAAGGCAAATAATCGATGATAGCTATCATGTTGATGGTTTGGGCTTCGCAATAGGCCCCGTTTCCATCTTTTTCGATTTCGCTGGGGGTAAAGTACTGTTCGAGGACGAAGTCGTTAATTTGTTTAAAGCCACATTTTTCGTAGGCACGGACCGCTTGTGGATTTTTAATCCATGGGCGCATAAGGAATGTTTTAATTTGATATTTATTGTATAGTTTTTCTTTTACGAGAGTTACGACTTTAGAGCCTAGCCCTTTTCCTGTGAATTTTTGCGAGACAAACCAGATGTGAAACTCGATATTTGCAATTGGTGCATTGTGAAATGTATGATAAAATATGCCGATGATTTGATCCTCATATTCGATTAATAAATATTTATTTAAACTTTCTTTTTCATCGAAAAATTCTGCTTTTTCATCGCGGATATCTTCCCAATGAAAATCGTTCACATCATCAAACATCGACAAAAGAATATTTTTGTCAGAAATGCTTAAGTCATAAATGAGGCGTCTGTCGCTTTCTTGTGCGAAGAGGAGGCGAAGTGCCCCGTCTACAAGGTATTCTTTGCGTTTCATTT
>CAYJGX010000004.1:0-35701 GCA_964369795.1 uncultured Spirochaetaceae bacterium
AAGTAACTAAATCATATAATTCTTCATCTAATATTCCGTGAGTAACCCCTAAGGCCTCTAATTCTTGGCGCAAAGTATTTTCACTCATATCCGAACCCCCAGGAGTTGGCTCGAGTAGCGTAACATAGCCTAACATATTGTCGTCGGAGACATGTATGCTAACATCTGCATTAATGGCATAACTCGTAGATTTATAAGTTCCTACAACAATCATCTCTTCTGCCTTTTCGTCTAAGGCCATATTGATGAGTTTTTCATCGACAGTGAGATCTCTTTTCTTAATAAGCGTTTTAATTTGACTGTAATCAGCCTCAATACCCTCTCCTTTTGGAGGTGAAACAGTAACAAAAATGGTTCCATCGTAACAACGGATAGAAACTTTACCATCGACAGAAACGGCTTTTGCTGCTTCCTCGAATTCGGATCCCATAACATTTGCTTCGTCCTGTGCATGATTTCGCAGTCGTGCTTCATCTGACTCATATGCAATAATGGTGCATGCTCGGCTAGCCTGCTTTAAAAAGCCTTTTCTGCTTTTTTGATGAATTTCATAGGAGATATCTTTTAAGGGTAAACCAAGTTCAATACTAGCCTGTTCTAATGCTAGTTGCAAAGTGGGTGCTGTAATATAGGTTTCTTTTATTTCACGATCTTTCTCTGCTAATTCTTGAAATCTTCGCTTAAATTCCTCTAAGTTCATTAAAAAATCCCTTTTTTGATATTCGTTAATTTGATTTTTAATAAATTCGTCGCTTTAGTATGTAGTTGCGAGACCCTCGATTCTGTAACTTTTAGGATTTTACCAATTTCCCTTAAAGTTAAGTCTTCATAGTAATATAAAATGATGACTTGTTTAATATTTTCAGGAAGCTCTGCTATCGATTCTTCTATAACTCGTTTGACCTCTGCTTGACCGACTAGATAATCTGGATTTAACTTAGGGGAAGATTCGATTGAATCTAACAAAGAGACCTTATCATTTTCATCTCCAGAAAACCAAAGATCATTGAGCGACAATACATTAAGGCCACTCATATTTAACATTTTTTTAGATAGCTCATCTTGAGTAATCCCTAATTCACGAGCCACCTCTGCTTCCGTTACCGCCCGACCCATGCGGGATTCGAGTTCTGCTGTGGCAGTCTCAATTTGTTTTGCCATTTTTCGCACCGTTCTAGGCACGCGATCAATGGCACGCAATTCGTCGATAATCGTACCATTGATTCGCAAGGTGGCATAGGTATTAAATTTATTCCCCTTCGAAGGTTCATACTTCTTTATTGCATCAAAAAGGCCGAAAATCCCATACCCGACTAAATCATCAAATTCAATACTTGCAGGAAGTTTCATTGCAATTTTTCCTGCAACGTATTTTACAAGGGGTGCATATTTTTCTACGATTGCATCCCTGTAGCAATTTTCATTTGTGCTTCGGTAGAGTTCCCAAATTTGTTCTTCTGTGTATTCATCCCAAAGTCGATTTTTCATTATTCGAACTCCTATTATTCATCTCTTTTTAATACTGTGCTAATTGCCTTAGCGTAATCTTCCATTGTTGCATTAGGTCCTCCAATATCCTCAAGGACCACATTTGATTTTGGTGTAAAACTATATTCTTCTCGCATCCCTTGGTAGGCAGACAGTCCCGGTTTACTAGAATCTGGCTCTTCAGTTCTTTTACCAAAACCCTCATCATCGCCAATATCGATAGAGAAATTTCCACCAACGGTAACGGAACTGTTATCTTCTTCTTGAATTTCTTCTTGTGGCTCCTCGCTTGTTTCTTCTGGAATTTGTAAATATTTTTCATAAACAATAGTCACTAAAACTCCTATAAGCGCAAAAAGAGCTGCAAAGATAAATGCTCGTAAGAACATAAAACCAACCGCAGAGCCAGCAATTAATCCTAGTACGAAAGACAAGCAAAATGCACCAATTCCAGCCCTTACACCTACTCTAATTATTGTCCGATTATTCAATTTTGTCCACCACCATTTTTAATTTTTCTTAACAATTCGATTTAAAAAGCGCTGTAGCCCTTTTCCTTCCTTGTATTCTACATTATCGAGCCTACTTGCAAGCTGTCGAATACAAGATGCGGCCTTACAAGTAGGGTCAAAAGCGATAAAAGGTCGCCGTTTAAAAACAGATTTATATACGGCACTGTCATTAAAGACACACCCAAGGTAATCAACCTTAAGATTTAAAAATTGACCAGAGATATTGATTACTCGTTCTGCTACTTTCTTGCCTTCCGCAATTGTCCCAACCCTATTTACAATTAGCTTTAGACTTAAATCTGGATTGTTGACTTCTGTTGCAATAATTTTGATAATCCCATAGGCGTCTGTTATAGCAGTAGGTTCAGGAGTTGTTACAATAATTGCATCATCGGCGGCAGAAATAAAAGATAAAACATTTGTCGCAACACCCGCACCTGTATCAACAATTACGATATCTGCATCGGATAAGCCACCCATTTCTTCAATGAAGAAATTAAGTTCCTCCTCCGACAAATTTGCAATTCTAGAAAAACCACTAGCCCCTGCAACAATTTGAATCCCATAATCGGTATCGAGAATAATGTCAGCGAGTGTTTTTTGCTTTCGTATAAGATGATACAAATTATATTTAGCAACAATATCTAAAACAACATTCACATTTGCGAGTCCTAAATCGGCATCTAGTACGACAACTTTTTTACCTAACTCAGCAAGTGCAATAGCCAAGTTAATAGAAATATTTGTTTTTCCAACCCCGCCTTTTCCACTTGAAACAGCGATAATTCTTGTTTTATCTAACCCTGTTTTTGCCCGACCCGTTTTAGTTTTCATCATATCCCGCAATGCCTGTGCTTGATCTTCCATTATTTTCCTCCTTTATGATTTGAAAAAATACTTTCAAACCCGACTAATTTACTCATTAAATAACCCGACGATGCTTCCATTATGTCATTAGGAACCTCTTGCCCATTGGTAATAAACGAAAGAGATTTCCCTCGTTCGGACAATGCGCTAATCACATTTCCAATCGATCTTGTTTCATCGACCTTTGTAAGAATAATAGACTCGTAGTTAAATTTTTCAAATTTATCTAAGATATTAAGAATATCTCGCCCTCGTGTAGATGCACTAAAAACCAGCGAAACACTAGCATTATCAAGACATGGAGATAATACATTGTACATATCCTCATAAATTTCTACCTCGTGAGGACTTCGGCCAATTGTATCAATAACAATATTTTTATAATTTTGATATTTAATAATATTGTGTTCCATTTTGCTTCGCTCAAAAATACTTTCCATTGGAACTAGCATAATCTCGGCATATTTTGCCACCTGCTCAATTGCGCCAATTCTAAAAACGTCAATTGTAAAGAGTGCCAAATTCATTGTTGAACCCTCGGGAGCACTTGTTACAATTTTTCCCGCTAATTTACCTAATGTCGTAGTCTTTCCAACTCCTGTAGGCCCTACTAGAATGCGGATGCGACACTTATCCGTTTTTTTCTTATTGGGGCAAGGGGCAACAATTGAAATACTTTTTTCGATCCATTCATATACTTTTTTGATGACATAATCTTCATTTCTTAATTGATTCATTGTCAATTTTTTTTGAAGCTGTTCGATAATTCCTGCAATATATTTTTTTGAAAAATCATTGTGTTCTAAAAGATCCCGAACAAATCCAAAAATTGGAAGTTCTGTCTTTTTTCCTTGATTTATCTGATGCATCATATGCATCATTTCATCGATTTTATTACCTATGGCTGGATCTAGTGAGGCAACTGTTTCGCTCTTAGGTTGAGGGGGAGCTTTCTTTTCTTGTGAGGTTTCGTTTGTCGTAACAAGTGAAATAAGTGGATCTGCCATTGAGCCATTATCGCTTTCTTCTAAATCTGAATTTTTTAATTGTTTATGGCTCTTAGCAAGATTTAAGACAGATAGCTTTTTCTTCTCAAATTCGTGATCAATTCCTAAGGAATTTGCACTATAGGATTTTTGCGGGGCTATTTGAACAAGCACCGAACCCACAACCTCCATTTTGCGTGTTAAAAACGAAACAAGTCCTCGTTTTCGTTTAAATTGCTTTGAATGTATCGTTGCAGAATCGCCATAATCGCGTCTAACAATATATTCTAACTCATCGTATGTGTCTGCTGCCACTTCTATCATCTGCGTCATGCCATCATTTCCTCTTTCTTAACTTCGATAACCCCAACGAAACTTGTATTCACACCCGCTGGGAGTTCTGAATGTGAGAGTATCGTCAAGCTAGGAAATTTTTCTTTAAAAATTCTGCGTACTGCCCACCTTGATTCTTCGGATACGACAATGGGCAAGGGTTGTTGATTCGCTGCAAGTCCCATGTCGTTACAAATTTCGACATAGCTAGTAATCATTTTTTGCGCCTCTATGGGGGAAATCCCTGGCATAGGTCCATTTGTCGTGTTATTGCTTGTCTCAAAAATCTTGCGGTCTAAGGCGGAGTCGACAACAATTACATTTAAATCTGCTTTATTGGTAATATAATTTTTAATGATTTGACGACAAAGTCTTTGACGAACGCGATTGCAAAGATAATAAGGATCTTGAGAATATTGCAAATAGTTTGCAATGGTTTCTAAAATAAGATCGATATTTCGAATAGATATATTCTCTTCGACAAGCAACTGAAGTATTTTTTGAATATTTCCCACATTGTATTTGTATTGAACTAACAATTCATCTATAACAGATGGAATTTCATCTCGCCGTTCATTGAGTTTGTCTGCCACTGCTTGGCGCGTAACAAGGTCAGGCGCATTTGCCTTTAATACGGTGTTCAAGTGGGTAACAATAATAGAGGGGCCATCAACGACCATATAGCCTCGCCGTTCTGCACTATCTTTTTGATCGACTGAAATCCAAATAGCAGGCAAGCCAAAAGTCGGGTCGATCGTTTTAATTCCGTCGTCAAGCGGGTCAATGACATTTTGCCCTTGAATCGCTAGATAACTCCCCCGCCGTAACTCTCCATTACCTAGTTCAATACCGCTAAGTTTTATTGAATATTCCTCTGGCTTTAGTGTGGGATTATCCCCGATCCGAATAGTTGGCACCTGCACTCCTAGTTCATTTGCAATATTTTTTCGTAACCGCGTAATCCGATCTAAGAAATCGGGCACCGCCTCTTTATTGACAAATGGAGTGAGTCCAAATCCTAGTTCGAGCATGATTAACTCATAGGGTTTAACCGTAACCGACTCTGCCCCTTCTTTAGGCCTAACAGGTTTTGCTGCACTTTCATTAGCACGTGCTAACGCTAGCTTTTGACTATGAGAAATCCAATAGCCAAATCCAATAAGCACAATTCCAATAAAGGCAAAAATAAAGAAATTAAAAGCAGGAATAAGTCCCATTAAAATGATAAATGCTCCCGAAACATAATAAACGATTGGAAATTTTGCAAATTGACCTACAATTTCGTCTCCAAAGGAAGAATCGGAACTAGAACGAGTCACAATAAAGCCAGTAGCAACGTTGATAAAGAATGCAGGAAATTGCGAGACAAGACCATCGCCAATGGTTAAGAGCAGATAGGTATTTATTGCTTCATCGAAGTCATATCCCTTTATCACGAGCCCTACAATAAGCCCCCCAATTAGGTTGATTGCCGTAATCAAGATTCCAACCTTTGCACTCCCCGAAACGAATTTTGTCGACCCGTCCATGGCTGCAAAAAAGTCTGATTCTTTTTGAAGTTCTGCTTTCTTTGTTTTAGCCTCTTCTTCGCTAATAACACCCTGCGCAAATTCTTGGTCGATACCCATGCTCTTTGTAGGCAAGGCATCTAAGGTAAAACGTGCTGCGACTTCGGCAACCCTTGTTGCCCCCTTTGTCAAGACAACTAATTGGACAGCAACGATAATAATGAAGATAATCGTTCCAACAACCATTTGAATGGCACCCGAATCGGAAGAGGAAGCACCCGTGACAAAACTAGCAAAAGCCCGAATAACATTCCCGTCAAATTCACTCCCTAACGATAAAATCGACCTCGTGGACGAGACATTTAACATCAAACTAAAAAAAGTTGTAACAAGCAATAATTGTGGAAAAATAGAAAACTGGACCACTTTTTGGTTCATAAGGACAATCATAATGATAACGATAGCAAAAGCTAGATTGATGACCATTAGAAAATCGAGCATCACCCCTGGCATGGGAACCAACATTCCTAAAATGAGTGAGATAATTCCTACTAAACCTAAAAAGTTCGCAGAATCTGCTTTTAACCCTGGAAAATAGGCTTGTATAAATTGCATTGGAGATCTCATTATACCACCTCCCCTGAAAGATCGTGATTTGAAATAATTCGTATGATATTTGCAATATCTTCATAAAATTGATATGGAATAGATTGCCCTACAATCGAATCTGCATACATGGCACGCGCCAAAGTCTTATTTTCCATGATATATACACCCTTTTCCTTTGCCAGACGCCGAATTAAAAGTGCATCGGTATCTTTCCCTTTTCCCAAGACTTTTGGTGCCTCTTGTCCGTAGTCATATTTAAGAATAATCGCATAGTGCGTTGGGTTCGTAAGGACAAATGTAGCCTCATCTAAAGAATCGCCATAGCTCTGATTTAATATCTTGCTCATTTGTTGCATGATATATTGTTTAACCCGAGGATTTCCCTCTAACTCAAAATATTCTCGTTTGACATCGTATTTTGACATTTGGAGCTCTCTTTTAAATTTACGCCGTTGAACCACATAGTCTAGTAGCGAAATAAGCAAAAAGACAATAGATGTTTCGATAAACAAGATACCAATAAAACTATACATAAATGAGATAGAATCGGTCAGCTGCATTTCAAAAATGGTGATAAACTTGTCTTTTTGAATAAGAAAGTTGATGTAAGCTAATAGGCTGATGACTGCTACCTGAATGAAAGATTTTCCGAGCTTAAACATTGCCTCTTTTGAGAAAAATCCTTCCTTAAAGAAACGACCAAATTTAGGGGCTATTTTGTTTAAGTCAAACTCAATTGGCTTTGTCGAAAACAAGGCACCCACCTGAATATAATTGCCTGCATAACCTGCAATCACGCCGATACCCATGAGTGGCAAGACGATGATAAAAATTTGGTTGATGGCATAGCGAATATGATTAGAGAGAGGGATTGAGTCTACGCGTGAGATAGATGTTATGTAGTAATCGAATACATCAATTATTCCCGAAAGCAAAAGCTGTCCTAGTAAGACTAACCCAATAGAACAAAATAAAAGATGAATCGCCGCCACTAAATCTTGCGATTTAGCAACCTTGCCTTCTTCTCGAGCCTTCTTTAACTTGTGAACGGTAGGGTCTTCGGTTCGCCCTTCATCTTCTGGTTCCGCAAACCATTGCAAGTCAAATGAGTTCAAAAGCTGATATTTTAATAGTAGTTCATCCGATACGTCTATCAACCTTGCCCTCCTATTGCAAACATTTTTCCAAAATCGATATAACTTTGCCCGAGTACCTTTTCTATCATTAGGACAATAGGGTCTATTGTTAAATAGATAAAAAGAATTCCCACACCAAAACTTAGTGGAAGTCCTAACATAAGTAGGTGCAACTGTGGGGCAACCTTTGTCAATAAGCCAAGAACGGCATAGACAAGAAGCAAGATAATAATGATTGGAAGTGCAATCTGCAAAGCATATGCAAAAATATTTCCAATTGCATTAACAAAATAGCTATTTAAAAAATCGCTAGATTTTACTAAATCTTGCGGCCTAATTTTAATAAAAGAGAGATAAAGTCCATTAAAAAACAACTTATTAAGACCATTATTACTTAAGAAAAGGTACATAGCCATTAAGTTAAAAAGCTGTCCCATAACTGGAGACTCCTCTTCTCCTGCGGGATCTAAAGTCGAAGCCATTGAAAGCCCTATTTCTCCAGAAAACAATTGACCTGCTGTCTGAAATACGGCAAAATAGATTTGCATAATAAAACCCATTGTCACGCCAATAATAATTTCGCCTAAAAGCAAGGCAAAAAAGTAGAGTGGAGAATCGGGAAAAAGATAATTGTTTTCTACAAGAAATGGCAAAGAAACAACAGATAAAGCGAGTGCTAATCCCGTCTTAGCCATTGTAGGAATTCCTGTCGAATTTAGTATAGGGGCGGAAAAAATGAGAGCAACGATTCGCGCAAAAGCAAAGAGTAAAAGTGGTGCGTTTATTAAAATCGTTTGAAAATCCATTCCCCTCCCAAGGCAACTTCCTATTGACTAATTTGCCATATTTTTAATTTGATTAAACAAAGCCACTGTGAATTGACCTAAAGTTGACTCCATCCATGGCCAGAAATAGAGCAAGGTCAACAAAATAACAATCATTTTCGGAGCAAAGGTTAAGGTTTGCTCTTGTATAGAGGTGGTTGCTTGAAAAATAGAAACGATTAAACCTACTGCCATAGAGACAATAAGCATAGGAGCACTTAAGACAATTAACTGTAATATTGATAGACTAAAAAGTTCTGCTGTACTCAATTATATCCTCCTATAAAAATCCTTCTATTAAATTTCGTGTAATAAGCGACCAACCATCCACAAGGACAAATAGCATTAACTTAAACGGCGTCGATATCATCGCTGGAGGCAACATCATCATCCCCATAGACATAAGAACCGAAGAAACGACCATATCGATAATTAAAAATGGCAAGAAAAGCAAAATAGCAATTTTAAAGGCGATTCGTAACTCGTTTAAAATAAAAGCGGGAATAATGACATAAGTGGGTATGTCTGCTAGAACTTCGGGTTGCTCGGTTGTTCCCGACATTCGTAAGAAAAGTTCGATATTTTTACGACCGTCTGCACTGTCGTTAATTTGCTTAAACATAAAAAAGCGTATTGGCGCCTCTGCCCCTTCAAACATTTCTTGAATAGTGATTTCACCGTCGGCATAAGGTTTAAATGAATCTTCATAAATTTGTTCGAAAGTTGGCCACATTACGAAAATAGTCAAGAAGAGAGCAACTCCCATAATGACTTGGTTAGGAGGTACTTGTTGTAACCCAAGCGCTCGTTTAATAAAATCTAAAACGATGGCGATTCGTAAAAATGAGGTTAATAATAAGATAAGTGATGGTGAAAGAGCTATTACTGCGAGCAATAAAATAACTTGAATAGCAAGCGCGCCTTCTTGAGGGCCGTCGATTCCCTGAACCTCTATGTCAACAAAAGGTGTGTTTAATGAATCTGATGCGTTTTGAGCATTCAATGCTAATGCAGGCAAAACTAATAGCCATAGTAAAATGATAGTACTTTTTTTCATACCCCTCCCAGGAATACAACACTCAGTATATCATATTTTATTTAATTTTACTACAAGTTTTTTAGTCGTTCGCTCTGTTTTTTAAGATTTTCTATCGTTTCTGACGATTTTTCTTCATTAGAAAGGGGTTTTGTTGATGGAGAGGTCCATTTTTGAATGAATTCTCTAAAACTTTCTATGATAGTTGGTTGATCTAGCTGTTTTTTTGCATTAAGTTGATCGACGAGATCTTTATCTGTTAGTTTTTCTAACAGTGAAATACCTCCATCGGTAGAGCTAATCCAATAAAATTCTTCTCCCACTTTTACGATATGCAAAAAACGGCTCGCTGTAAGTTGTTGAGTAGAGACAATTTTCATAAAATCGTCTGAAATCATCCCGTTTTGGCTTCGCTTTTTAAGAAACTTAAGAAAGAAATAAAGTGCCCCTAAAATAAGAACAAAGAAAAATAGGTTTTTAATTAAATTAAGAAATTCATTTCCAACAGATGGGGCCTCTGCGATTACTGCTGCTTCGGTATCTTCCTCGGGGATTGGATTTAGCGGAGTTTGCTCGGTATCGACTTCCGTAACTTCCGTAACTTCATTTACAACTTCTCCCTCTTGTCCAACAAGAGGGAAAATAGCAATCAATAAATTTACTATGAATAATGCAATAAATAATTTTTTCATAACTTATAGACTAGCAAGACGCTCAGACTGAGAAATAATTTCGGTAACACGAACACCAAAACTTTCATCGATAACGACAACCTCACCTTTTGCAATCAGTTTATGATTAACTAAGATATCAACAGGTTCACCAGCGAGTTTATCTAACTCGATAATAGTCCCTTCTCCCATTCCTAAAATATCTTTAATTAGCTTTTTAGTTCGTCCTAATTCTACCGTCATTTCCATATTGACGTCCATAAGTAAACCAATATTACCTACTTCCGAATTGTTTGGAATTGTATTTAATGAAGAAAATTGAACAGCTTGAACACTCGCTGGCATTCCTGGTGCCATTTGTCCCATCATAGGCATTCCCATTGGCATCCCCATGGGCATTCCCATAGGTGCTGCGGGTGCCGCTTGCATAGCAGGACTTGCAACTACAGGCATAGGAGCAAGCGCCATTGCAACATTTTGGTCGACTATTTCATACAAAGTAGACTCCCCAACTCCATCAAATCGATAAGGGTATGCAACTTTAACAAAAGAGCCAAAAAGTCCTTGAATACTTGCTTTTAGCATTCTTGTAGCATTTACAGGCTCAACATTTACCGATAAACCAAGCGAGGTAGAAAATGTTAAGGTTAAATCGCTTACCACTTTATTAAAAAGTTCGGCTAATGCACCAAGGCCTACATCATTTAATTCCGCTTGCTGTAGCCCTTGCATTTGCCCAGCCATAGAGGCAGCCATATCGGTAGCAAGGATATAAAAGTGTTGCCCAGAAACTTGTCCAGAAAAATTTGATTGAACCACAACCACTTCGTCTGGTAGCTCTAGCATCAATTCGTCTCTGCTAGAAACAGTTACGCTTGGAGCCCGCAATATAGAGGTCTCATCTAGCATACTCCGCAAAGCGGAATCCATCGTATTTGTATTAGATACAAAAGTTGTTGACAGTTTGCTTAGATCCGCCGGCATTCCTGACGCAGCAGCACTTGCCACAGGCTCAAATGAATTTGAGGGAGCAACAGGAGTTGAAGCTACAGGGGCAGCTGCAACTGGGGCCGCAGGGGCAGGAGATCCAAAGGAAAAATCCATATCATCACCAAAACCTTCACTTATCAATGCATCAAGTTCTTCTTGAGAAAGATTACCATCACTCATCACTCATCTCCTTCAATCGCTAATTCTTCGAATTTATCTTTATCTAAATCCTCAATTTGACTTATTATTTGAACACATAGTTTTTTTCCTACGGTTCCTGGCTTACAAGAATATTTTTTACGGTTTCCAATTCGTAAAATAAGGTCATCGTCATAACGCACATGTGGCAAACGAATTAAGTCCCCTTGTCGTAACGATAGAACTTCGGAAACCGTCAAGTTCATACTCCCAAATTCTGCAATAATATCGACATAAATATTCGATAATCTTTCTCGCAAAATATTTAAGTTTTCAGTTGTTCCCCCACTTCTCACAGATGAATACATATACTGGGCAGACAACTTTGAAATGATTGGCTCGATAGTAATATAAGGAATACAAAAGTTCATTGCCCCTTCGACATCGCCTACTTTCGTTTCAAGTGCCACTAAGACAACCATTTCACTTGGTGGAACAATTTGAGCAAATTGTGGGTTTGTATCGATGTTTCCAAGACGTGGTCTTAAATCGATAACTTGCCCCCAAGCTTCTCTTAAGTTTCCAAGAATCTTAACAATAATCCCTTCCATAACAGAAGATTCGATATCTGTCAGTTCTCGGTTTAATTTAGAACCTTCACCCTTCCCCCCAAAAAGACGATCTATAATCGAAAAGCTGATGGAGGGGTCAATTTCTAAAATAGCCGACCCTTTTAGAGGGTCCATATTGATAATCCCTAGCGTTGTTGGGTTAGGAATATATCGTAGAAATTCTTCATAGGTAAGCTGATCTACACTGGCAACATGCACGTTGACAAGGCAGCGTAACTGCGCGGAAAGCGCAGTCGTTGTCAGACGAGCAAAAGTTTCGTGCATAATTGAAACAGTTCGAATTTGATCTTTTGAAAATTTGTCTGGACGTCTAAAATCATAAATTTTTATTTTTTTATTCGTATTTGAGACTTTAGCAACGTCTTCAGCACCATCACCACGGGCTGTAAGTGCGTTTAGCAGATCATCAATTTCGTCCTGCGATAAAGTATCGTTCATCCTTACCCTCACTATATATATTATCGGTCAATTTATAAAGTGTATTACTAAAAAAAGCAGATTTATTGCTCAAAGATATTATACTCTTTGAAAACGATATCTTTAATTCTTTCGGTATTAATCATTTGATTAAGTTGGTCTTTTAGTTCTCGTTTAATCAATTCTTCGTTTCTAAGTTCGCTGACCCGTTTCTTTGCAAAATAACTTCTAATTGTATCGTGAATAGGAATTTGTCGGTCAATTAACTCTGTTTGAGTTTCAAAATCTTCTCTATCGAAACCAATAGAAACTTTAACCATAACACTCCGAGGATTCACATCTGCTGTTTCGGTGCGAATTTGATCTAGCTGATCAAACCAGGAGAGAATTTCTGGTTTTGCAGCAATGTTTTTGCTTTGCGCTGAATGCATTTGAAATTTATCCACTTCTGCATCGTAGCCATATTTGACTTCAGTTACCACATGAACGACTAAAAACATAATTGCAAGCATGACTAAGGCAATTAAAACCCATTTTAAAATTGTTAAAACAAGACCTGAAACATGCCCAAATCGTGCGCCTCGCTGATTTCCCGTCGAAGCACTTCCTTCATCATAATCTTTATCTTCATCAAAATCTGCCATATATATCTCCTTTCCTATAATAATCCATCAGTTAAAATAATAATATCGACCCTACGATTTAACATCCGTGCTTCTTCGAGTTCAAACCCTTCTAATTCACCCGATGTTTGATATGGTCTTGTATCTGCAAATCCCGAAACCTGAAACTGCTGTTCAAAAGTATCTGGATCCGCACTATAATCTAGTAAATAATGGAGCACATTCGTAGCTCTTGCTGTCGACAAGTCCCAATTCGTTTCCCAACGACTGTCTGGATCTACTGGAGTGTCATCCGTATGCCCTTCGATTCTAAATCGTTTATCTGGCATCCCTTGTAATAAACTAGACATTTTTTGCAAGGTTTTACGCGTTTTTTCGATTTCCACTCGTGCACTGCCCTTATAAAAGAATGAATCGGCTGCAAGAGTAATAACCAAACCTCTTTCATCCATCTGGATTCGAACCTGCTTCGATTGAATCTCTGGAACAAACTCACTCACCGCCTTTTCGCGGGACTTATTTAGGCTGCTCCCTTTTTCCGTCGAAGGAAAAGTTTCAAAGCTATTTCCAAGCTCCGATAAACGTCCGACGGAAAGCGTGTTTCCTCCCGAATAGTGACCCATCCCATTAAAGTATGCCATAACAAGCCGTAATTGACTTGTATCAATCTTTGACGTTGTGAGCATCATAACAAAGAAGGTCAACAACAGTGTTACCATGTCCGAATAGGTGGTGAGCCACGAACCGCCGCTTTCCTCTCCTCTTCGTTTCTTTCGTCCATTTCCCATTATAGATTATCCTCTGCGAATTGGCTTATTCTGTTTTTTGTTTGTAAGAAAGCAAGTAACTTAGCTTCTAATTGACGAGGCATATCCCCCGACTGAATCCCACTCACCCCTTCGACAACTAATTCTTTATATAACATTTCATCGATGTCTTTCGCATCTAGCTTTCGCTTAATTGGCGCTAAGAACATATTTGCCATAATAGATCCGTATAAGGTGGTTACAAGTGCTTTTGCCATACCGGCACCAATAACAGATGCATCCCCACCCATGTTGTTCATCATTTCGATGAGTCCTACAAGTGTTCCAATCATCCCAAAAGCGGGTGCATACTCGGCCCAAATGGCAAAAAGCTTTGAATTTTCAGAGTGCCTCTCTTGAATTTGTTCTATTTCGTTATAAAGTTGTTTTTTAAGAATTTCTCCATCGATACCATCGACTGCCATTTTTAGACCGTTTCTGAAAAAAGGCTCTTCAATTTGATCAACAGCTTCGTCTAATGCAAGAATCCCCTCTTTTCGAGCTTTATCTGCAAATTCAACAATGTTTACAATTAGTTGAGCCGAATCATTTTTTTCGCTTCGAAAAGCAATTTTAATGAGCTTCCAAATATTCTTAATCGGCCCTATTCGAACCGCAAGCAAAGTCGCGAAAAAAGAACCAAAAATAGTAATAATAATAGATGCAAGGTCGAAAAAATTCCCATTACTCGTTAAGAAAGCAAAGAGTATAACTGCGACACCACCAACCATTCCAAATATACTTGTAAAATCCATTTCTGACTACTCCTCGTTTTTAAACGCCCCAATTTGTTTCCTGTAGGCAATTATTTTTTCTAAAATATCGGGATAACTTTCTCGTACAACAATGTTTTTTCCAGAAAGCATAGACAAGGTGGTATCTGGCCGACTTTGAATAAATTCAATCTGATGTGGATTGATATAGATGATTTCTTTGTTTAATTTAGTCATTTCAATCATTAGATACTACCTTTTTCGTTATTATATACTATATTATCGTTTTAGTGACAACAATTCTTGTAACATTTGATCGGTCGTCGTGATGGTTCGGCTATTTGCTTGAAATCCACGTTGAGTGACAATCATATCTGTAAATTGTTCTGCTAAGTCGACATTACTCATTTCTAACATACCAGCGTTGATAGTCCCTTTTCCTGCTAGTATCGCTTCTCCGACATCAGCTTCTCCAGAGTTATTACTAACGGTATAAGTTGATGAACCTGCTTTTTCAAGTCCGCCTGGATTTGTAAAAGTTGCAAGAGCCACTTGTCCTACATCCCGCGTATTTCCATTGGTATAAACGGCTGTAATAATTCCACTTTGGTCAATGGTATAGCTTTTCATGTAACCCATTTGGAAGCCATCTTGGCGGAAGGCTTTCGTAGAAAAGTCACCTGCAAATTGAGTAATTGAATCTTGAGTGCTTCCAATTTCACCTAAATTAAGCGTGAAATCTTGTCGAGCTAAAACACCCTCTTCATCAGTAGCAGTACCTGGAACATTAAATCCAACTGCAACATTCATTGCACCCTCATCAATAACAACTCCATCCATATCAGCAAAAGAAACTAATGTGCCATCGTTGCTAAAGTTAAGTCTAAATTGATTGTTTTCTGTACCTTGAACGGTAAGACCCATATCTTCGCCACTTCCAACATTTACGTCGATAGTTGCAATCCAGCTATTTACCGCCTCTGGATCTTTTTGGAAGGCAACCTGCAATGTGTGTGGATTACCAAAACTATCGTAGATAATTTTAGTAGGAGCCCATTGATCATCATTTGCTGCCGTTTTATCTAAATTACATTTCCATTCAACTTCTTCTGTCGCCTGAGCTTCGTCTTTTGAACCTAACGGAATAGACAAATCTCCAACATCGCCTGCGGGGTTAATAACGCCATCTGCATCAGGAGTCCAACCTTGTACTCGCATACCTGTTGCTGGATTGACTAAAATGCCTTCTGAATCGACATCAAATGAGCCTGCACGGGTATATAGAGTTTCTTGCCCATCTCGTAAGACGAAAAAGCCATCACCAGTAATGGCAAGATCAGAAATTTTATTTGTTGTTTCGAGTGCACCTTGAGTGTGAATGGTATCGATTGTTGCAACGGTTACCCCTAAACCAACTTGTTTTGGGTTAACACCACCTCGTTGTTCATTAGGTCTAGCGGCACCACTAGTTGTTTGGCTAATAATGTCTTGAAAATTAACTCGGCCTCTCTTAAAACCTACTGTGTTAACATTTGAAATGTTATTACCAATGACATCCATTCGAGTTTGGTGATTCCGAAGTCCTGATACTCCAGAATAAAGTGATCGCATCATAATGTGCCTCCTATTGTTGTACTTTTGTTATGTCGGATAAACCGTAAAAATCATTGCCAATCTTCACTTGAGGATCAGCACCACCTGTTACCTGTGTAATAGCTCCAGAGAAGGAACCATACGCCGTCTGAACGGTAGCCTCTTTTCCTAGCAAAGAAACCGCTCCCGAAAACATATTTAGCGATGACGAATCTTTTAAATATCCAGACAACTCTTGCATACTTGCACTCATACCTTTAATTTGGTCTAAGGAAGAAAATTGTGCCATTTGCGCAATAAACTCTTTGTCTTCCATTGGTTTTAATGGATCTTGGTTTGCAAGTTGCGCACTTAAAATTTGAAAAAAGTCTGCTTGCCCTAATGCATGATTCACCTGTTGGTTTTGAGCTTTAAGCTCGGCATTAAATGAGGCTACCTTTGCTTCGTTTAATCTCATTTGTTCACTATCAACACGATTTGAAATTCCTGTTGCTCCAATCATATCTTCCTCCTATTCCTAAAGGGCTATGTTGACAATATTGCCAACATCACCTTGATAATAATAATTTTTCCCAATCACTTGTTTTGCATTTTCAATTTCTGCACTCATCGCAAGCATTTCAACTTGATGGTCCATTTCCGGTTGCGATTCAAACTGTTGCCTTGAATCGTCTCCAAAAGACGATAAATCTAGTTGAATCGAATCATATCCATCATCCGAAAATGCTTGGCTTAATTGCGCCATCGTCTCTTTGAAAGCATCACGTATATTATTATTTTCGACCAAAATTTTCCCAACTAGACAATTATCTTTAATATTTAAATCAATTTTTATTCTTCCTAGCTTTTCTGGGTGTAAAATAAGCTTGATCTCTCCTGAATTTTGGTTTCCAAGGATAATTTTGGCATCACGGACAATACTTTCTGTTCCACTTTCCTTTAGAAATTGACTAAATCTGCTTTTAATTTCAGAAACAGGTGTCTCTGGTTTGATGGTATCGACCTTGATAACATTGTTTGCAATTAGAGCATTGTCATTGGTATTCTTAAATGAAGAGGAAGAGTCCCCTGTTTGTCCACCTACATCTGCTTTGATTTGTTTTTCTTTACCGTTGCTCTTCTCAAACTGGGCTAAACTCGCACCCTCTTTAGTCGTTTCTTTTTTAAACTCGACTTCTAATTCGACGCCAGCACCTATTTCTTGTTTTTCATTTTTTTGAAGAGCTTTTACTGCTTCTTCGATTTTAAGAGTTGGTTTTTTATTTAGTTCTTTTATATCTTGATTCAGCAAAGCGGTTTGTGCTTTTTGAAGTTCGGGGTTCTGCACATTCAATTTAGATGCAACCTCTTTTTGACCTTCACTTGAAGCGACAAGATCTTTTTTATCATTGCCCTTTTTATCGGATTCTAAGTTTTCTTTTTTATCAGCTAATTCTTTTGTATCGTCGGTTTTTTTCTCATTTGCAACTTTTGCTTCTGTATTTTCTGTAGAATCGGCTACTTCACTTTCGGTTTTATTTTGATGAGCATTTTGTGGTCTGTCACTTTCTAGCCGAGCTTCCGTTTGCATTTGATCGTTTAAATAAGATTCAAAAGATCGCACTTCCCCATTACTTTGTGTATGAGTCTCATACGATAAATTGATGGGTGAAATTTCGAACTGTTGAATTTGTTGATTATAAACAGTTGAATTTAATAATATCGGATCCAAAAAAAACCTCCTAGAAAAATCCAGGAGGTCTTAAGAAATTAATTCATTTCTATATCGGGAATCAAATCCCTTTCTCTCTGAATTTCTGCTGCGCGTACAGGGTCCATTAACTCAAGCCAAATAGGAACTAAACTATTCATGCCAGTCTCAGCTGCCAATTCATCCGTCACTTTCATAATCCAGATAATATCTTGATTATCTCTTTCTTGAAGAATATTGACGGCTACGTTTTCATCCATTTGCGATAGCTCTCGCGAAGTTTGAGTAATAGTCTCTTCTTTCTTATCGTACAGTTTTTGCTCTTCCCTTAATCTCTTTTTTTCTTCTTCTAACGATTTTTCATTTTTTTCGATGATTTTTCGATGCTCTTCGAGCTTGAGTTCGGTTTCATCGAGTGTTTTAGAGAATACATCGAGTTTTTCTGCACGTTGATCAATTGCATCCATCATTCTATCGAGTCTATCTTGATCTAAAAGATCCATTGATTGCCAATTAGGTGGTGGCAATACCCCATCAATACCCGCTGGAATGAATTTTCGTAGGTCAACAATCTTTAATTGCTGAACTAAGATAACTAATCCTAAAGAAACGACTAGAATTGCGGTTATTAAAACCATAAAACGAAGAAAAAACATTGGTCTTCTATTACTTCCATATCTACCTGCCATAACTCATCTCCCGTGATGTGCGAAATTGATTCATCTCATCTAATTTTTTCATCTCTAACTTAGCTCGCTGTTGCTTATAGGCTGCTTCTTTTTTATCCCTTAACTTCAAATATGCATTGAGTTGATTTTTAGCTTGAATATAGTTTTCTTGTGCTTTCTTATAACTTATTTCTAATTCAGCTATTTTTATATCAATTTTTGCAATATCATTCATCAATCTTTCACGATACATATATGAAAATTGATAATTAGAAGATTGGACAAAATTAATACCCGATATATGTCTAAGAGTATCTTCCCTAGAAAGTTTTTCCTTATCTAACCGAGTTAAAATTCGCCCTAGTTCTATTCGAGTCTCTTCTTCTTTATTTTCCTTTAATTTAAGGACAATATCCAGTGAAAATTTAAATTGTTTCATTCTTATTCCTCAATTTCTCTTATTTTAAATTCTACTAATTCTTCTACTTTCGCAAGAGTTTCATTATGATCAATTTTCTCAAATTCATCTTGTCTAAGTAATTCATTTATCGATTCAATTTTTGCTATTGCTTCGTCTAATAGAGCATTCGCACCTTGTGTATAGGCCCCTACATTGATGAGATCTTCTTTTTCTTGATAAATCGAAAGGAGTCTTCGAAAATGTCCTGCTGCATTTTGCTCTAGCTTTTGCGTCACTCTAGTTGCAAGACGTGATAAAGAACCTAGTACATCGATTGCTGGAAAATGATACTGATTTGCTAGTTTTCGATCTAAGATTATATGGCCATCGACGATTCCACGCACCGTATCGGCAACATAATCATCCATATCATCACCTTCAACAAGCACAGTAAAAAAACCTGTGATTGAACCATGCTCATTAGTTCCACACCGCTCTAAAATTTGTTGCAATATGACAGCAACACTCGGAGTATAACCCTTAGTTGCCGCAGGTTCCCCTATTGATAGACCAATTTCTCGTTGTGCCATTGCAAGCCGAGTCACAGAGTCAAAGAGCATCATTACATTTAGCCCTTGATCTCTAAAATATTCAGCGACTGCCATTGCAACATAGGCTCCTCTCACTCGCGATAATGCAGGTGTATCAGATGTAGAGACAATGACTACAGAGTTTTTTAGTCCCTCTTCGCCTAGATCTCGTTCTAATGTATCTAATACTTCTCTTCCATGCTCGCCAATTAGGGCTATAATATTGACTTGTGCATCGGTATTTCGGGCAATCATTCCTAGTAATGTCGATTTACCCACACCAGAACCCGAAAAGATTCCTAACCGTTGCCCTTTAGCAGTAGGAGTCATAAAATCGATTGCCCGAACCCCTGTAAATATCCGTTGATTTATAGGAGTTCTCTTCATGACGTCTGGAGCCGAATTAAAAATGGAGTATTTTTCCAATCCTAAAATAGCTCCTTTTCCATCAATTGGAAACCCTTTAGAATCAATCACTCTTCCTAAAAGACCATTAGAAACGCTAATAGACAAAGGTTCTCCCGAAGCTACCACTTCGCTTCCAATTTCTATCCCCTCAATACTCTCGTAAGACATCAATTGCAGTCTTTTTTCTCGAAAGCCGACGACCTCCGCCATTATTTCTTTGCTTTCGTTAATAATAATACGACATACTTCACCAATTTCTGCTTGCGGACCATCACTTTCAATCAATTGTCCTGTGACGCGAGTCACATTTCCAACGCAAAGGATGGGCTCTACCGCATCGAGTAATTGAGAGTATTTGTCAAAAACATCTAAACGCATAGAGTTGTCAGACATACTTACAACTCCTGTTCAGTAATAGGTGACATTTCACGGATTTTAGTCTCGATTTCTCGTAGTTGACTGCTAATTCGTGCATCAATTTGTCCAAAATCCGTTTCTATGATACAACCCCCTGGATCGACGGTGGCATCTTCTAGAACCGTAATATTTTTTACTTTATCTAAACTAGATTGTAATTCCTTCATTTTTTCGGTTGCCATATCTAGATCTTCAAAATTGACTCGGATTATAAGATCGGTTCTACTTTTAACTTTCGTTAATGCAGAACGAACATTTTGGATAACAATATCTTTTTGAGATTCGGAAATGACTTTAACAACACGGGAGGCAATTTGCAAGACAAGATCAATCATTTGATTTTCGGACTCTTCTAAGATTTCTTTTCGTTTAGAAACTACTCCTCCAATAATTTGATTAAGTTTTGAAACTAAACGACTCACCTCTTCTTGACCTTTTTCAAACCCTTCAGAATACCCCTCTGTATGACCTTTATCTTTTGCATCTGCCACTAGAGTCTGGATTTCAAGTTCAATTTCAGCCTTTTCCTCTTTTGCTTTCTTCCTTGCATCTGCAACCACTTTTTTAGCTTTTGCATCTGCATCCTCGAGAATTCCTTGTGCCTCTAATTCAGCCTTTTGCAAGACCTCACTAGCGGCTTTCTCCTTTTCTTCAAAGACTAAGTCGGCTTCTCCGCGTGCATTTAAGATCATCTCTTGTTTTTCCGCTTCAAATTCTTGCTTAAATCGAGTTGCCTCTTCTTGAATTTGCTCTACCGTAGGCCCCTTATAAGCCATAATTTTTGCTTTTTCGACTTCTCTTTCTCTACGAATACGCTCTGAGGGATGAACGACTTTTTTAAAAGGGGATTCGATAACAATTTGCTCGTCACTTTGTGGAATTTCACTCCATCTAAATACATTTCTAGCCATCTATTCCTCCTAAACAATGACTTCGTCATCGCCACCACGTGCTACTACGATTTCACCATCATCCTCTAGCTTTCTAATTCTACCTACGACACCTTGTTGAGCTTCCTCAACATCAGATAATCGAACAGGTCCTAAGTATTCCATTTGTTCTTTTAATGTCAATGCAGCTCGCTTTGACATATTTTTGAAGATCTTTTCTTGAACTTCGGAATCGACACCACGAAGTGCTTTTGCAAGTTCATCTTTGTCAACATCACGAATAACTCTTTGAATCGCTCTATCATCAAGCAATACAATATCTTCGAATACAAACATTCGTTTTTTGATTTCGTCTGCAAGTTCGGGATCTTCTTCTTCGAGTGTTTCAATAATCATACGTTCAGTAGATCTATCAACAAGGTTAAGAATTCCTACGATACTATCAACACCACCTGCGGTTGCAAAATCTTCGCTAGATAGGTTAGCAAGCTTTTTCTCTAGTACCCGTTCTACCTCTCGAAGAACTTCTGGACTCGTTCTATCCATCGTTGCAATTCTCTTAGCAACATCACTTCGAATATCTTGTGGGAGGGCACCCATAACTACAGATGCTTTTTGCGGTTCTAAGTATGCTAAGATAAGAGCAATAGTTTGTGGGTGCTCTTGTTGTATAAAGTTTGCAAGATGGGCTGGGTCTGTTCTTCTGATGAAGTCAAACGGTCTAATTTTGAGGGAGCTTGTTAGCCGATTGATAATATCCACGGCCTTTTGTTGACCAAGAGATTTTTCCAAAAGTTTTCGAGCATAATCAATACCCCCGCTTGTAATAAAGTCTTGGGCTTGCATTAAGTCTTTAAACTCTTGTAAGACTATCTCTTTTTCGGCTGTTTCGATCTTCTCGACCCTAGCGATTTCAAAAGTAAGTGCTTCTACTTCATCCTCTCTTAATCTTTTAAAGACCTCTGCAGAGACTTCATCACCCATGATGATTAGAAAAATCGCTGCTTTTTGTCGGCCTGTGAGTTCTTTTTTATTTGTTTTCTTTGAAATATCAGTTGTTGCCACGTTTCTATTTCCTTTTTGCATTTATGTTTTGCATTTCCTATTCCTCCACTAACCAGGTACTGATTAGGTGAGCTACATTTTCTGGATTATCCCGAACAAGTTGTTTGATCATCTCTTCTTCTTCGTTATTCTTTCCGCCAATGTTGAGCATTCCGCTTCCTTCCTCTTCGATGATTCTTAAGGCTTCTGCTCGTTCTCTTGCAAGTCTTCTTGCACGTTCTTGATCTTCTCGTTTGCGTTTTTGTTCGCGTGCTCGAACAATCATTTGAGCCATAACTGCTAAGAAGATAATAACAATAATTGACAAAACTGTAATAAGAATACCTAGTCGAATATTTTTTCCTCGACGATAAGAAGCATCTTCGGCCTCATGATCTGCAGAGCGGTCAAAAGGAATTGAGTCGACCGTTACTTGGTCTCCATCGATTAAATCGAAACCTAATGCACTTTTTATAACCCTTTCAATTGTCTTAATTTCTTCGTCGGATACAGGAATAAATTCTCTTTGAATTCCACCCTCTTCGGATTCAATATAGTTCCCATTAGCATCTCGAACTTTTTTCCATCTACCATCGACTACGATACCACAAGAAATCTTTTCGATATGAATAGGAGCTTTATTCCCAGTTATTTTCAAGTTACTAGTATCTGCCTTTACGATATCATGCATTTCATCGGTTTCGACAATGGCGCCGACATTTTCTTTAAATCCATCGGGAACTTGTCCTTCGACACCCGCAGGACCATCGGGATGGATCCCAGTACCCGCATAAATAACCCGCTTTTTCTCGGTAATGACATCGACTTTTTCAACATAGACTAGTTCATCTTTAGCCGTTAGAGGGTTATCTTTACGCAAAACAGTGGGTAAAATTTGATTTTCCTCATAACTTTCGACATCAAAGTTGAGATCTAATTCAAAATTGAAAATTTTAACACGCTTAGGATAAATTTGATCTAGGCTTTCAAAGATTTTTTGTGCATAATCTCGTTGATAATCCATTTTTATCTTTAGTTGTTCTTTTCCAATTTGTAAAGTAGTCATTTGACCAATGAGTTCGTCATCGCTGTTTAGCGTGTTTCCCATGTTGTCTGTGATTGTAAGATTTTCTTTTTCTAATCCATCGACTGCAAACAATACAAGGTTTTCAATTCCCTTAATCCGCAAATGCTCCTGCATATTCACCCCAGGTCGTGGAGTAATAATAACAGAAGCTTTTACTGGGTTTTGTGAAGAGGAAAGTATTCTCTCTTCTGGAAATGTTAAGATAACTTGAGCATCATCGACTTCATCTAGCGATTTAATGTGTGTGACTAATGTTTTAGTGACTGCTTGTTGCACTTTCACTTCATCTTGAAGTTCTGTGATTGTCCATTTGCTACCCGTATTAAAGACATCCCAAGGAGATGTATCCTTTGGAATTAGGTTTTCCCTAAAAAGTAAGGTTCGAGCGCGTCGAGCCGTCCTTTCATCTGCAATGGTAACCATGCCTGATTCGCCTAATTGGTGAACAATCCCCTCTTCATCGAGGCGTGCTGATATACGGTCTAAAAGTTCCGTATCTGTGATTGGTGTAGACAGTAAGTGAACTGTATCGCTAGATGAACTCATGGTTGCTAATAAAATAATTGCCACAAATACAACTAAGACAATTGCACCCGTAATTATTTTTTGAACCATAGTCCATTTTTGCCAAAAGTTCTTCATACTTTCTAGCATTTTTTTGAAAAATTCGTTCATATCCCCTCCCAAGGTCTAAACGTTTTTATATTTTCAACCGCTTATCGCATGTTGAGAATTTCTCTATAAGCTTGCAAGGCTGATGAGACCATTTGTTTTGTCATATTGACAGACATATTGGCCTTTGCCATTGCAATCGTTACATCGTGTGGATCTACCGATTCTGGATCTATTAAAAAGGATTCCATTTTTTTCTGGCTATCCGTAATAATATTGCTAACTTCATCTAATTTTCCCGTGACTAGTGAAGAAAAATCAACTTTCGTAAAATCGAAGTTGTCACCACCCTTTTCTGGATGCAAGAGCGAAGGCAATGCAAATTCTTTGCCTGCCTTATTGAGTTCATTGATGTTTCCCCAAGGTAATTGTGTAAATACTCCATTAACCATATTAACCCTCCCAGATTAACAAACCTTTCTATTTAATTGTCAAAGCAGTTTGAAACATTTGCTTTGAACCATTAACCATTGTAACATTCGCTTCGTAACTTCTTGATGCCGATATCATATCCACCATTTCTGTGACGATATTGACATTTGGCATTTCTACATAGCCAGCCTTTTCTCCCGATTTAATTGCATCGGGGTGCGCTGGATCATAAACTAATCGTAAAGGACTCTTCATATCCTTTTCAATTTCGGAAACTTTAACCCCGCGGCCAATTCCTGTGTCTAATGAACCTGGAACAAAAGGCCCTTTCCAATCGGGTTTATCTTTTTGCGTCGTTAAAATAACGCGACTTCGTCTAAAGACTCCTCCCTCTGGTGTTCGAGTGGTATCGGCATTGGCGATGTTGTTTGAAATAACATCTAACCGAAGTCGTTGTGCCGTTAATGCTGTTGTTGCGGTATTAATACTTGTAAACATTCCCATATTCTACTCCTTAACCTTTGATCGCTAAATTCATTTGTTGGAATTGGCTAGCAATTGCTTGAGCCATTAAATTATAGCGAATTTGGTTTTGAACACCCAACATCATTTCTTGCTCTAAATCGACATTGTTTCCATTGTTATCTGCTTGAGTTAAAAAATCGAGTTCTCTTTTAGGACGAACATCTTGATAATTAACCTCATTGCTTCTCCAAGGGACATCAACAGACAAAGACATTTCTCTTTCCGGTCTAAGCGCTTTTTTAAGTTGAGTTTCAAAATTGACAACAGTTCGTTTGAAATGGGGTGTATCACTATTTGCAATGTTATCGGTGATAACACTCCGTCTTAAAGTTTCTACATCCATAGAACGATGTAATACATCCATTGTTTTTCCAAAGCTACTATTTACAAACATAACTGCCTCCTTTCTAATTTTCGACCTATTTTAAGCACCCTTTAAGTTTTTTTATAAAATATAACGAGTTAGATCCTCGTTTTTAGAGATATCCCCTAGTTTTTCGTCAACATAAGCCGGGGTTACTACAATTTCCTGACCTTTTAAGTCGGGAGCATTAAAAGATACATCTTCTAATAATAATTCCATGATCGTATGAAGCCGTCTTGCTCCAATATTATCGGTTCGATTATTCACCGATTCTGCTAAACTCGCAATGTGAGAAATCGCTTCGTCGGTAAATACCAGTTTAACCTCTTCCGTTTTTAGTAACTCGGTATATTGTCGTAATAAGGCATTTTCTGGTTCGGTTAAAATTTTATAAAAATCTCCCGCCTCTAATGCTTCAAGTTCGACGCGAATGGGGAATCGCCCTTGTAATTCTGGAATTAAATCCGACGGCTTGCTCATATGAAAAGCTCCCGATGCGATAAACAAAATATGGGTAGTATCGATGACTCCGTATTTTGTTGATACTTGGCTCCCTTCTACAATCGGTAAAATATCTCGTTGAACCCCTTCGCGGGAGACTTCGCCCCCTCCTCGGCCCTCTCTTATTGCAATTTTATCGATTTCGTCGATAAAAATAATGCCCATTTGTTCTACTCTTTCTTTTGCTAGCTCTGCAACACTTTCGCTGTCTACTAGTTTATCTAACTCTTCTGCAAGTAAATTGACTCGAGCATTTTTAACCGTTGTCGTTTTTTTCTTTCGTTTAGGGCCAGAAAGCATGTCGCCAATACTTCCCATAAACATGTCCATTTCGCCCATGTTGCCACCCGCTAGAATTTCGATATTAGGCATTTGTCGGCGGATGTTTAAATCGACCTGTTTCTCTTCTAGTTTTCCCTCTCGTAACTCTTTTCGAAGGGCATCTCGTTGCAGTTGGGCTGTTCGTTGTAAGTCTGCCTGCAAGTTTGGATCGATAGAAGGAGTATTGTCTGTTGCTTCTTTAGGAAGGTTGATGCCTTTTAGAGCTTCTTGCATCATGTTGCCTAGAGGACCAGAGATAGAGTTCGCTGCGAGGGTGGCTTGTTCTAGCATTTCTGGTGTTAGGCCTGGTTGAGCAGCGGGTGTTGGTTTCGCTTCTGTTGGTTGAACAGGCATAAGAAGATCTAAAAGTCGTTCTTCTACTTGTGCCTCTGCTTTCCCTTTAAGTCCCTCTTGTTGTTCTGCCTTTGTCATTGCAACGGCAACATGCATAAGATCACGCACCATCGATTCGACATCGCGGCCCACATACCCTACTTCGGTATATTTTGTTGCCTCTACCTTTAAAAAGGGTGCTTTAACTAATTTTGCTAATCGCCGTGCAATTTCTGTCTTTCCAACCCCAGTTGGGCCAATCATGATGATATTTTTAGGAGAGACCTCATCGCGTAAATCTTCACTTAAATGTTGACGGCGAATTCGATTACGAAGTGCCACTGCCACCGCTTTTTTCGCCTTTTCTTGTTTGATTATATACTTATTGAGTTCTTCGACTATTTTTTTAGGGGTTAGTGCATCGTTGCTGATACTCATTATTTGATTTCCTCCAAGACAAAGTTAGTATTTGTGTAGATGCAGACTTTAGCAGCAATTTCCATCGATTTAAGGGCAATTTCTCCCGCCGTTAAGTCGGCTCCCGAATTTTTATAGGCGAGCGCGGCCGAATAGGCGTACATCCCCCCCGAACCGATAGCTAAAATCTCACTGTCAGGTTCGGGTTCAATAATATCACCTGCTCCAGAAAATAGTAAAATCCTATCTTTGTCTGCCACTAGAAGCATCGCCTCTAGTTTAGCCATCATTTTGTTGGTTCTCCATTCTTTTGCCATTGCGACAACCGCACGCATTAGATCGCCATTATTCTCTTTAATTTTATCTTCGATTTTGTCAAATAGAGTAAAAGCATCTGCCGTTGCGCCTGCAAATCCGACCACGATTTTTCCATCGTATATTCGTCTGACCTTAGTGGCATTTCCTTTCATGATTGTATTTCCAAGCGTAACTTGACCGTCTCCAGCCATAGCCACTTGGTCGCCTTTTTTTACTGCGATAATCGTTGTTGCTTCAAAATTCATTCGTTCCCTCCATTCCTTTTTTTTAACCTCGCATGCGGGTGAACCGCCGCATATAAATCTTTCAATTCGTCCATTCCCATATGGGTATAAATCTGAGTGGTAGACAAGCTAGCATGTCCTAGCATCTCTTGCACCACTCGAATGTCTGCTCCCCTATTTATTAAATGGGTTGCAAAACTGTGCCTAAAGGTATGCGGTGTCACCTTTTTGATAATTGCATTTTGCTTAAGTCGCTCTTGCAAAAGGTAGGTGGCTCCCGCGGTCGTTAGACGCCCTCCATCCATATTGATAAATAAGGCCTTTTCGTCTGTTTTACGGGTTATCTGCAAGCGACTTACGCGAAATGCTATCCACTGCGTTAAAGCGGCATTTGCCTTATTCCCGAGAAAGACAATCCTTTCCTTATTTCCCTTCCCTATCACTCGTAACTGCCCCTTCTTAATATCGTTAACATTAATGCTTACACATTCAGAAATACGGCAACCCGTCGAATACAATAACTCAAAAAGACAACGATCTCGACAGGCTTTAAAATCGTCCCCTTCTATATCTAAAAACCCTTCCATCTCGCCTTCAAATAGAACCGTTGGCAACTCTCGCCCCCGTTTTCTAGATCGAATGCTAGCAAAAGGATTGATTAGATCCTCATTATAGCGTTGCAAGTCTCTGTAAAAACCCTTCAACGCCGATAAATGGCTATTAAAACTGTTAGTCGCCAACTTCTGCGCCTGCAAATGGGTACAATATTGCAACGCATCCACCCTGTCGACCCCATCAAAAGCCACCCCCCTCTCATCAAGATAGAAAAACCATCGCTCTAAAACCCGCCTATAGCTGAGTTTCGTATTCTCCGACAGGGCTCTTAAGTCCCCTAGCCGAGTTAAAAAATCCTCGATTCCTTGACGATTATTTTTCTCCATCTCCATTTGCAGGACTATGCCTTCTCCTCTTCGTCTGCCGTATGAAGATAATCACACTCCGCATTGATACAGGCCTTATATTCGCCTCGTTTTTTATCCGATTTCTCGACTAATAACTGGTCACATTTCGGGCACTTTTGCGAAGTCGGCTTAAAGTAAGAAATAAAATCACACTCGGGATAATTCGTACATCCATAGAATTCCTTGCCACGAGAGCCTGCTTTTTTCCGAGTTACAATTTTTCCATTACAACCTTCTTTTGGACAATCACAAATTGGAACACTTTCTGTGTGATAACATTCTGGAAAGCCCGAGCATGCCAAGAAAAAGCCAAATCGACCTAATTTTTTAACTAAAGGGCGCCCACAGTCCGAACAAATCTGATCCGTTGGTTCATCGAGAACGCCTTTAATGGATTCCATATTTTCATTAACCTCTTCAATTCGCTTAATAAAAGGCGCATAAAAATCTTTTATCATCTTCACCCAATCATCGCTTCCCTCTTCAACCTTATCGAGTCGGCCTTCCATAGACGCCGTAAAATCGACTTGGATAATATCCGAAAAGTGTTCGCTAAGCATATCAGAAATCACACGTCCTAAAACCGTTGGCATGAGTTGTTTATTTTTTCGAATAATGTAATAACGGTCAAGCAAAACAGAAATAATAGGAGCATAGGTTGATGGTCGTCCAATTCCAAACTCTTCTAGCACTTTTACAATAGAGGCATCGGTAAAACGAGCGGGTCCAGATGTAAAGTGTTGTTCAGGGAGCCACTCTTTAAAGTTTAGAATTTCATCTTGAGACAACGCAGGCGCCTTCTTTCCTTCGCTCTCCCCTTTGCCAGGTTTCATGACCGCCTGATATCCTTTCTCTTTTAAGCTTGATGATGAAAGACGAAGAATGGCATCTCCCACTTTAATTTCATAGGCAGTAATGGCATTGATTGCGGGAGTCATTTGAGAGGCGACAAATCGTTCCCAAATTAAGGTATAAACTTTAAGTTGTTCCTTCGTTAGATAGGCTTTTACATATTCTGGTGTATAAGTGACATAGGTAGGACGGATTGCCTCGTGGGCATCTTGAGCATTTTTCTTTGAAGAATAAACATTGACCTTATCGGGCAAGAATTTAGGATAGTTTTCTTGGATAAATTCTCGCACTTCAGTAAGCGCCACTTCTGAAATTCGGGTACTGTCGGTTCGCATGTAAGTGATAAGCCCGACTCGGCTTGAACCCATATTAACCCCTTCATAAAGTTGTTGAGCGATTTGCATCGTTTTTCGTGATGTAAAACTAAGTCGGTTCGCTGCTGCTTGTTGAAGAGTCGAAGTGATAAAAGGGGCTTTTGCATTGCTCTTTTTCTCCGATGTTTTGATATCTGCAACCTTAAATTCATCGACTTGCAAGCTATCTAAAACCTCTTTAAGCTCTTTTTCATTAGCAAAAGCCACTTTTTTATCTTTGTAACTAACCATTTTTGCAACAAAAGAGCTTTTACCTTTTTCAAATTCTGCTTCTAAGGTCCAATATTCTTCTGGAATAAAGGACTCAACCTCTTTTTCGCGATCTACAATTAATTTTAGAGCAACCGATTGTACACGCCCTGCGGACAAGCCGTTTTTAACTTTGCTCCACAAAAGAGGAGACAAATTATATCCGACTAATCGGTCAAGGACTCTTCTGCCCTTTTGCGCATTTACGAGATTTTCTTCGACATCCATTGGAGTGGCCACCGCTTCTCTAATTGCATTAGGAGTAATTTCGTTAAAAACGATTCGCTTAATTTCAATGGGTTTTGTGATTTTATTATTTAAAGTATTTCGTATGTGCCATGCAATTGCTTCCCCTTCTCGGTCGTTATCACTTGCGAGTAAGACAAGATCGGATTTTTTTGCCATTGATACAATTTCTTTTAATATTTTTGCTTTTCCACGTACGGTAATATATTCTGGTTGAAAGTTATCATCAACATTAATTGCTAATCGCGATTTTGGTAAATCAATTAAATGCCCCATCGATGCAGTTACTGTATAGCCTGCTCCTAGGTATTTCTCTATCGTCTTTGCTTTTGCTGGGGACTCTACAATCACCAATGTTTTTTTACTCTTTGCCATTACTTCCTCGCTCTTTATGGGTTGTTTAATTTCTCCCATAAATCTTCTTTTCTTTCTATTACAAAGGCTCCCTCGTCCGCTAACTTCCACGTTCCGCGTCCTCGTTCGCCATTAAGTCCTACTTTACAGACTGCCACTTCTCTGTTTTGCCCTAACGCAAAGTCGGCAGTTATTAGCGCTCCCGATTTTTCTGGAGCCTGAACCACAATTGTTAGTGGACACAATCCACTCACAATCCGATTGCGTTCGGGAAATCTAAAGTTAGCTGGTTGAGTCTCTGGAGGATATTCACTTAGAATTAATCCACCTTGTTTTAGCAACTCTAGAGCCAGTGGTTTATTCGATGCTGGATAAATCCAATCGACTCCACACCCTAAAACAGCTATCGACCCTACTCCTCCCCTGTGATTCCCTTCGTGTGCAAAACGGTCAATCCCAAGAGCTAGCCCAGAAACAACTGGAATCTTTTTTTTCGCTAGCTCAAAGCCTAATTTCCAAGCGAAATTAGCCGCCTGCCCCTCAGGAACTCGAGTTCCCACAATTGCAACAGGTTTTTTCTTCACCTGCTCCCAATTTCCCTTACCGTACAACAAAAAAGGAGGATCATAAATATTTTCTAACTGTTGCGGGTAATCTACCGTTGCGTAGACCACAGCCGAAAACATTCCTCCTTTCCACTGTAAGTATTCCTTTTTCGCACGCTCCCAAGCTGCCTTGCTATCCCAACTTTTACTACGAAGTTTGCGTCCAACGATTCTTGATAATTCATGAATCGAGCCATCTTTCGCATAACCCCTTTCAAGTTTAGAAAGCCACAACACTTTTTCGCTACACTTTAAAAAAGCAGCCTGATGAACATAAAAATGTTCAACATTCATAGCGTCTTACTTTAGCCCTTCCCTCATTCGGATAGCAGCACCCACTACTTCCTCTATTTCGACATCATTGAGTTTCCCGTACAACTCAATGACTTTATCATAATCACTCAATGCTAATTGCATCCAGTTTTCATTTACATTTCCTACATACCCAATTGCATCAAAATGAAGGGCAATATTTGCTCGCAACATCAATAGCTGAGGGGTAATAATATTTTTTTTCTCCAACGCTCCATTGACATACTCATAGGCTTCAGCAGAGCGATTTAGTTCAAAATGATACAAGACTCCAATCCCTAAAACCGCTTCTTGGTAATCGGGTCGAATTTTTAATGCTTGTGCATAATGAAATTCGGCCGCTTCATAATTCAAGACTAAATCGGTAGCTGGAAAAATCTGCTTAGCATAACTTGCCGCCACTACAGCCGCTTTGTAATGAATCGTCTCATCACTTGGATTGATATCTAATGCATTCGAATACGCCTCATAGGCCTCTTTCACCCAACCTAATTCAAGATACTTGTCTCCTAACCGCCGATAAAGTTGTCGTTGGTTGTTAACGTTTGATACGATCTTCTTTACTGCATTCTCTAACTTATTAAGTTCGGATCCAATTTCCTGCAATTCTGTTTCACTATGCACTTTTTCAGCTTCTTTCGCTTGTGAACACGAAATTAGCAAAAGAGTTACAAATAATGTTATAATACAAAATTTCTTTTTCATTTTATCCTCCTTTAATAATATCCATCTATTTTAGGCTTTTGCCTAATTTTTTTTAAAAATTATCCTCTAGGATGATAATTTTTATGGTTTTTTTGCAATAGACTTCGATCTACATGAGTATAAATCTGAGTCGTGCTAATGTCCGAGTGCCCTAGTAGCACTTGAACCGCTCGTAGCCCCGCGCCTCCCTCTAATAAATGCGTTGCAAAAGAATGTCGCAAAGTATGAACTTTAGCGCCCACTCCCGCTTGAACAGCCCATTCATTAAAACGCTTCCAAACCCCTTTTCGAGTGATACGGCTTCCAAGTCGATTAATAAATAAAGCCTCCTCATTTTGCTTTACTTTTTTTACTCGACTCTCAGCTAAGTAAATATTTAGATAATACAAGGCTTCGGCTCCTAACGGAACATAACGTTGCTTATCCCCCTTCCCTCGTACGATAATAACCCCTTCATCGGGGAAAATATCGGTAACATTTAACCCACAAGCTTCGGAAATTCTTAGCCCGCAGGAATAAATCATTTCAAATATGGCACGATCTCGAATCCCATTCCATTCATCTAGTTTTATCGTTTCTAGAAACTCTTCAACTTCTTCAAGTGAAATCACCTCTGGCAAACGAACTGCTGCCTTTGGAAGTTGTAACAACAAAGCGGGATTTCTATCTATAACCCGCTCCGTTTCTAAGAAACGAAAAAAGACTCGTAGACAACTGACGGCTTTAGCAATAGTTCGACTGCTTAGCTCCATCTTCTTTCTTGCTAGAAGATAATCTTCTAACTCTGCTGTCTTTATCGTGCTAAAGAGACTCCAAGAAATCTCTTTTTCCATCCCAATATGCTCCAAGAAAAAAGTAATTTCTCTCTTGTATGTTTCTATCGAATTTTGCGAAAGTCTTAACTCCACTAATAAATTGGCTTCAAACCGTCGTAAAATTTCTTCCTTCATAGTTATTTTATATATCTCCCATGTGCTCGCAAAAATTCTGGAACCGCATTATCATTGTCGGGGCTCACCATTTTTTTCTCTCCGCCATCACCAAAGGAATGGCTAAAAATAGACATTTCATTTGTACTAACGACATTTGGATCTTGAGGAACTTCTTCATCAATAATCACCTCTTCTGATTTAGGCTTGTATTCACCCTCTGACATGCCTGTTGCAAGTACCGTCAACTCAACATTTTCTCCCATTGCGTCATTGAAAAATAACCCTGGGATAACCCAAACATTTTTATCCTCTATATTCGAGACGACAAGATTAATCATTTGAGTAAATTCGTCCATAGGGAATTTTTTGGAAACTGTAGCACTCACTAAAAGTCGTGTTGCCTTTGCAATGGATACATGACTGATGAGCGGATTATTAATGGCTTCCGTGACAGCTTCGGTCACACGTTGTTCTCCACGTCCTCGGCCTAACCCCATGAGCGCAGTACCACCTCTTTGCATAATTGAAAAAACATCGTTAAAATCGATATTTATTTCACCTACATTTTGCAAAATATTTAAGATACTTCGCACAGCATTTGCTAAGACGTCATCGATATAGCGAAATGAATCTTCTACACTTGCCTTCGAAATAATCCCTCGCACTGCTTCACTTGGCACCACAATAATCGTGTCTACTTCTGCCTTTAGTTTTTCTAAACCATCCATTGCTAGATTCATTTTGCGTTCTAACTCAAATGCGAAGGGCAAGGTAACAACACCTACTGTTAAAATCCCCATCTCTTTTGCAATTTTGGCAACAATGGGAATAGCCCCCGTTCCAGTTCCTCCTCCCATACCAGCCGTTAGAAACAACATTTTACTTCCCTTGATTGCCGCCTTAATATCTTCCGCATTTTCTTCGGCAGATTCTCGCCCTTTTTCGGGAATACCCCCTGCGCCAAGACCGCCTGTTGTTTTGCGACCAATAGTAATCTTATTTGAAATTTCTAGTCGATCTAATACTTGCTGATCCGTATTTATCGCTACAAAGGAGGCATCTAACCCAACTTCTAACATTCTTTTTATCGCATTATTTCCGCCGCCGCCTATTCCGACAACTTTAAAAATGCTATTTTCTACTGTTTCTTCTACTCCAAACTGCATGAACAACCTCCCAATTTATCATACCACAAAAAATAATTATCTTCTTTAGAAGAATTCCTTTAACCACTCTACAAACTTGGCCCAACCACCTAAACTATTGGCTTGAAATGTTCGCATCGAATTTTTAGATGACTTACCATGATTACGATCTGCTCCAAATTTCGCAAGCGAAATAGCCGCAATCGATTCTAAATTATCAAACTGGTTATCGGCAAATTCACAATTTTGCATATGTCCAATACGAGCCGATGTTCCAAAAACCCTAGAGGCACATTGCAAAATTCCATCGATATTTGCCGTTCCGCCCGTTAGCACCACTCCCCGTTTCACATTATCCCACATTTGTGCCGACTCAATTTTTTGCTTCACCTGGGTGAATATTTCGGTTAATTGTTCATCTATAATTATAGCTAACCCCTTTTTACTCATCTCCATCAGTGGGCGTCCACTGACAGCGGGCATTTGAAACCATTGATTTGGGTCACAGTCTTGTTCGCTTGCATAACCATGCTCAATTTTAAGTGCCTCTGCCTCTATTGTCGAAACAACTAATTTCTCACGAATACTTGCAGTAATCGATTTACCTCCAAGTGAAATCACACCCGTCAAAAATTGTGCATCATTTAAAAAAACAACATAATCGGTAAATTCAGATCCAATATCAATATAGACAGCGCCTAAATCTTTTTCTCCATCTTCTAGGATATAATTTGAAGATGGCAAAGAATTTAATACAATTTCGCTCACATCAAAAGGAAGCGTCGGAGCTAATACACATTTTTGAATATTCATAAAATCGGTCATTGCACAACTAATATTATGGATGCATGCTTCAAGAACTTGTCCATTCATTTGCACAGGATTCTTAACAACCATTTTTTTATCTAATCTATAAAACTGTGGAATGGCTTGTAATCGAATTTTATCTGCAGAAATTAAAAAATCCGCTTTTGCGGTGTCTATCGCTAAGGCAATTTCATGATCTGTCACTTCGGACTTTATATTTTTAATTGGTGCGACTGCTTTTGTATTCAAACTATTAATACTGCCTGCACTAAAACCAACAACTATTTCATCAACGTCGCGTCCCGTGTTCATAATTGCATCACTGACCGCCTTTTCAACTGCACCTGTTAGTTCAATTATATTAATGATTCGACTATTCGTCACTGCTCCATGTAGGACAGTAGCTCCTCCGTGAACCCTAAAAACACTTTCATTGATATATTCGCCAATAACGGCTGTTACTTTACTGCTACCAAGATCTAGACCCGCAAACGGTCTACCAATTTCAGGCATTTCCATCCTCCTTTTCGTTGCGACTGTATATTGCTCTGTGCTCATTTCTACAATCTATGACATGACCTCGTTTTGTCACGCCTGCACTCACCACCGATTTTTCGATAATTAGCGCATTTTCTAAAGATTCCTCTGTAATATTTTGTGAAAACAAACAAGGGAATTGGCTATTTCGAAAATATATATAAACATCATAGTTTTCTTTACTTCGCGATTGCAACTCAATTTCCGAAATCAGTTGATAGAGATCTGGATTTTGAAGGCTGATGGTATGGATGCGACTTAGAAGTTGCAAATAGGTATCACCAATCTTGCTTCCAATAGAAGGTTCTGGAACAACGATATCTCCTGACAAAATAGGAAGATCGTATCTCTCAATACCGCTTCCAACCTCAACAAGATAGCCAGACCCATCAAAATTGACAAAAATACTCTCTCCAGAAGCATATTGATAGGTTGCAATTAGAAGTGGAGTTCGTTCTCTAATGGTAATTTTTAACGAACTAGGAAAACTTTTCTTAA
>CAYJGX010000004.1:35711-46607 GCA_964369795.1 uncultured Spirochaetaceae bacterium
AGTGGAAGCGTTTCTAGTAGACGCACTTCAATCGCGTTGCTATCTATTTGATAATACAAGCTCCCTTCTTTCACGCCAATAATAGCTTGTATTCGACTCTTGTCGAGTTCGCTAACATCATTATTTGAATGGATATCAATTGATTTAATTTTAAGATTTGGAATAACCGAGTATTGCCAAACAATCCAACCAATAATGAGTGCCGCAAATATCCCAATCAACAACAGCGTAATACTGCGGGCAATCGGAAATTGATTTGAGTTTTCTTTATTAGTGTCAAAGTCTGCATATGGAATAAAACTACTCACCTATTTCCCTCCACATACTTTGGCAAAGATAATATCAATCCCGAGAAAATCATTGTTCCAATCAAAGAAGATGTACCTGTAGAGAAAAATGGACAAGGAATCCCAGTCGTCGGGATAAGCGCCGCATTCACAGCAATATTGATGATGACCTGTATCAGTATCATCGAGATAGACCCCACTCCTACGAGGAAAAGAAATTTTTCTTCTCTTAACTTCCATGACAAGTTAAAAACTTTATATCCTAAAAAGGCAAACAGTCCAATTAAACCACTAATTCCAAGCAACCCTATAGAACGAGCTAAAGTTGCCACAATAAAATCACTTTCTGCCTCTGGAATATTATTATAGTCCATTACATTCGTTCCAAGTCCTTCACCCAAAACTCCGCCAGCAATCCAAGCCCGAGACGCTAATTCGGGCTGCGTCCCAATCCATGCGGCTCGGCCCTCTTCCGACTGATTCCAAACAAAAAAACGATCTCCCGCATAGTCTTGCGTTAAGACATATATTAAAAAGCCCACAAGACAAAGCGCAATCAAACCCATAAAATGGCTCCATCGACATCCACCAAGAAAAAACATTGTGAAAATTCCACCAACGATAACAATAGTCGTCGATAAATCTTTCTCAAAAATCAATAAACCAATAAAAAAGAAAAGTTTTATTGATGCTATCAAAAAACCATGTGTAAAATCTTGAAATTTTTCTCCTTGATTATCAATTAAATGCGCTGCATAAACCACAATAAAGGGTTTTAAGAGTTCGGAAGGTTGAAATCGGATGGGTCCCAACTGCAACCAACGCTGAGCCCCTTTCACTTCGACACCAAACTGCTTCGTCAATGTCAAGATTAACATAAGTGCCATAAGAAAAGCCAAATATGGCAATATGATTCTTAATTTTTTAATATCGATAAGAGCTAAAAATGCTGTGGGAATAGCAAAAAAGAGCGTTGCTTTTAGTTGCTTAGCAAAAACATCTGCGCCTTCTAAAACATGAGAACGATAAGTAACCGAATAAATAACACAAAGACCTAGTCCAAGTAGAAAAATAATTAAAGAGACTAAAACAATATCATTTCGAGATCGATCTATTTTTTCAAACTTAAACTGTTCCCCAAACATGAACCCTTACTCCATTTATTGTATTTTTAAAGAGGAGAGGCTAAAAATGACTAGCAATCCTCCAATAATCCAAAAGCGAATGACCACCTGTGTCTCTGTCCATCCTTTCAATTCAAAATGATGATGAATAGGCGCCATCTTAAATATTCTTTTTCCCGACAATTTAAACGAAAGTACTTGCAAAATAACGCTTAACGTTTCAATAACAAAAACTCCTCCAAGAAAAATAAGCAAAATTTCTTTTCTCACAATTAAACTTAACAAGCCTAAAAGCCCACCTAACATAAGCGAACCTGTATCTCCCATAAAAATCTTTGCAGGATGTGCATTAAACCACAAAAAGCCCAACGACGCCCCCGCTAATGCCAATGAACAAATTGCTAGTTCGCCTGCGCCTGCAACAAAAGGAATCCCTAGATATTCTGCAAAATCGGGACGCCCTGTTAAATAACTTAAGATAGCAAAAGCAATTGCAACAAATGCAATTAATCCAGATGCCAGTCCATCTAACCCATCGGTTAAATTGACCGCATTTGAAAATCCAACAATCCAAACAACTCCAAATGGAATATAAAACCATGACAAATCCAGAAATAAATCTTTAAAGAAGGGAAAATAGAGTGCCCCCGGAGCTGCAACAGGAGTCAATCCTTCTACCCCAGCACTTTCCACCAATGCATGGTATTCTAAAAACAAGCCTTTGCGATAAAGAAAAAGCCCTACTACCAATGCAGTTGCAATCCCAAACTGAAAGACAAGTTTTAATTTAGCACTAAGTCCATCAGAATTCCCCCGAAAAACTTTTAAGTAATCGTCTAAAAATCCGACAAAGCCAAATCCTACAATAGCCCCTAAAATAAGCCACGTATAAACATTGCGTAGATCTTGCCATAGCAAAATAGAAATGACCATTGCAAAAAGAATCATAAGACCCCCCATTGTAGGAGTCCCCACCTTCGTTTTAAGATGACTCTCTGGACCATCTTGGCGAATCATTTGATCGACTTTTTTCTGGCGCAATTTTTTTATTAAGAAAGGACCTATAATTAAACAAAGAAGTAGCGCCGTGACGGCTCCATAAGAAGCGCGAAAGGTTACATATTGAAAGAGATTCAAACCGCCAAACTTATCTGCATAGTGTGCTAATTCTTTAAACATCATCCCCTCCCAAGGATATTATTTTTTAAGCCGCAAAAACCGACTGTAAATTTTCTAAAGCCATCGATCTTGAACCTTTTAAAAGCCAAAAATCTCCATTTTCCACATGAGAAGCAACCGCTTCTTCTAATTCATTCATTTCGGATGTAAAGAAGGTGGCATTCTCGAGCCCCACATTCTGTAATTCCTCTTTAATCCATTTCGTCTCTTCCCCATAGAGGAAAACCGTCTGAATTTCGCTTGCGGCAACACATTCACAAAGGAGTTTTCCAACCTCCCGGTGGCTAGCCTCACTAGCTTCTCCTAAATCTTTCATAGAAGCAACCACAAGTTTCTTTTTGCCTATAAATTCTAAATCTGCCACAAACGAAATTGCCTCTTTCATCGATTCTAAATTCGCATTGTAACAATCTTCCATAAGAAATAACGTTCTTCCCCCGGATACCACCTCTTTAACCACCGAACGGCCAAAAAGACGCTCCACTTTTGTTGCTCCCGCTAATATCTGTGAATCGCTACACCCTAAATGTCGGGCCACAGCCAATGCACCACAAAAATTAGATAAATTATATCTTCCAACGAGAGGCAACCTCCCCTTTTCTCCCGATTCTAGGAGAATATCCCAGCCAAGTAGGCCTTTATCGGTTGCATTCACTCCTGTTGATGTTAAATCATAAGTGACAGACGCTCCTTCATACTTCTCTACTTGGTCTTTAGCTAACTTATCTGTAGCCGAAACAAATCCAACCGAATCTTTTGTAAAATAAGAAAAGATTCTTCCTTTTTCGTTTGCTATCTTTTCTTGACTCCCGAAAGATCCAATATGTGCCGTCCCGATATAAGAGACTAGAGCATATTGAGGACGAAGAATCGCTGCAAGATCGTCCATTTCACCCTCGTGATCTATTCCCATTTCCAATAAAACAATTTCATCTTCTTTTCGAACCCGTAAAGCCATTAATGGTAGTCCAATTTCAGAATTAAAATTACCTTCGGTCATACAGACCTTATATTTTTCAGAAAGCATCGACCCTAATAACTCTTTTGTCGTTGTCTTACCACTACTCCCTGTAACCCCAATCCGAATTAAATTAGGGAATTTATCTAAATGTGCAGTTGCTAATGCCTGTATCGCCTGTAACACTTTGTCCACAACGATAAAAGAGGCGCCTTGGCTAGAGAGTCTCTCTATTAAAGCATTATCTCTCTTTTCGACTAAGAACGATCTACATCCCTTATTAAAAAGCTCCTCGATAAAATCATGTGCATCGACACGTGCTCCCACTAATGCAGCAAACAACGAATTGTCTTCTACTTTACGAGAATCAATAGATAAGGCACTAAAAACTCGTTGAGGGTCACCCACTAGGAGACCCTTTGTTATTTTTGTCGCTTCTAAAGCTGTAAAGAGAAAATTCTGTGATTCGTTACTGCTACCTCTTAGCATTAGCTCTCCCCTATTTATTCTGCCACCAACACAATTCTAATGACATCTCTCTCCTCATCCTTAATGAGCTTAAGCCTATTTTCGGCCACCTCACTAATTTTTGCAGGGGAATCATACATACTTACCTGCGAAATCAAGCGACGATTTTGCATAAAATAGGCTTTTTGTTCACTTTCTAGCCGAGCAATTTCGTCTTCTACAATTCCATAACGACCCGATTGCCACAACAGAGCAAACATCATCGCAGGCAATGTTATAGCCATAAAAATCATAACCATGCTAGACTTGCGCATCTATTTCTTCCTCCCGCAATTTTTTTATAACCCTCAATCGAGCACTCCTCGATGGTGGATTCTCAGAAACCTCTAACTCACTCGCAGATATTGGTTTTTTAAACAACAACTCTGCAAAGGGTAAATCTTCTTCCTTTTGAATCGCATATTTATTAACAGACCGCCTGTTTTTTTTATGCTTCTCCGAGAAAAAGTTCTTTACTAATCGATCCTCTAACGAATGAAAGGTAATGACTCCTAAAAGACCACCACATTCAAGAACTCGATAAGCCGATTCTAGCATCTCTTTAAGCCGATCTAATTCCCCATTCACTTCAATTCTTATTGCCTGAAAGACCTGCGTTGCAGGATGAATGTGGCCATATCGGGCTTCTGCTGGAACCGCTCCCCTTATTAAATTTGCTAATTGTTCGGTCGTTTCAATCTTTTCTTTCTCTCTTGACTCGACGATAACTCTAGCAATCCGCCCCGAATATTTCTCTTCCCCGTACAAGGAAAAAATATCCTGCAAATCCTTTTGAGAATAATCATTGACTACCTCGTAGGCGGATAAGCCTAGATTTGGGTTTAAGCGCATATCTAGCTTCTCATCCTTTCGAAACGAAAAGCCCCTCCCAGTTCCTTCGTAATGATAGACACTTATACCCAAATCAAATAACATTCGATCGGGTCTCTTTAATTCCGCTGGGTAATCGGCTAAAAACTGATTAAACCAGACATTTCGAAGATCGACTCGACTCGCATATTCAATAAGCCTTTGCCTTGCCCGCTCTAACATCACAGGATCAGCATCTAAACCTATCTGTTTTAAGGTGGGATATTTTTCTAACATCCTTAAAGAATGCCCTCCCTCCCCTAAAGTTCCATCTAAAAAAAGAGAATCCTCTTTTTCTGGAGCTAAAAACTCAAGTACCTCACGATACAAGACAGAATAATGAATAGGCGTCATCTTAGCCTTCCATCTTCTTCTTTTCTGCATAGTGATTGCCAATTTTTTCGGCTATCTCAGCAACTTGAGTCTCTACTCCATTTGTCTCCCCATCAAACTCTGTTGGATCCCACAATTCAAGATACTCTACAGCGCCAATGACATAGACATCTCTTGACAAACCGACCTTTTCACGCAAATTAGCAGGGACTAATATTCGGCCGGCCTTGTCAATTTCGCATTCAAATGCAGGCGAGATTAAAGTCCTAACAAGTTCTCTTGTTTCCCTTTGAAACATCGAACCCGAACCCATAATCTCTTTTACAACTACATTCCATTGAGCTAGAGTGAAAACTCGCAAGCAGCGTTCGATTCCAGGTGCAACCACTACAGTACCGCCCTCAATTTCATTTCTGAATTTTGAGGGAATTAAGAGTCGTCCTTTTTCATCGATACTATTATAATAATGTCCTACTAACAAAATATCTACCACTTAATGACACAAATATAGTTCTACCTCCCAGTTTTACCCACAATTCGCCACTTAGTTACATTTATAATAAGTCCTAATGCAAAAATTTGTCAACAATTTATTTTTTTATACTAAAGTTTTTTGACTTTATTTCCGATAATTATAGGTTGACAAATGTTAACTATTGTTTTTTTTCTTAATATTTCAAAAAATGGATTGAAAAAAGGGCCTCCTAAATAGTATAAATGTATATGAATATAGAAACAAAAATCAAACATTACTGTGGCTTAGCTGGAGTTCACTCCAAGGAACCTATGAATATTCCGCGAAAACTCTTTCACCTTTTGCTTCCATTAAATCACAGAGGGCAAGAAAGTGCAGGCGTGGCATACATGAACCACGACCACATCTACTGTTACAAAGATTTAGGTCTTGTTTCTAAAGTGCTCTCGCGCTACCTAAAAAAAGATATCTCTTCTAAAGTAGGAATTGGACACGTTAGCTACACCAAATACGACGGCTATAAGGTAGAAAATGCTCAACCTTTGCATGTTAACTGTTGCAAAGGAGAATTTTCCATTGCACAAAATGGTGCATTAGTCAACGCTACGGAAATCCGAGACGAACTCTACAAAGAAGGCGCTATCTTCCAAACATCAACAGATACAGAACTCATACTCCACCTTCTTTCAAGAAGCACTAAAGCAACTGTAGAAGAAGCTTTTCTAGATATCTTAAAAAAGATAAGAGGTTCTTATTCTTTTGTACTCACCTACGAAAAAAAACTCATTGGCCTACGAGACCCTAGCGGGATCCATCCCCTCTACCTTGCATGGAACGAAGACAAATCGGTTCACATGCTTGCCTCGGAAACTTGTGCTCTCACTAGTGTTGGCTTTAGAAACTACCGCGAGGTTGAACCTGGAGAAATTGTTATAATCACCGACGAAGGAATCGAAAGCCTTTTCTTTGGCGACAAAAACACTCCTAAGCGACACTGCGTCTTTGAACACATCTATTTTGCCAGACCCGATTCCGAAGTTTTTGGAGAAAGCGTTTATACATGTCGACAGCGCATGGGGGCAGAAGTGGCAAAAATCGATAGAGCCAATGGGCTAGAGGCAGACATTGTCATCTCGGTGCCAGAATCGGGAAATATTGCCGCTTTAGGCTATGCTAAGGAATCGGGGCTCCCCTTTGAAATGGGATTTATCCGAAATGTTTATACAGCCCGAAGTTTTATTCTTCCAACTCCCGAAGCCCGCGAAATGATGGTTCGCTCTAAGTTAAATGCTAACCCCGTTGTTTTAAAAGGAAAACGGGTAGTCGTTGTAGACGATTCCCTCGTGCGTGGAACCACTTCTAAAATCATTATCAAAATTTTACGAGAATCGGGAGCTAAAGAGGTTCACTTTCGACCTGTTTCGCCAGAACTCCATTTTCCTTGTTACTATGGCATCGACATCCCCACAACAACCGAACTCATCTCAAACAGCCACACTCCAGAGGAAATTGCCACAATTATTGGAGCCGATTCGGTTCGTTTCTTACCCTTAGAAAACCTCAAAACGACGGTAGACTTTCCAGACGATTATTGCTATGCTTGTTTCGACGGAAGTCACTTAATCAAACCCGAAAAATAGGAATCAACCAACCATGAACCATGATCAATTATATTCTATCGTTGTGATTGTTCCCCATGGATTAGAGCCTCTCTGCAAAGAAGAGGCTCTTTCTTTAGGAGCGACTAGCGCAACAGAAAAACCAGGAAAGGTAGAAATCCAAGCTCCTTTAAAAACAGCCTACTCGCTTTGTTTACACTCTCGTTTTGCTAGCCGTGTTTTAGTAGTTCTAACTAAATTCAATGCAGCTAATAGAGAAGAGTTTTATAAGGAGGCGGTGCAATACGCATGGGAACAAGAAATTCCGGAAGGCAGCACCATTTCCATAGATTGTAAAATTGGTTCTACCCGTAACACAGAAATTGTCAACTCGATGTTCGGGGGCATGCTATTAAAAGATGCCATTTGTGATCGCATGCGAGAAAAGACGGGTAGACGTCCCTCAGTCGAGCCGAAGCTCCCCGATCTTCGTTTCGCACTTAGTATTTGGCAAACCATTTGTACTATTTCATTAGACTTCTCTGGAGAACCGCTTAATAAACGCGGATACAGAAAAATCCCTACCGCAGCCCCGCTTAAAGAAAACCTTGCTGCCGCCATTTTAAAGCGAGCCGGCTGGGAAAAAGCGGCCGCAGAAAAGCGTCCTTTCTTAGATCCCATGGCGGGGTCGGGCACTTTCGCAATCGAGGCGCTGCATATGGCCGCCAATATTCCGCCTCAAATCAATCGGAAATTTTTTGGGTTTCTACGATGGAAGAAGCATAAAAACGCCATTTGGCAAACGATTTGCGAAGAGGCAAAACGCAACTTGCCAGAACAATACAAAAAACTTGAGGGATTACAGTTTACTGCTGTGGAAATTGATGAGCGAGCCTTTCTTGCAGCACAAACAAACATCGAAGCTGCCGGTCTCACGAATTTTATTAAGCTCATCCATGCAGATATCTTCGATTTAAAACCAGAAATTTTCTCTATTAACGGGCAAGCTGGATTTATAGCGGTCAACCCGCCCTACGGCGAGAGAATTGGCGAAGTCCGAGAGGCGGAATATCTATGCCGCCGAATCGGAACTACCTTTCCAACCCGCTTCCCAGGTTGGAAGATGGCATTCCTTGCTGGAAGTAAACAACTTTCCATTGCAACAGGACTACGCCCCTACAAGACAAACCCACTTAAAAACGGTCAAATTGAATCTGTCCTCGCATGCTACGATTTTGCAGACCTCGAAAAAGAAACATTTCGAAGCGAGAAAGAACAACAAGGCCAAGAAATGTTCTTAAACCGATTAAAGAAAAATGCAAAACAGCTTAAAACTTGGCTTAAAAACACAGGAACTCAATGTTACCGCTTATACGACGCTGACATGCCAGAATATGCGGCAGCCATCGACATCTACAACACCAACGAAGAAGGTATTCACTGCGTCATAGCAGAATACGCTCCTCCTCCGACTATCGCCCAGCAAACTCGAAGCCGCCGCCTAAACATCATTGTCGACACCGTACCAAGTTTTCTAGAAATTCCTGCCGACAAAGTACACCTTAAAGTCCGAAAAAAGCAAAAGGGCAAAGAACAATACGAGAAAAGCCGAAATCAATTTAATGCCTACACAGTTAACGAAGATGGCCTTAAATTCAGAGTCGACTTCGACCGCTACCTCGATACCGGCCTTTTTCTCGACCACCGCCCAGTTAGAAAACTCATCCGCCAAATTCTTCTCGAAAAAAAGGCAAAACGAAGCGAAAAGACAGACAAACCGCTACGCTTCCTAAACCTCTTTGCCTATACTTGTACAGCAAGCGTTTATGCCGCAGCAGCGGGTGCCGAAACGATTTCGGTCGACCTCTCTAGCACCTACCTCGACTGGGGAAAAGAAAATATTCGTCTCAATCGCATGGCAGAACGAAACCATAAATTCTTCCGCGAAGACTCGCAAACCTTCCTTGCCAACGAGAGACGTTTTTTCGACCTAATCTATATCGACCCACCCACCTTTTCAAACTCCAAAAAAACCGACAAAGATTTTGTTGTCGAGCGCGACTACCTAGATCTCATCCATAAGGCAAAAGCCATTCTCGCCCCAGAAGGTGAAATTCTCTTTTCCAACAACTTTCGCAAATTCCGTATGGACTACACCCAACTCGAGGATTTCGAAATCAAAGAGATTTCTCGAAATACCATCGACCCCGATTTCGAAGGCAACCGCAAAATCCATCAAGCTTGGCGCCTTAAACTCCTACCCGGCAGAAATTAAATAAATCAAAAATCGGAGGCTTTATGCAAATAAGCAAAGAATTACCAACCGCACAAGAATATGTAGACTTACGAATAGCCTCCAATATGGGAGGAGGTGAGAAGTCGCTTAAAAATGCAAACATTGCATTAAAAAATTCTATTTATGTCGTCTCTGTTCGTGATGGAGATAAACTAATTGGAATGGGAAGAATTATTGGTGATGGAGCAATCACTTTTGTAGTTAGCGATATTATGGTCGATAAAAAACATCAAGGAAAAGGAATAGGCAAATTGATTATGAGCGAGATCGATCATTTCTTTGACCAAATAGCAGACAATGATTCCTACATCACCTTAATTGCTGTAAAGCCTGTCGATAAACTCTACTCAAAATTCAATTTTACCTACTGCGAACCTTCTTCTGTGGGTATGATCAGAAATAAATAATTATTTCTAACATTTTTTGCACATACTCGTTTTTATGGTGTATAATATAACTATTGTATATAATAACTAAACAATCAAAGAGGAAGCAATGAAAAAAAGATTATTCGCACTTTACGCTTTTTTTATACTCACAATAACAAACCCTACACTAAGCCTTTTTGCCCAAGAGACAGAGATCCCAGTGCGAATCGGATATTACACATTCTATGACGACATCGTTGTCGACCTAAATAGTCTGAACAACAAAGGCTACGGGTACGAAATTTTCCAAAAAATAGCGGAAGTGAGCAACTTTAAATTTGAATTCGTTCCTATCAGTGGAAGCATGATGGATGCAGTCAATAGCGGTTATGTCGATGTAGGAGGATTTGACACTCGCAGTAGAGAGCGAAGAGAGAAAGTCCATTTTTCTGTCTTTCCATTTTCCAAAACTTATCTTGCCTTAATGTCAAAGGATATGGATATTCGCTATTCCGACTTATCTGCTATCGACGGCAAAACCGTCGCCACCTTTAGTGACAACATTGGAATGGAACCCCTTGATCAGTTTTGCAAGCAAAACAATATTTCAATCAATTATATTTACGGCGAAACGGGAAGCTATATGAACCTAGACGCCGATCTATACATGGCTTTTTCAGAAAATCCCACTGCGCGTAAACTCAACAATATATTAAATCTCGGTGTTTTCAATTTGTTTTTAATTTCTAGTTTTGAAAATAGCAGTTTGATAGATGAAATAGAGGCAGCATTCTGGGAAGTCATTAAAACCGAAGGAAATTTCTTCATGGAACTTGAAGAAAAGTATCTTGCAGAAAATATCGAAATCAGCCATCGCGGACTAACCCTAGCTGAAATAAAT
>CAYJGX010000004.1:46617-58088 GCA_964369795.1 uncultured Spirochaetaceae bacterium
GGCAAACCAGCAGGAGCCATGGTAGACGTATTAAATTATTATACAAAGCGCTATGGCTTTGCAGTCAACTACCACCCCTTCGACTTAGATGATCCCCCAAGTAAAGTTAAAAATTTTGACATCATTCTCACCCTCTATGGCGACGACGATTATGACTATGAAGACTATCTATCGACAGAGCCCTATTACGAAATACCGATGTATGCCATTATCAACCCAGATGCCTTTGATACCATTGTCTTAAAAGATATTCTAGCGTCAAATCCTAAAATCGGAGCCCTTCCCTATCGAACCATCGATTTTGATGCATTTAACAAAGTAATTCCGGGTGCAGAGTTTACCTTTTATAACAACTGGCACCAACTCCTAGATAGTTTTGCAGCAAATGAACTAGCCCTTATGATATGCACCGAAAGTGAAACCTCATACACAGAAATCTATTTTGAAAAAATGCATACAGCCACTATGGTCATCGACACGGCTTCAACTATGCAATTTTTCATCAACAAAAAAATAGCAGATGACTACATTCCAATTTTCAATATTATGGCAGACAGGATCACAAAACGCGAATACGATGCCATCATCGAAATTAACGCCAATAAGGGTCTCCCCCAAATTAAGGGAGGCCTTTGGGAGACAATAAAGGTAAATTGGTATTATTTTATTATCAGCTTATTTGTCATCGCGGTAGCATTCATTGCGCTTTATTATCGCCAGCAAATTAGCAAACAAGAAGCGCTTCTTAAGTCTTATAACACCGACCCCCTCACAGGACTGATGACTATTCAAAAATTCAGAGAAACCATCGACGATACCTTAGAAAAGGCAATGCCTGGCGAATACGAAATTATCTCATTCGATATCGATATGTTTAAAACCATCAATACTCATTTTAGCACCGAACGCGGGACAACGCTCATCACTGCTATCGCAAACTCTCTAAAGGAGGCCTTCAATAATACAAAGGCGATTATCAGCCGAAGATCTGCCGATCAATTTCTGATATTCCGAACACTAGACGATGGCGGCTCCATTTATCAAATCTACAATTCGACCATCCTACCTGCAATCGAAAATAATATTCATCAAAAATACAAAGTCTCCCTATCGTTTGGAAATGTCATCATCGATGACATCAAAGCAAAAGGAACTTCGCTAATTGCTCAAGCCGATAATGCAAGAGTCAGCGGGAAATCCTCACACGAAACAACCTTTATTTCATTCGATGACAAAATGCGAAAGCAATACGAAAATAAAATCAATATCACTTTCCGCATGGAGCAAGCCTTAAAAGATCACGAATTTGTAGTCGAATTTCAACCAAAAATTGACTTCACCACTTTAAGACTTAGCGGTGCTGAGGCACTCGTTCGTTGGCATCCCAATGAAGGAAACAAAATTTTCCCCGATGAATTCATCCCCGTATTTGAAGAGAACGGCTTTATCCCTTCCCTCGATTTATATGTTATTGACGAAGTTTGTCGATGGATAAAAAAACACAACCATGAATTTGATATTCCTTGCATTTCTGTCAACTTGTCGGCACATACAGTTCTTGCAGACGATATAGTTGAACGCATATCAGAAACACTTGCTCGCCACGGTGTTGACTCAAATAAAATTGAGCTTGAACTGACCGAAAGTGCAGTCGAGGCAAATGCTAGCGCATTCTTTGCCGCTGTCACTAAATTTAAAAACCTCCGATTTGTAATTTCAATCGATGACTTTGGAGCTGGAGTCTCTTCGCTAAATAGACTCTCGTCTGTCGACGCTGACATACTAAAATTAGACAAAACCTTCCTAGATCTCAAGGATACAAATGAAAAAAGCCCAGTCATCATTACAGATGTAATTAACATGGCAAAACATCTTAATATGAAAGTAGTGGCAGAAGGTGTTGAAACCGCTACTCAAGCAGCATGGCTTAGAGAAGTCGGCTGTGACTATGCACAAGGCTATTATTTTGCTAGACCCATGAGTTCAGATAATTTCAGACAAATCTTAATCGAGCAAAAACCATATAGTATCGATCTCTAAAGATAAATAGAAAAAATCTCTTTTTTTAGCTTTTTTTAGTTTTTTATAATCCACATTTTATAGTTTTCATGCTAAAATGAATTATGAAAAATCTACTACTTATTTTAATCACTCTTTTGGCATTCTTAAACTTTGGGTGCCAAAGCAACAAATGGTCGGAAGAGCTTGCGCCTCAAGGAATTGGATTTGTATGCGATAGCAACCGACTCACCAATGTAACAAGCCCTTCTGCTATTCCATTAGAAGATTCTGGAAATTTTACAGCTTGGAAAGGCGAGTATTTAAATGCTCAGTTTTTAGCTTACTCTTTCACAGAAGACGAAATTCAATTTAAACTTGTTGCAAAGAACAATGTAGCTAAACAACTACTCCCCTTTGCAACACTCTATAAGCTCGGGTGGGTTAAAGGCGACACAAGAACACTTTATGCCGACAGTATGAATCCTATCGTCGCAAACCAAACGCTAACTCTTAACGCGAAAGAAATTCTACCTATGTGGATCCAAATCAAACTTCCAACAGAAGTAGAAACGGGCATGGCAGAGTTTGACCTTGTAGCAAAAACATCAATGAATAATTTTGTATTCACCCTTCCGCTCAATATTAACGTTTTAAATTTAGAACTTCCCCCAGTTGCAGAATCTACTTATCACCTAGATTTCTGGCAAAACCCATATTCATTTGCCGTTCAACACAATGTCGAACTTTGGAGCGATGAACACTTTGCAGCTATGCGCCCATACTTAGAAAAGCTTGCCTACATGGGACAAAGAGCTGTTACGGTATCCATGATTGATAAACCTTGGAACGGACAAACTCACGACGACTTCCAAGCGATGATCGAATGGAAAAAGAAAACAGATGGTACTTGGGAATATGATTATACCATTTTTGATCGATGGGTCGAATTTGCTGCAAGTTGTGGTATCGATGAAGCGATTCATTGCTATTCCATGATTCCTTGGCACAATAAATTTGGCTATGTCAACGAAGCCTCTGGAACATTAGAAACGCTTGTCGCAACTCCAGGCTCACCCGAATTTGAAGCACACTGGCAACCTTTCTTAACAGACTTTCAACGACACCTAGAAGGCAAAGGTTGGATCTCAAAAACGGCAATTTCTATGGATGAACGGCCAGAAGAACTTATGGAAACTCTTATTTATTTTGTAAAAGAGGTAGCACCTAAACTACTTATAACATCAGCCTGTAACTACCAAGCTAAGATTACCGAAACAATCGACAACATCTCTGTTATTTTGAACCACACAACCGAAATTACACCAGAGTGGATCCAAAATCGATTAGATAATGGGAAAATTACCACTTTCTATGTTTGCGTTCACCCAAAATATCCAAACACCTTTATTTTCTCTGACCCAGCAGAAGCTCAATGGCTTGGTTGGTATGCCATTGCACACAATTACAGTGGTGTTTTACGATGGGCTTACAATAGCTGGAATGCAGACCCTCACAATGAAAGTGCTTTTGGTCCTTGGCCTGCGGGAGACTGTTGGCTAATTTATCCAGGAACCGAGACCGAGCCATTTATTACTTCAACAAGAATTGAAAAATGGCACGATGGAACCGAAGATTATGTGAAGGTTCAAACGGTTCGTGAACTTATTAAAATGCGTGCAAATGCAGACGAATTTAACAAAGAATTAGATCTTTTACTAAAAAAATTCGTTTATGAGTTCAATTCTAATGGACATAAAAAGGCTCTTTTGGTAAAATCAGTTGAAAAAGATTTTAACGAATTAGTCGATAAAGCATTTACACTTTATTAATCAATCTTAATATGTCAATCTATTATTATACACAGTAAGTTTGATTGAACTTTAAATTAACAGAAGAAAATTATTTAAAGCTTGCTTTAGCCAAATTTTCTCTCTGTGATTTAAAGTTAAAAGTAAGAGTGTGAATAATAAAAGGGGATATCAAAATGAAAAGAGGGTTTTTGGCATTTGTTATATTGATGGTGCCAAGCACCCTCTTTTTTTTATCGGCGCAAGAGATAAGCGAAGAAGCTATCAAGCTTGCAAAAAGTGAAGAAGTTCAAATTGAGCTAGAGGTTCAAGCCACGGGAACTAGCATTGCTAGTGAGACAGCACCAGTTATCACCGTAACAAAAGAAGAATTAGAGCAATATCTACTCGACGATGCAAGTGAAGCGCTAGATCTTATCCCAGGCAACATGTTAAACACCAGTGGCAATCGGGCCAGTATCAATTCTATTAGCGTTCGGGGAAGCCGTTCTAGTCAGGTATCAACACATATCAATGGGGTCAATATTGTTTCACCGCTTGGATTTGGAGGTGGAGATCCATCTAAAATCCCAACCTCTTTTATTGACCAAATAGAACTTTACCGGGGTGCTGGAGGAGCTTTTTTTGGTAATGGAAGTACTGCGGGAGCCTTAAACATTGTCACTTCTGCTCCAACTAAAAAATCGATAGAAGCTAGATATCTCTACGATTATTTAAACGGGCATCTCTTCTCTTTTCAATTTTCGACTCCCCTTACCAACCCTAACCCCGAAGAAAAGCAGTCGGGTTTATCTGTTGGAGCGGAATTTGTTTATAATCCGACAGACATTCCTATTATTTTTGGGGACACGGTCGACAACAGTTATCTTGCAAATCTTAACTTAATATGGGGTGAAGAGACCTCAAAATATAAGCTTACTTTCATCAACTTTATAGAAGAATTATTTACTCAAGAAATCATTGGAACAACCACTCAAAATTTTCAGTCTCTGCACCTTTTCCAGTGGGAATTGAAAGAAGTGGGTTATTCGGGTAGTTTTTCCTTTCGCCCAATCGATTCTAGATGGAATCCAACAGACATGGCAAGCGATATCAATACGACTTTCTCTCTTAATTTACAAAACAATTACGAATTAGATCATTACTTTGATCAACATTCGCTCTTTTTTGATGCCAATTTAAACTTGCAAGCCGACTTTGTAGACTCGACAAGTATGGCAAACACGCTCGTTACGCGCCAAATGATTGAACCCGCTGCCCATTTGCAAATCCATCTCGCAATGCCAAATGAAAGAAAAGTGGCGGTTATCGAGAACTCCTTTCAATTTAGCGCTATTACCGGGGATCGTTCTTTCTTTTTTCCATCGGGGGCACTGGGTCTATTATTCTATTTAGATAACAATGAAAAAGTGACTCTTAAAAATTCGGTTGCAAATGGTTTCCGAGCGCCGAGTTTAAGTGAGCTCTATTTTGCTACAACTGGCTATGATCCAAATCCAAAACTAACCGATGAAAAAAATATTTCCTTCGATACCGAGTTAAACTATCAACCTATAAAAGAAATAAACTTAGGAGCAGTCTATTTTCTGCGAAAAGAATGGAATGCCATATACTGGTTAAATAACACCAGTGAAAATGTGGATACCTTAAATTTCCAAGGAACGGAACTCTATTTCGATGCAAACTTCACAATAAAGGAAGACTTCCATGTCGGTGGAAACATCAATTATCAATTTGCCTATGGGCAATATGACGACAAGAGTCCATTTGGATATGCCCATGAACATATTTTTAAAAGTAATTTCTTTTTTGCCTACAAAAAGTATATCAATGTTGGCTTTTACCTTGCAGGATACTCTGGGTATGCCGATATCGACCCATTTTGTGAATTTAACATTAAGGCAAAAATTGGATTTAAAGATTTTTACTTAACTCTAAGTGGCGATAATTTGCTAAACCACGAATTACGATATCATCAATATACGACTCCTCTGGGGCGAAGCTTCTCGATTGGGTTTCAGTATAGGCATGATTCCAACTAAATTGGAATGGCCTAGGCGGTTTAGTGCAACCGAAGCGTTTATATCGTGGCAAGACGGTTTGCAATAACCGTCCAGTCGATTCCAATTTAACGTTGCATTTTTGCGATTAAGATAGATAAAAAGAAAAAGGCAAGTGCTACCAAAATAATGGTTGGGCCTGTTGCCATTTGCAAAGGAATCGAAATAAAGAGTCCAATAACAGATGATAAGAAACTGATGACAATTGAATGATAAAACATCGCACGTGCTGTCTTTGCTAAATTTCGTGCTGTTGCGGCAGGAATAATAAGAAGCCCAGTTACGAGAAAAACACCCACCCACCAAACAGAAAAAATAATCACTAAAGCCAATAAAATTGCCTGCAAATATTGGAAGCGTTTAACTTTCATTTCATGAGCTTTCGCAAGCGTCGCATTTAAACCGATTGCAAGCAAAGAGTTAAAAGCGAAAATTTGAAATAAGATAAGCACGAGTAAAATAACTGCAAGAAAAATGATTTCTCCATTAGTGATTGCAAGAATATCACCAAATAAAAAACGATTGACATCACGCCGCACACTAGGGTTTCGACTGACAATCGCAAGCCCAAAGGCTACAATTCCAGAAAAGAGAACCCCGACAACCGAATCGCCAGATAGTTTACTCTTTTTGTCGAAGTAAATAATTAAGCAAGCAATAATCACAGCGACTACAGGCATCGTGATATAAGGAGAAACCCCAAGAATAATTCCCATAGCAACCCCAGCAAAAGAGGTATGGCTCACCGCATCGACAAAAAAGGCTTTGCGCCCATTCACCACTTGGACGCCCATCATCGCTGTCATGGGAGCAAGAAGGATAAGCGCAATCAGAGCGCGAACGAAAAAATCATATTCAAAAAAAGAAATGATGCTATTCATGACAACCTCCGCAACCACAGCCCTCTTTTTTCGGGAGCTCAGAGATATGCAATTTTTTAAGGTTGAGGTTAAAGTTACCATCGGGAGTAAAGGAGCCCATATGGATGCCAAAAAGTTTGGCTAAATTTTCGGGAGTAAGCACGGTTGCTGGTTCGCCCTCTGTGATAACTTCGCCATTTAGGCAAATGACATGGTCAGCATGATGGCTAACGGTTGCTAAATCGTGGCTTACCATGAGTTGAGTATATTTTCTTTCGTTACGAAGGCGTTCTAAAAGTTCGCAAAATATCATTTCTCCATGCAAGTCGACCCCAGCGGCAGGTTCGTCTAAAATAAGAAGTTCTGGATCTCGGGCAAGAGCTTTTGCAAGCAAGACGCGTTGCAATTCACCCCCCGAAAGAGCTCCCAAACGCCTAGAGATAAGGTCGGTCGCATTGACTAACCCTAACAGCTCAGAAGCCACCCGCACCACACGGCTAGCAACACCTAGCCAGAGAGGACGTCGTTGCAACCCAAGTGCTAAAAACTCCAACACCGTTAGCGGAATCTCCCTATCAAAAAAAAGCTTCTGAGGCACATAACCGATGCGCGGCTTCGCCGCCCCGCTATATTTTATTTCCCCAGAATAAGGAATCTCTCCCAAAAGTGCAAGCAACAAAGTCGTTTTGCCCGCGCCATTTGGCCCGACAATCGCCGTCGAACTCCCCATAGGGAGATTCGCCGTAACCGATTCTAAAATTGAGACTCCACCTAAATTAACAGAAAGATTTTTAAACTCTATCATTTAACGAGTGACCGAATTAAATCTATATTAGCCCGCATTCGAAGCTCATAATCGTTTCGTCGCATCTCTTTTGAGGCACTCGCCACCGAATCAAGCCACAAAACAGAAATCCCCGTCTCTTTTTTTAATAGATTTGGAATTCTATCGGAGAAGCCAATTTCTCCTAGCACCGCCTTACAATCTTTCTCCGCAATAAGTGACGAAAGCTCCATCAATTTTGCAGATGACAAATTCTCTTCCTCACTCTCTTGTAAAACCCCAATGATTGACAAACCTAAATCGTTTGCTAAATAATCAAATGCCGAATGCTGACTCAAAACCGTCATTCCATCAACCATCGCCCTTAGCGCATCAACTTCACCCATGAGCGCCCGCAATTGAACCTCGTAGGCATCTAAATTACTCTCTAACCGTTCAACTTCATCAAACTTTACAAAAGAGGATAGCTCCCGCGCAACTCCTTTTGCCATCGACAAATAAAGCCGTGGCGATGCGAAAAAATGATTGTTGACATGATTTGTCGAATGAGAACTACATGTAGTGCATCCATCGTGGTCGTGTTGATGATCGTGTTGATGGTCGGTTTCGTGATAAATTTTTTGATCGGTTGAGATAAACGCACTAGCAGAAATCCAGAATTGATTAGGTTTAGCATGTCTAATTCCATCTAAGAAGGAGTCAAAACCGTCGCCCATAGAGACGACCACTTTAGCGCGTTCCACAAGCATTCTGTCGGTAGGAGTTAAAGCGTAGTCGTGGGCACAGCCGCCCTCTCCCGCATCGATAAAAGCCACCTCGTAGGGAAGACCTTGCAATAAATTCGCTGCCATTAAATAAAGAGGGTAAAACGAAGCAACCACTTCGGGTTGTTTTGCAGAATGACAACTAAAAGTAAAAAGTGTGATAACAATACATAGAAAAATTAAAAGACGGTTTTTCATATTTCCTCCATCAACTAATAATATAAGGAAATGAGAAAATGGGCAAGGCTTTTTTAAAGTTAAGTTAATTTAATAAAAAAATGACACCCGAAGGTGCCATCTTAATTTGTTCTAAATTTGCCTTTTTCTTAGACCGTTGTAGGGTTCCCATAATAACAATCTTTAAGAAGCTGGACCATTTCTGCAACAGAAGGTTGTCGTGGGTTAGAACCCGTACAAGCGTCAGAAATTGCATTTGCAGCAATCGCGTCGACCTTAGATAGGAATTCTTCTTCCGATACCATTGTATGTTCAAAATCTTTAATGCAAGAAGGAATATCTAAACGGACATTACAATCTTCAATAGATTTAACAAATGCATCGACTAACTCTGCATCGGTTGTTCCTTTTAAACCAACAAATTTTGCAATCTCTGCATAACGCTTTGCCGCTCTTGCATCTTTTGCATTGAAACGAACCACTTGTGGCAAATACATCGCATTCGCACAACCGTGAGGAATGTGACCTTTTTCAAATGCTGCACCTGTTTTATGTGCCATAGAGTGAACAATTCCTAAAAGTGCGTTTGAGAAAGCCATTCCAGCTAAACATTGAGCATAGTGAACTTTTTCTCGAGCCTCTTTCTTTCCGTCGTAAGAATCGTAAAGGAATTCGTAAACCATTTTAATGGCTTTTAATGCAAGCGGATCTGTGAAATCGTTTGCAAGCGTTGAAACGTAGGCCTCGACTGCATGAGTAAGTGCATCCATTCCAGTATGTGCAGTTAGCATTTTAGGCATTGTTTCTGCAATCTCTGGGTCAACAATTGCAATGTCGGGCGTAATATTGTAATCTGCAAGCGGATATTTGATCCCTGTTGCATAGTCGGTAATAACCGAGAACGCAGTCACTTCGGTTGCTGTTCCGGAAGTTGATGGAACTGCCACAAAAATCGCCTTCTTTCGTAAGGTTGGAATAGTGAATGGATCTTTTATATCTTCAAACTTTGTTTCCGGATACTCGTAGAAAACCCACATAGCCTTTGCCGCATCGATAGGAGAACCTCCACCAATGGAGACAATAACGTCTGGTCCAAAGTCTAACATTGCCTTAGCCCCTTTCATCACTGTTTCTACCGATGGATCTGGCTCGACATTTTCAAAAAGTTCTACTTCCATTCCTGCTTCTTTTAAATAAGCAACCGTTCTATCTAAAAAGCCAAAACGCTTCATCGAGCCGCCACCTACAACGACCATCGCTTTCTTGCCCTTCACATTCTTTAATTCAGCTAAGCTACCCGCTCCAAAATAAATGTCTCGTGGTAATGTAAATCTTGCCATAATTTCCGCTCCTTTTATATTCGATATTAAATTATCGATATATTATTATTGATATAAATATACTGATTTATTGCGGAAGTGTCAAGTAATATTATTTTTTTAAATAAAAAAATATTCAAATTACGCCATTAGTATAGTTTAATTATTTTTCCACGAGAAATCTTATTGAATATGTAGTATGCATCAACTATAGCATAATTTCAGCTATAACTATAAAAATTATGCAAACTAGACCTACCAAGAACAGCCATCTCGCAAAAATTTTAACGACAGAACTATATTCTAATTCTTCTCCATAGCAGTCCCTGATTCCAACATAGAGCAACGCAAGGAAATCAAGTGTAACACCTACTCCAAATAATCCCCCTGTTACGAGCCACAAGAGACCAGACCATATCTTTCCGATACTTATTCTATGAATACCAAAAGGACCAATAAACAATAGAAGCAACAAATAAATCCAAGCATTAATTTGCACTCGAGACATTATTACACCTCGAACACCATTTTCTATATCATCAATTGCTTTATTCAAATTAAACATATCAAATTTTTCCTAGAATTTCTTAAAAATATTAGCCACTTTAGAATTTAGATTTGCTAGTGCATTTGTATCTTTTGTTTGTGTATTTTCAGATACAGGAGAAACAATAGGATTATTTTCTATAATCACATCATTCGTATTATCTATGTTTGTTTCTTCTGATTTGGCTTGACTTAGACCTTGTTCGGGTGTTCCGCTCGGAACAATCGTTGCTCCATTAATATTAACATTAAAATCCGTTTTTGGCACATCGAAAGGTGCATTAACCTGATTTGGAGTTATTTCATTATGTAATTTAAAAGGCAAATTTCTTTCTGCTATTACTTTTTTTGCAAACATATTAAATGCAGTATTAGAAGGTATTCCAATCTGTTCACATATGCTATCAAACAAATATTTTGTATGATAATCTAATTTAAATTGCAACTTAAGTTTTCGAAATCGATTTTGAGAATTTCTTATTGAATCAGAGGCGAAAACCTCTTCTTTACTTCCGTCTACTGCAAATGGGAGTGCTTTTGCCTCTACTAATTTTCGTGCAAACAATGTAAATGCAACAGGAATTTCAATCCCGATTTGATCGCAAATTCTCTCTAACTCTTCTTTGACATATGAAAGTATAATCACTTCTACCTTAACCATTTTTTTGTTCATTTGATTCTCCTAGCGTAAATTGATAATAGAAATGCTAAAAAAACATTTGTTATTATTCAATGTTTTGTATGTATAATAACATGCTATATGTTATATGTCAATGTTTATTTTCAATGCATTATCGTATTATTGACTAGGAGTAAATAATATGACTAAAATTCAAAAATGCTTAGCTACAAATATGAAACATTTCCGCAAACTAAAGGGATTTACGCAAGAAGATTTAGCCATAAAATCCGACACATCTACGAATTATATTGCAATTATAGAAATTGGAAAACAATTTCCATCACTTAAAACCCTTAGTAAAATTGCCTCTGCCCTTGAAATAGATGAACTCGACTTATTTACCGACCCGAACCTATTAAAGAATGAAAAATTTATCATACTTCCTGAAACAGTAACCCCCCTCGAACTCATCAAGGGAATAACTGAAAAGGACAAAGAGGTTTTAGAATATATAATAGATAAATTTTCAT
>CAYJGX010000005.1:0-19736 GCA_964369795.1 uncultured Spirochaetaceae bacterium
ATCGAAAGAGACTGTATAGGTGTTAGGTGTCCAAGTTGCTACTAACGCGATGTCGCTTGTAACAGTGCTAGCAAAATCATAAGCTACGCCGCCTAATTGCCATTCTCCAAAAGCATGATGGTCTTTTGTTGGTGCAGTAGGTGCACTGACTGTCAAGCCGTCATTGACATCGATAGAATCGATTGCTGGAGTGCCTCCCGCAACATCAAAAGAGACAACAAAAACTTCGGTCATAGTAACCGCTTCGCTTTCAGTTGAACCTGTCATACCTTCTTTAGTTGCCTTTGCAACAACAGAGGAAGTATTTGTAATTTCTACTGCACTACCAGTGTAATCGGTCCATTCGCCATCGTTTATTTTGTATTGAATAGAAGCCTCTTCGGTTGCACATGTTATTGTAAAAGTGCTAGAAACTTTAAAAGTATTTGCATTGTCTGCAAAAGCAACAACTGGAGTATGAACGACACCAAGTGCAATCCACTGAGCGTAAATGGTTGTATCTGCGACAATAGCAGTCGTTTCAAAATTCCAAGTAGCACCGCCTGTAGCCTCTGTAAACCAACCAACAAATTCAAACTCATCACGTGTTGGATTAGAAAGTGGAGCAGCTACCAATGTACCGTCGGCAATATCGGTTGTCGCTAATGCGGGGATACCTTCATTTCCATTGAATGTCACAACAAAAACTTCGGTAATAGTAACCGCATCACTTACAACGGAATCGGTCATGCCCTCTTTTGTTGCTCTTGCAACGACAGAAGAGGTGTTTTCAACAGTTACTGCATTAGAATAATCTTGCCAATTCGCTTCTCCGTTTATTTTATATTGAATTTGAGCACTCTCGGTAGCACAACTAATTGTAAAGGAACTCGTTCCTTTAAAGGTAGTAGACCCCTCTGCAAAAGTAACAACAGGAGTTTCTACGACTTTCCAAGCTGTCCATTGTGCAAAAAGTTCGGTAGCTTCTGTAATGGGCGTTGTAAAGACCCATTCGTCTCCGCCTGTAGCGGCAGTAAACCAACCGGCAAAAGTCCATCCTTCGCGAGTTGGGTCTGTTGGTTTTGAAACTGAGGTATTTTCTGATACCGGTGAGCTTTCAGGAGCAGGTGCACCTGTGTAGTTAAGGTTAAAAGTAACGGTAAATGTTGGAATGCTGTCATCAAGCCACTGTGCATAAAGAGTGGTATCGTCAGTCACCTTATCACTAGCAAAAGTCCAAGCAGTTTCACCTGTAGCTTCTTTATACCAACCTAAAAATGTAAATCCATTAAAAACGGGTTCAGTTGCTGGCTCTTGAGCAAAACCACCGTCGGCTACAACTTGTGACTCTGGAGCACCTGTAGCACCTTCTCCATTTAAATCAAAAGTAACGGTAAATACAGTTAGCCATTTTGCATATAAGGTCATATCGTCTACAACTTTATCTGAGCTAAAATCCCATGGATTATTAAATTCTGCATCGGAGTACCACCCATCAAAACTAAAGCCTGTTTTTTCGGGCGCTGCGGGTTGTATGATTGTATCCTCTTCGGCCACATCTATGGGTGCAATTTCTTCGCTTGTCGCCCCATTCATTTCAAAGGTGACAGTTAAGCGAGGCAAAGCATTTTCTTCCCACTTTGCATAGAGTGTTTTATTAGAAGTCACACGATCCGAATTAAAATCCCAAGCCGTTGTAAAATCTGCATCGGAAAACCAGCCTATAAAAGTAAATCCTTCACGAGTTGGTTCGGCAGGTCGGGTCACTAGGCTCCCGATTGAAACTTTCGCTGCGGTTATTGTTGTACCGCCGTTTGCATCAAAAGTTACAGTAACATTTGTATCTGTACACGAAAAAATTACTGCAAACATTAAAACTAAAAAAAGAAACTTGCCTCTCATTTTTTTCCTCCTAACTACTTTTGTCTCTAGTAGCAGTAGATTATAAGCCAAGTTTCTTCATTTTGTCAAACTTTTTTAAAAAAAAAGCCTTTACAATGCACTAATTATCGGTAAAAAGTGCATTTGCTATTGACAAATAGGTAATTTTATTGTTTTTACAGTAAAATTCTCTAGTGAACGTGATAACTCCCATCGTCATGGTAATGACCGTGTCCCTCATCTTCGTGGCTATGAGAGTGTTGCAACAACGATCGATCAATTCCTTTTGCATCTTCAACTTCATCTAAATCAACAAAAATATGCTCAATAGTAAATTCTCCTGTATCACCATCAATATGGATAAGAGTTCCACCATTCATATAATCTTCGTGGTAGGAATCTTCGCCCGTTTTAAGACCATAGGTTAGCATAACATCGTCGTAGGTAAAAGCATAGTTGTTAACATGGTCGTGCCCCACAAAGACGCCTTTTAATCAATTTTCTCTTAAAGTAGGAAAGAAGCCCGCATCTTTTTTCGAGTTATAAACATTTTCACCTTTTCTTGTCGCCATTTTTTCTTGAGTATACGGAAATCCAAATCCCGTGCTCCCCTTTTTCCCTTGGTTAATATAAATATAACCTTGATAATTGACATCGTCAATCGTTAAAGCATCATAAACCGTTTGTGCCGATTTTAAAACTAATTGAGCATCGGTCTTAGAAGAAACCTCTCCTTCGTCTTTTGCAATCATTGGTAACCAGTCATTTGGATTCCCCGATTTCGCTGGTGAAAATTTTTCTTGATACAAGCCGATTGCCCGATATTCGGGAATCGGAATATGAAAGAAAGCTAAAACAGGAAGTTTATTGTTTGCAGCCCTGCCCGCCTCAGCATTAAGAACTCCAATAGAATCTACGGCCCAATCAATTTGATTTTTTCGAATAAAGTCGTAACCGGCTCCACCAAATTTATGGTCGTCGGTATCCGCTGTTTCTTGATCATCGACTTCACTACTGTTACTATCTAAAAACAATAGAGAAGTGATTATTTTGTCATCGCCATCTTTAACCGCTAACATATAATTTCCTACGCCATAAATATCCTTTGGCCCCATTTTAAAAAGAGAGTTTTTCCCATTTTCCCATACTTCGCCCATATAGCTAAGATCACCGGCTTCATGGTCATGGTTTCCATATACAGGAGCATAGGGGATATCAAATCCATCTAAAAATTTAATTAAACTCGCTTGAACAGAGGTTCCAAGAGGTCCACCCCAGTTGTCGCCCGTTAAAGCAACTAGGCCAATTTCACCCTTTCCTCCAGACAACTCTGCAACACGTGCATCCGCTTGTTTGCGGGCCTGAATCATAATTGCCTGAACCGCCTTAACCGCAGTGACTGTAGCCGACTGAATATCGGTAAACTGCAAAATATAGAAATCTCCATCTTCTCCAACCGAGAGCATTTCAATATCGTCTATTGAAATATCCCCTTTCCATGTCTCAGTACTACCACCTTGTCCGTTGCCAAAACAACCTGCAAAACCTAGCAGTGAAAACACTAAAATAAATCCTAAAAAAATTCTCTTCTTCATTTTTTTCTCCATCTTAAAACAGCATTTTATTAAATGTAACACGATAACGCAAATTCGTCAAATTAAATTCGACCTTTTTTCTTGCTTTTTTCCTTGATTACAAGAAAGGGGTGCCAGTTGCCCCTAGCAACTGTCGCGTGCTTCAGAACTTGGCCCTACGGGCTTGCTTGGCAAGCCTTCGCAATTCTTACGCCCGCTCACCCAATTGACTTTTCATTACTCCTACTTTTTTTGTCATACTAATGTATGACAAAAAAAGGCACTCCCATTACAGAGAATACCATATTAGTTCATTATAAACTAGAATTTAGCTTTAATGCAATCCCATCAAAAATTAAATCCAATTCAGAATCGAGGCCACTCACCCCGGATAATCCAAATCCAGTCACCTTTTTGCTCATCGGCAATTCGGCAAGCAATTCTACTCCAAGTTTAGTTAAGTACTCTTTTGTTCCATCGCTTCCAAACAAAGGAACTTTTTTTCCACATTCACATTCAATATAACTTAAGTTTTCAACCACCCCCAAAACGGGAACTTCCATCTGACCTGCCATTCGAATTGCCTTTCCCACAATAAGTGAAACCATCTCTTGAGGCAAACTGACCATAACCACCCCAGCTAACGGCAACGATTGCATCACAGTTAAAGCGACATCGCCCGTTCCGGGAGGCATATCTACCAACAAGTAATCGAGCTCTCCCCAGTTGACATCTTTCCAAAACTGCAAAACTGTATTTGTTATAAGCGCCCCTCGCCAAATGACGGGCTTATCTTCCTCTTCTAAAATAAGATTAAGAGAGGCAACCCTGACGCCCTCTTTTGAAAGCACAGGCAACATCGATTCTCCATCGGAACCCATCCGCTCCCGTGACACTCCCATCACTCGGGGGATACTTGGACCCGTAATATCTGCATCGAGAACACCGACCTTTTTCCCCGCCCGTGCTAAGGCTGTCGCTAACAAGGCAGTGACTGTCGACTTGCCGACTCCACCTTTTCCGCTCATGACGCCAATAATTTTACCGACTTTACTTTTAGGATTTTCTACCACCGAACAATTAGCCTTTTTTTTATCGCTACAACTTGAATTTGTTGCGCATGTACTACAATTTGCCATCTAATACTCCTATCAAAGAAAATACAAAATATTTAAATTATAAACAATAGTTAGCATTTTTTATATTCAAAAAATTGCAAAGCTGTATTATAATTACAACAAGAGGTCAAAATGAAATATAAAAATTTAAAATTTATTATCTTTTCGCTATCACTTTTGCTCTTCTCTAGTTGCGTCTCTTTACCAATGCGAACCTTTACCCCATATGTTAGCAACACTTCATTCTGGTTTAAGTTAGATCCAGCGCTCATTGCAGGAAAAAAACTAACCCTAGAGACCCCAAACAGTTTTAATAGAGAGTTCGATCCTCTATTTGCAAAATGCACATTGCTTTTGTACGGTCTCAATGCTCAAATCCCTCAAAAACTCTATCATCCCCTCTCTATCAATTACGAAATCCATGCGACACTTGCTATGATCGATTCCCTAGACCCAATCGAAGCCTTTGCAGGTAGCAATATCTGGAGAGCGGAAGCCGCTTTCATCAAAATCCAGGAATTTAGGGACGATCTATTGTCATGGAAAGCCAAGTATGATCCTATCGCCCCTATCCAGGTTATTTTTTAAGAAACCAACCCGAAACAATTGCCTGAGTTGGGCAAATTCTTTGGCATTGACCACAGCGAATACATTCTGTGCCATTAATATCTTTTGTCACCTCAACATTCATTTTGCAGCTCTTGTTGCATTTCCCACAACTCACACAGGCTGATGGCATAATATGCATCTGGAAAATTGAAATTTTATTAAACAAAGAATAAAAGGCTCCAAGCGGACATAGATACTTACAAAAAAAACGATAAATAAACAAAGACAAGAGAAAAATGGCAATTAGCAGTCCCATCTTCCAACTAAATAAAAAACCAATCTGGCTCTGCAAACTTTCATTTGTAGAAACAAGGGGAATCCCGCCCTCTAAAGTGCCTGCGGGACAAAGCCATTTACAAAAATAGGGATCTGCAAGACCATATTTATTCGTTAAGAAGATGGGCAACAAAATAACAGGCACAAACAGAACAAGATATTTAAAATAACGTAAAGGCTTATCGATTTTTCGAGGAACTTTTAGTTTAGGAGTGGGGATTTTATAAAATAGATCTTGGAACCAGCCAAAGGGGCAAAGAAAGCCACAAACAAATCGGCCTAAAAATAGACCAAAAAAGAGTACCGTTCCAACGACATAATAAGAAAAGCTGCGTTTATTGCCCCCAACGACCGACTGAAAGGCTCCAATAGGGCAAGCCCCTAATGCTCCAGGACAAGAATAACAATTGAGACCCGGCAAGCAAACTTGCTTAGTCGCGCCTCTAAATATTTTCCCCTGAAAAAACCCAAGTAGATAGCCATTAGAAAGCAAGGCAAAAAGAGCTTGAATCCAGCCCCGAAAACGATAGATAAAATTTATCATCAGCCTATCCCTATACATTCTAGACAGATCGTTGTCGCCTTGCGTTCAACATCTTTGTGCTCTTTGCGAATGAGACCGATTGTTAAAAAAGAAATCGCCACCACAAGCAAAATAACTTGTGTGACGATTTTTAAGACCCGTGGGAATTTCATTATTTTTGAATTATTCCTAATGCAGTATTGATAAGAGCCATATAACTATCTGCAATCGAGCCTTCAGATGTAGGTGCACCTACTTGGTAATTACCAACAATCTGTCCTTTATTGTTGACAAAAACAGTTGTTGGGATTGCCTGAACCGAGTGTAGAAAATTTGAATCGAGAGAGCTACTGCGTAAAAGGATTGGAAAGGTTCCGTTTACATCGCTTACAATCTGTTTTGCTAGATCTTCGTTGCCCTCGTAATCTGTACAGATGGTAATCATGTTGATATTGCTCGGAAGTGAGGAATACAGTTCTTGAAGGTCTGGCATTTCATGGATACAAGGCGGGCAAAAAGTAGCCCAAACATTGACCATCGTGATATCGTAATTAGCAAAAATTTCTTGAGTCACCTCGTTTCCATTTGAATCGGTTGTGGTAAATTCGGACAAGAAGGCCTCTCGCGCACGAGCTGGCGATCGCTCTGTTGTAGCTGGGTCTGCTACAAGAGGGGAATAGAGCAAGACATTCGACTTGAAGGCTTCGTAATCGGCAACGATGGCATCGTGAATTTGGCTTGAGACTTCATCTAATCCTTCTTTTTTATTTGGCTTAAAGCCAATATATAATTCTTTTTCATTAAACGATGTTACAGGTTGCACATCTGCCCCAAAAATCGTTTTAAATTCGATAAAATTTGCTAACGAGGTTTCATCGTTTATATCGAGTACGAATATAGAGAGAACAGGATTTACATATTCTGCCATAGCCATAGAATATTCGTCGATTTTAGATTGAATTTCTTCTGGTGGTAAACTTTGCCAGCTCTCCCAATCGACTGAATTTGCATAATCGATGCCCGCTTTTTCGGCATATCCTAAGAGAACCATATATTGCGATGGAAATTGCAACAATAATTGTTCGTTATTTGTGAATGAATCGATATTATCTGTATAGTAAAAACCAAAATAGGCTTCTGGTACTACAACCCACCGATTGGCATTTTCGCCATCATAATCTGCAGTTTGACCAACAATTGTACTCATTCCTGTAGGTTGGTATTCTTTATTTGCAAAATACCCATTTTCTGTTTTTACGACATTACTGCTACAAGCAATAAATGCGAACCCGACTAATAAAAGTCCTAAAATTTTTGTAATCCGTTTCATACAAACTCCTTATATAATAATAACCTCTTTTTGTAATAATTACAATTTCAGAAGTTCCATTATTTGAAAATTATACTTTTTTTTCCATTTTTCCGATTGAACAGATTCTGCTACTGCCTCGTTGTAAATCTCTTTTAGAAGAGCATGTTCTTTGCTACTTAGAACTGGCAGTGGTAGCTGTTGAATATGCTTTTTTAATACCCGATGGGTGGCATATTTTTGGGAAAAATAATTCTGATAGACCTCGCTGTTAAATAGGGTAACGATGCTCTCCCATGGATAAAACCCATCGGGGATAAAAAAGTTACCGCTATTCAAGAAAAATTGTCCTCCTTCGTCGATGGCGAAGACGAGTTTGGAGGAGATAAATCGGTAGACAATTTTTCGCCTGCGGAAGCTACTCTCAGGTAAGGTCTGCTGGTATAAGGTGGGTTGCCAGATAAGGTATTCGGTGGTCGGTAAAATTTGAAATGGAATAATATTTTTCCCGCGGAAAATCGGGTAGCAGGGAAATGCCTCTGAATTAGACAGATATTCCGTCTGGGAAACAAGAAAGCGCGAATTGTTTCCTGTTACTATTCCCATCCCGAATTGGGCATGTCCCTGGATATTGGTCCATTTTTCTGGATGTAAGTTTTGAGCTTTGTCAAACTGTTTAACCTGTCCTTGTCCAACGGTGGAGGCGGGAAAGAGATAATCGGGAGCATTTATTTCTTGAAAAGAAAAATGCTCACCATTTACAATTAGCTCGGGGGATTGATGGGTCGCTTTAAAGAGTATTGCCTTTGACAAGACTCCTGGAAAAGCTTGCCCTAATAGCTTAATCTCATATCGATTAGAAAGAGATACTAGGTATTTTCTAATGCCACGATGAACTCCAATATTTAAAAAAGACTCGGGCAAGAAAAAATGTAGCTCGCCACCGGTTCTTAGCGATTGCAAGGCAAAAAAAAGTGCTATTACAAAAATTTCGGATGTCTCTAGGCTGGGAAATTTTGTTTGTAACCGAAGCTTAGTTTCATTTGAAAGTCGCGACCCCCACGGTGGATTAGTTATAATTCGGTCTGCGTTTAAAACTTCTTTTTTGTCCCAATCCAAAACATCCTGAACAAACAAATGGGCTTTCATCTCTAAGTTTTTATAAAACAAAATTAAATTATATTTACAAATCATAAGTGCGATAGGATCAATATCAGAGGCATAAATTAAATGACTCTCTATTTTAGAGTGCAAAAGAGCGATCAACATTCCTCCGCTCCCACAGCAAGGGTCATAAACGGTTTCCCCTTCTCTTAGCTTTATGGTATCGAGTAAATTAGCTGGAGTATAAAATGCACCTAATTTCGAGCGATCCCCAACGGAGGAAATCGATTGATAAAAAGCACCCGCAAAGTCATCGGGTTGGTAATCTATGGTAAAATTTGCAAAAAATTGACTGACAGCGACCAGTCGATTTTTATCGATTCCTAATGTCTTTGCATCTTCTGCCCAAAATTCATAGAAGCACCCTTCATCAACAAAAGAAGCAGAGACAACTAAACGATAAAGCAATGCCATCACCCCATCAACAAGCGACAAACAACTGCCCGAAAATTGATCCACGGACGAATCAAGCAAAGTTTTTCGCTCTTTCTTTTTAATTCCCAAATATAGGCGTTGGCGCTTTAGGCTAAGCAGACGATTTGCTCGTGATTCTAACCGCTCTATTTTACGAGGCGTGCATTCATCAAACTCAAAATCATTATCGATTACCCCACATCGAATCCAGTTTGACAAGGTTGCAAGAGAGATTTGAAATTGATTAGCGAGTAGCTTCTTTTTTTCGAGCGTCATCTATTTATAAAGATTCATTGCACTCAAAGCATTGATAATATACAGGATAATATATCGCTTTAATGATTCTTTATGTTTAATTTCCGAAAAGGCATCATTTTTAGAAAGTTGATCTGCCATCATTTGCACACGCTCCCGATCGGGGACATTCTGCGCGTACGATTTTTTGAATTTTCGAATATAATCCTTTAGTAAATTATTGACGTCTTCAACTAGATTGGCTTTCGCAATCTTATCGATGAGAGGATTCCATTGAGCAATAAGCTGATCCATTGTCTCTGGAACATTAATATTTTTACCAAACAATTCTTCTTTAAGCTTTTCGATTTGTTCAGCCACTTCATTTGAAGCAATTTTCGTAAATTCCATGTTCTTCGCTTTTTTCTTCTTCTTTTTGCCCGACTCTTTTGGTTTTCCTCCAAAAAGACGAGAGATAAATTGAGACAATGCACTTAAGAAACCATTGCTTTTATGAACAGGCAATAAGAGGCGAACATCTGCTAATGTATTCGTTCTATTTAAATCTAATATGATACTATAAGGGCGCAATTTTCCATTGGGTTCGTCTATTATAGAAGAAAGTTCCAATTTTTGAGCCTCTTTAATAACCCCAGCCAAAATCAATCTCATAATTAGAGTATAATCTAACATTGCAAGCACAATAGGTGCTTGATTTCGAAGTCGTTTTTTGAGCAACTTTTCAAAATCGGCATCCGATTTCATTTCGCTTGTCTTTTTATACGACTCTAAGGATTCTTTCCAAGAATCTTCAATTTGGATTTTAATTTCCTCTCGTACATCCGACAACTGCTTTAAAAGATATTTGGCATAAATTTCTCTACAGATAAAATATTCTTTATTATTGGCAAGCCGGATTAAGACAAGTTCTGGCAAGCCCGTTGAATCTAGTTCACTGATAAGTTTTTGTATATGTTGATTAAATTCATCCTTGCCACAGATTTTAGCAATTGAAGTTCCGGCATCGTCTTTTAAAGAGTAAAAATCATTTAAAGAAAAGCAATAGGGCTCTTTTTTTATCAGTTGGTCAAATTTTTCTATTGCAGCTCCCTTATCGGTTGTTTGTTGAGTTCGCCCTTTATAATAGACATTATAGAAACCAATTAAGTACGCTGCTTGGGCATAGACATAATCGCCAACATAAACCGATTTTTTTGCTTGATATTCTTTGATAATAGAGGTTGCTAAATGGGACCAAAAAACAAACGAAAATGCGTTAGGATTTAGTATGGTTCGATAGGCACTTGAGTCTTTAGCTTTGAGTTGTTTCATCATTCTACGAACTTGATCATTATCACTTTTTAAGATGGTAATAATACGAGATTGAATGTAATCGTAGTTACTCTCTTTTTCTAAATAGCTTGCAATTTTATCGATAGAGGCATCGAGCAAATCTTGTCTTAACATATAGGTCATGACAAGCAGTGAATATTGAAATTGAGGTAAAATAAGTTTAAGGATTTGATCTTTAGGTGCATCTTCTTTTTCAAGCCATGTAACAAATTCTTTTTTTACATCGACCTCTACAAACTTATTCGGAGGAAGATCTTGCTTAAACATTTCTGGAATTGGGAAAGGGAGGTGTGGATCTATTTTCATTTTTTCATAGGTAAATTTTACCGTTTCTGAAAAAAAGTCATTATAGACGACGCGATGTAACATTTTATCGATGTATTCTAATGAAATTTTTCCGTCAACTTCTAATTCGATTAGAATGCTCTCTAATGATTGCAAATCTGCCGCCTGCAAAATAACTCCTTTTGCCGTCGCTGTTGAAATCTTAGTCTTCCCATAATTTCGAATAGACTCTGTCGTAATCTTATAAAGATTTTGTTTTAATGAGATCTCTCTAATTAGTGCATAAATAGCATGTTTATTTCCCATAGACTCACCTTTCCTATCGTTTTCGTATCTATTTTACTGTGATTTTGATTTTTTATCCACTACAAATTTTACAGATTTTAGTTCTTTTGTAGACAACCTTACCCCAGAAGCTTTCACTCCCTTCACCTGATAATCTTGCAAGGAGAAATTTTCTTCTAGTGTTTTGAGGCGCGGTTTTGGTTTATACTCTAAACTGATGATAATACTTTCGCGTGTGGTTAATTTTAGAGGTGAGCAATCGTCAGTAATAAATGAGTAAACTTTATCGGTGATAAATTTTGTAATTTGGAATCGTTTTATATAGGCTTGGTTTTCTTTATTTTTGTAAACCAAACTAAAAATGACAGAATTTGCCACTTCTTCATCAACATGACCACAATATAAAAGATCTTTGCCGACAAACAACTTTTTAGGAACCTTAATAACTTGGTAGGTTGTCTTTTTAAGCAGCAAAACCCGATCAAACTCGGAAACCTGCAAGACTTCCGTTCCGCCTTTCACATCGGTTCCCAAATAACCCGTATTTTTGTCGTAACAAAGAGGTTGATCCCGTTTGACTACCTCGCGAATATCCACCTGTTCAAACGACTTAATTTCGCTCTTGCGATCCTTAATTTCTTTTGGAAAACTTGCAATAATTTCATCTAAGGTGGTCACCGCGTATTCCACTAAATGTTTTAAATGATGCGCAATCTCTTTTAAACGCGCATTAATTTCGTTCATTTCGTGTTTTGCTTTGTTAATATCATAAAGAGAAATGCGGCGGATTGGAATTTTAAGCAAACGCTCGATATCGTCTTCGGTAATCTCACGCTTGATAATATTCATGAAGGGTTCAAATCCAGTTAGAACCGCCTTGTAAACGCCCTCTTGCGTCTTTTCGGTTTCAATTCGCTTATAAATTCGCTCTTCGATAAAAATTTGCTCGAGCGTTTTCGCATGCAGTTTGTCTTTTAACTTGCCTTGTTCAAAAAGAAGTTCGTCTTTTAAGACTTTTTGCAAATGCCCCGCATGGAATTGAATCACCTCGGATACCGTCATTTGAACTGGGAGTCTGTCTTTAATGACGAGCAAGTTAACCGATATAGAAACCTCGCAATCGGTGTAGGCATAAAGGGCGTCAATCATTTCTTGGGCTCGAACACCCCGAGCTAGCTTAATTTCAATTTCGGCAGTCGCTTTTGAAAAGTCGCTAATGGATTGTAGTTTTAGTTTTCCTTTTTTAGCCGCCCCTTCTATAGAAGCAATAAGGCTTTCGGTTGTCGTTCCATAAGGAATTTCCTTAATATTGATGCGTTTCTCATCCTTCGAGACATCAAATTTAGCACGAACCAAAATTTTTCCGTTTCCATCGGCATAACCCGAAACATCTAAAATACCGCCAGTAATAAAATCGGGATACAATCGAAGCGACTGCCCTTGCAATGCCGCTTTAACCGCCTCTGCCACCTCTTTAAAGTTGTGAGGCAAAATTTTGGTTGCCATCCCAACGGCAATCCCTTCGGCACCCATAATGAGCACCAATGGCAATTTAGCAGGAAAAACAACCGGTTCTTGGTTTCGTCCGTCGTAGGAATCTTCGTATTTCGTCACCTCGGGGCTGTAAATGAGTTTTTTACCATAAGGTAAAATTCGTGCCTCAATGTAACGACCGGCTGCTGCTCGGTCCCCTGTAAAAATATTCCCAAAGTTCCCTTGCTTGTCGATAAACAAATCTTTATTTGCCAAAACAACCAAGGCGTCGTTAATAGATGCATCTCCGTGTGGGTGATACTTCATTGTGTCCCCAACAATGTTGGCAACTTTATGGAATCTGCCATCGTCTACCTTCATTAGGGTATGTAAAATACGGCGTTGAACCGGTTTCATTCCGTCGATAACGTCTGGAATTGCCCTATCTTTAATAACATAGGAGGCGTATTCTAAAAAGTTGATATCAAAAAGATCGTTTGCGTATGCCATTAGATTAAGTTCTCCATAATGTATTTTTTACGATCGGGGGTGTTTTTCCCCATGTAAAATTCGAGGGTTTCTTGCATCTTTCGAATGGAAGAAACGGTCACTTTTTGTAGCTTGATTTCGCTTCCAATAAAAGGGCCAAATTCTTTAGGCGAAATTTCTCCTAACCCCTTAAACCGTGTCACTTCTGCGCCCTTAATTTTAGCGGTCGCTTCGTCTCGCTCTTTTTCGTTATAGCAATAAATGGCTTCTTTTTTATTTCGAACCCGAAAGAGGGGCGTTTCTAAAATATAGAGGTGCTCGTTTAAAACGAGCTCTTCGAAATAGGTAAAAAAGTAGGTCATAAGGAGGTTTCGGATATGGAAACCGTCGTTATCGGCGTCGGTTGCAATGACCACCTTGTTGTAACGCAATTCTTCTATTCCGTTTTCGATTCCAAGTGCCATCATCAGGTTATAAAGTTCTTCGTTTTTATAAAGTTCGGATTTCTTTTTGCCTTGCACATTAAGAATTTTCCCCCGAAGGGCAAAAATGGCTTGTGTCATGACGTCACGAGTGGCCGTCATGGAGCCGGCAGCCGAGTCCCCTTCGGTTAGGAAGATCATGGTCTCGTCGCCATTTTTTCCACCTAGGTGAAATTTACAGTCCTTTAATTTTGGAATATTAAGGGATATTTTCTTTGCCTGTTCCTTAGCTTCCTTTCGCACGGTGTTAAGTTCGGTTCTCATTCGCTCGGAATTAAGAATTTTGTTTAACATCATTTTTGCTTCGTCGCTGTGTTTAAAGAGGAAGTCTAGAACCGCCTCTTTTGTTTCTTGCACGATCCAACTTTTGACATTGCTATTGCCGAGTTTGTTTTTGGTTTGGCTTTCAAATACAGGATCCTTTATCTTAATAGCCACCGCACCGACAAAACCTTCACGAACATCAACACCCGAATAATTCTTTTTAAAAAATTCGTTGACCCCTTTCAAAAAGCCTTCCCTAAAAGCACTCTGATGCGACCCTCCGTCGGAAGTATACTGCCCGTTAACAAAAGAAAAATAATTCTCGCCATAGCCATCGATATGCGTAAAAGCAATTTCTAACTTTTCACCCCTGTAATGAGCATTTCCATACAAAGCCTTGTTGCCTACTTCATCTTCTAGTAAATCGCGAAGCCCATTTTTAGAAACAAATTTTTCGCCATTAAATTCTAAGGTTAAACCGCTATTTAAGCAGGCATAATTTTTCATTCGCATTCGAATAAATTCTAAATTATACTCGTAATCGACAAACATTTTGCTATCGGGCGTAAACTCGACATAAGTTCCATCGGGTTGGTCTGGAGCCTTCCCTTGTTTTTCCTTTAATAACTTCCCTTCGGTAAAAATGGCCTCTTTATACTTGCCCTCTCGAAAGGCAATAACGCGGAAGTGGCTAGAAAGGGCATTGACCGCCTTCGTTCCGACTCCATTGAGCCCCACAGAAAATTGAAAAACATCGTCGCTATATTTTGCGCCCGTATTAATAACCGAAACACATTCTACAACCTTGCCTAGCGGAATCCCCCGCCCAAAGTCACGGATTTTTACTGACCCCTCTTTTACCTGAATTTGGATCCTGTTTCCGTTGCCCATAATAAATTCGTCTATAGAGTTGTCGATGACCTCTTTTAGTAATACATAAATCCCATCGTCTGGATCTTTTCCATCGCCTAAGCGACCAATATACATTCCAGAACGCAACCGTATGTGCTCTAACGAACTAAGCGTTTTAATTTTGCTTTCGTCATAGCTTACCGGCGCACTTTTTTCCTTCGCCATAAAATTCTCCCAGTTCCAAAAGTATAACACAATTTCACGATTATTGCAAATCGCGAGCTCGCATCCTCTCTTTTATTTTCGTCTCCTTCTATCGCTACTTTAGAGAATTATGCTAGTTTGGATTGCATTTAATTACATTGTTTTTATTTTTTAAAATAATTTAATTTTTTTAAAAAAACCGCAAAACCTTCTGGATCGAAAGTTTTGCGGTCAAATAATGCTTAAAGTTATCTTCTAAGGGGCAGAACGAACCAGACGGAAACCGTAATAGATGTAAAGGTCGTACGGGATACCGGCATTGCGATACGCTACGCGAACGCGAGACGCATTGCCGCCGAACGAACCACCGCGAATCACGCGGTTCCAGCTCGAGACAGGACCTTTCGGATTCGTGCCATTGTCTGGGTTTACTTCTGGATCGTAATACGTTTTACTATACCAATCCCAACACCACTCCTGTATATTCCCACTCATGTCATAAAGTCCTAACTTATTAGCTGCTTGAGTCCCTACCGTGTTTGTAACATTACCTGAATTACCTCCATGCCAAGCAACTTCGTCTATATTGTTGCTTCCAGAATAGATAAAGTCCTCTTTATGAATACCGCCCTTAGCCGCATATTCCCATTCTGCTTCCGTTGGTAAACGGTAACCATTGGCTTCCCAGTCGCAAATAGCCGCATTCCAAGCGTCATTATTGCTAGTAGGAATAGCGCTATGTTCTAAGGTTGCAAAATTCACACCACTAACAGTATAAACTTCGTCTAACTTTTCACTTATGCTTAATTTATTACAATAAGCAATGGCTCTATACCAAGTTATATAATGAACAGGATTATTATCACCCTTACCATATTCAGTAAAAGCACAAGGGTCAAATTCCATCACTTCACTATACTCCTTTTGTGTTACCTCATATTTACCCATATAAAAATCACTTAAAGTAACGGAGTGAACAGGCGTTGCAATATCTTCTGCTCCCATGCTAAAAGTTTCACCTTCGACAAAAACAGACGTATGCTTATAGCTTTCATTTAGAACTGTCAAGGTAGCCATAGCAACATTGGAATTTATCATGCCATCTTTTATAGCAATTGCTTTAATAGTCTTTTCTCCTTCTTCACCTAAAGTAAAAGGTGCCGTGTATAAAGAAGAAGTCGCTATAGGTTCGTCTCCATTGGTCGTATAGCGAATTTCTGCCCCTTCTGTAGTGGTAGCAAGGGTAAATTTACTTGAATTTTGAATTAGTAGCCCCTCTTCATGGGTAATGGTTGGAGCGGAAAGAGTAACCGCTTTTTCAAATTTGCGGGTCGCAATAAGTGAATTGACCATTCCATCTTGGGTAGCAATCGCTCTAACGGTTACACTACTATCCTTAATATTGACTATAAAGGCAGTATTTTCATATTCTGTCCAAGTCGAAGGAGAGAAATCTGCGGCGCCTGTCGTGTAATAAGCGGTCGCTCCGTCAGGAACTTCTAATGTGATAGATTTATCTCCAGTTATACCATCCCAAACACCTGTGATCACAATGGAAGGAGCGGAAACAACATTCGCTTTTTCAAATTCATGACTTGCAATAGCAGAATTGACCATTCCATCTTGGGTAGCAATCGCTCTAACTGTTACACTACTATCCTTAAGATTAACAACAAAAGCGGTATTTTCATATTCAGTCCAAGCAGAAAGAGAGAAATCATCACTCCCTGTCGTGTAATAAGCGGTAGCGCCGCTAGGAACGTCTAAGGCGACAAATTTGTTGCCAGTACTCCAATCCATAGCACCAGTGGTCACAATGGAAGGAGAAGCAACTGTTTCCCAATTGTCCCACTTTGCAAAAAGGGTTATATTTGCCTTAACTAGGTCGGAAGCGAAATTCCAAGCAGTTGTGCCTTCGGTTTCTTTGTACCAACCTAAAAAGGTTGCATCCTTTTTCGTTGGGTCGGGTGTGGGTTTTGCAACTAAGGCACCCATGCCTTCTTCTAGTTCGGTCACCGACGCGTTAGCAACTTCACTTCCGCCTTGAGAATCGAAAGTGACTGTAAATATTGTTGGCTCAGGACAACCCAAAGCAAGCACCATTAGCAATAGGCTAATGCCAATTAATGTTTTTTTCATTTAAAACCTCCATTTGTTGAATATGAAAAAATTATTTAATCCCTTAATTTGCACTACGGAGAGGAGGTTTTCGTATAAGCTTTGCTTATAATAAACCTCTCCCGCGCATTGCAAATTAAGGGATAATAATGTTAAAAAAAATGAAAACTTTTTGCTTTTCCTAAAAAGGAAAAACAAAAAGTTAAACTTCGAAAGAGAGAGATTAGATTAAATTGTAAATGATTATAGAAATTACCTAGGCAGGCAGGCAAAAATAGAGAAGCATGTCCAGATGTTTTTGAGAATTTTGAAAAATAAATACTCATTAATAAAATATACCACGGTTTTCATGATATTACAAGGCGAAATAGTGGCTTATCGATATAAAAAAGGCAAAATGCGTGAGTTAGCAGAGTTTGATTTGCCCTCCATGGCAAAAACTCTGCATCAGGTCATCCATGACCAAGTCATGAAAGAATCGCCAAAGGCGAGTTCCTTTTTTAGCTTGCTAAAAAAGAACCGAAACGTCAGTGGAGTTCTGTAACGGACGACCCTAAAAGTTGTTATTTTACACTTTTAGGGGCACGCCCAACTACACAAAAAATCGCAATGCCCTCTGTATTATTGAATCATCAATCTATTTGAGAGTGGCCTTTTTCAGTTTCACATAATATAATACTTATATGAGTCATTGTTGCTAGAGCCTATTAAAACGAGGGATTTTAATTATTCCTATTCTCATAATATAAAAATAGCATTATAATGGAGTTATGAATATGACTTTATCTCCTAGCTTGACCTCTGGCGAAATTTCCATTCCAGGGTCTAAATCTCATACCATTCGAGCGCTTCTTATTGCCACCCTTGCAGAAGGGTGTTCGACGTTAAAAGAGCCTCTTTACTCGAGTGACACGCTTTCGTGTATCGATTGTTGCAAGCAATTTGGCGCAAAGGTGCTATCTCAGACGGAAAACGAAATTGTCATCGAAGGCATGGCAGGCAACTTTCCAACAGAGCCCTTCACGGTAGACGTTGGCAACTCGGGCACCTCGCTATACTTAGCGGCGGCTATTGCTAGCCTTAGTGCAACTCCAGTCACCTTTACTGGCGACGAACAAATTAAACGCCGTAGTGCCGCTCCTCTACTTGGTGCCCTTGAAAGCCTTGGCGCAAAGGTGACTAGCAACAACGGCTGCGCTCCCTTTACCGTGCAAGGTCCGCTAGTTGGCGGTTTTGCAACCCTAGAGTGCCCCACGAGCCAATACCTTTCCGCCTTGTTGCTTGTTGCTCCACTATTACCAAACTCGGTCACCTTAAAGATACCCCTTTTAAACGAGCTTCCCTACGTCCAAATGACTCTAAACTGGCTCGAACAACAGGGTGCCGTTATTTCTCATGATAAAACCTTTTCGTCCTGGGAAACTGCCCCCCTAAACTCAGGAAGCTACAGCCACTACCTGCCCATTACCTGTCAAATTCCTGCCGATTTCTCCTCCGCCTCCTTCTTTCTCGCCTTGGCAGCCCTTAATAACAGCGATCTCACCCTAACGGGGCTTGATATGAACGACACGCAAGGCGACAAAGAAATCGTCCATCATCTTATCAAAATGGGCACAAATATCAAAATCGGGGAGAACTCCATCAAACTAAAGCCACGGCTCCCCTATCAACCTTTAAAAGGAATCGACATCGACCTAAACACGATGCCAGACGCCCTCCCCATCCTCGCCACCGTCGGGGCCTTCGCCCAAGGCACCACACGACTTTGCAATGTGGCGCACGCTCGGCTAAAAGAAACCGACCGAATTGCTTGCATCACAACCGAACTACAAAAACTCGGATTTGACTGCACCGAAACGAGCGACGGACTAGAAATAATCGGCCAACCCGACCACCTCCATCATCAACAAAAACCAGGAAAATCGGCAGACCCCTGCCAGCCCATTTTAATGGAAGGCTATGGCGACCATCGAATGGTGATGTCCCTGGCTGTAGCCGCAACGGTGGGTGACCGTCCACTAAATATTGCAACGGCAGAGTCGGCGGCGGTTACCTTCCCCAACTTTTTTAAATTACTAGAAACAATCACTCAAAAGGAATTTTCTAATGGCAAATAAGTATTACAAACTTTCGCACAAGGCTACACGCCTCTTCGAAAAGCAAAAATACAGCAAGGCACTTGCCCTTTACGAGAAACTCACCGAACTCTATCCAACCCAATTTTTTGCTTGGTTCAATTTTGGGCTCACCCTCTCAACATTAAAAAATTATTCTTTGGCGGAAAAGGCTTACGCAAGGGCTCTTGCCTTGCGTCCCGATGACTCCCCAACCTTAAACGAGCTCGCACTTGCCTTGTTTCATCAACAAAAATACGACCTAGCAGAAACAAAAATACAAAATGCTCTTATTTGCGACTCAACGCAGGCGACCTATCACAACACACTAGGAATTATTTTGTTCAACCAAGAAGCCTACACGGGTGCGGCAAAGTCCTTTAAACGAGCTTGCGAATTAGACCCGCTTTTCCCAGAAGCCTGGTTTAACCTAAGCGACACCTACTCACAGTTAGGAGATCCCATCCAGGCGGCAGTGGCACAGGCGGAGTATATAAAGCTAAATCGCTAATCGCTTCTACAAAAGCGTTATTTGTTTTCTATACGGGATTTCGCTAAAGCTCTTAGGCTTTAGATAATCCCTGCTAGAAAAAAATAACGCTTCCAAACCCACGATTAGCGATTTAGACCACTCCAAAAAGGAAAAAATCAATTCTTAAACTAACAAATTGATTTTTGCAAGCTAATCGCTTCTACAAAAGCGTTATTTGTTTTCTATACGGGATTTCGCTAAAGC
>CAYJGX010000005.1:19836-50327 GCA_964369795.1 uncultured Spirochaetaceae bacterium
ATTTTTGCAAGCTAATCGCTTCTACAAAAGCGTTATTTGTTTTCTATACGGGATTACGCCAAGCGAGGTAGAAAGCGTTCTACTTTTTCAGAAGGGATTATCTAAAGCAAAGCTTTAGTGAAATCCCTGATGGGAAAGAGAACGCTTTTATGTTAAGTGGTTAGCTAAAAAATCTATTTACGAAATTGTAAATAGATTTTACCTTTTACTGTTATGCTAAATCGCTAGCCACGCGAGGTAGAAAGCGTTCTACTTTTTCAGAAGGGATTATCTAAAGCAAAGCTTTAGTGAAATCCCTAATGGAAAAGAGAACGCTTTTATGTTAGGTGGCTAGTGATTTAGGTTTCCAGCTCTAGCCACAGTCCAAAGTGATCCGAGATTTCTACCCCTTCATTTAACTTCCCGTCTTGAAAAGCCAGTCCCCCGGATTTGATCCAGGCAGGATCGATATTGCGTCCGAGAATCCAATCAATTTGACGTGGTTCCATTTCATCGAGGGCATAGAGAGTCTCAAATAGATTTTTTTGCGGTGTTTTTGTATCGGGCAGATAATAATCGATTAAATTCTGGTTGGAAGTAGCGTCCCATGTGAGTTGCCCGCCAAAGGGAGCGTGCAGATTTTTAAAGCCCGCATCCCAGATGGGTTGCATTTCAGGCCATGAAGCCTCGGCGTTGAAGTCGCCCATCAAGATTAGAGGCGCCGTTGCAGGAACTTTCTTTTGCAAGAAGGCAACAAGGCGTTTTATTTCGTTTGTTCGAAATTGATGGCTTTTACTGATTTTGCTGCGGGCGTGTGAGATTTCACTAGAATTGTTTCCTAATTTTTGAGCAAGAGTTTCTAGTCTCCCAGCTTGCAACCAGTCCATAGAGGGTGAGGCATGTAAATGGGTTGCGGCTACATAGAGCCAAAAGCCCGCAAACTGAATTTGACTTAGGACAACTTGGGTTCGATCGCCTAAATGAAAGGAGCCCCATTTACTGGCGAAGCCTTTGCCTCCAAGTCGTTTCGCTCCAAGATGGCAAAACTTTAATTCGGGTGTAGCAAAAATGGCATCGGCTTCGCATAAATTAGTCGGAAAACCCAGTCCCCCGAGTTTTATTCCCGATACGCCAATGTTATAGCAACCCTGCATCTTCGTTGCATACAAGAATTCGCGATATCGTTCTTCCTTTAAATTGAGCTCATTTAACGCAACTACATCATATTTCTCAGATAAAACAGATTTCAATAGCCCTCTAAATCGAGCATCTCGGCGACTCCTTGTTTCAAATTCGCCCATGCGAATTTTTCCTTTATAGTTAATTCCCGACCAACTATTGAGAGTAGCTATTCTAATGCGATTCATTTTTTATTCTTATTGAGTGCCCAAAAGTTCTTTTTATTTGAAGTATACAATGATTTAAAAACGGCAAAAGTGCGATCATAAATCTCGCGAGTCGATTCATCGGGATAAAAAACGCCGGTTGCAGGAATGAAGTCTTTTGCCTGAGCATAACTTTCGATTTCACCAAGTCCAATCCCCACCAAAACGGCTGCACCCACCGCTCCAATATTTTGAGGATTATCTATTGTTTCGATAACTCGCCCCGTTACATTTGCCATAATTTGACAAACCGTGGGTGAAATAGCCCCACCCCCAACAAATCGGATAGCTCCCGAAGTTTTCACACTTTTTTCGCTGCTTTCTAAGATCCATCGCTTATGAAAGCAGATGCCTTCAACAACGGCTCGTATCATATTTCGCTTGCCCGTATGTAGGCCGATATTAAAAAACATCCCTCGTGCATAGGCATCTTCAAAGGGACATCTATTCCCATGCAACCATGGAGTAAAGATAACACCATCGGCACCTGCATCTGTCGCATTGATAGAATTATCTACCATAAAATCATACATACTTGTAATAACAGATTCTGGATCGTCGGTAATCTTCTTCTTTTCCATGTAACAGCCAATTTCATCTAATGCCAGATGGTCTCTGACCCACTCCAAACATTTTCCCGAGGTCTCTTGCTCGCCAAAGAAATTAAATAGCTTAGGCTGAGAAGCGGGGACCGAAGCGATCATTGCTGTCAAATCGAGCTTTTGTTTGTCTACTAAAGTAGAAACCCAACCAGAAGTTCCTGTATAAATATGAGTATCTCCAACTTCCACCGAACCTGCTCCCACTCCAATTAAAGAGGCGTCGCCACCTCCTGCAAAGACAGGAGTACCTTCGTCAAGCCCAAGTGATTTTGCCGCTTTTTCGGTTAACCCACCAACCATTTCCGTTGGGTCCACAATTGTAGGCAAATGGTCCATGTCCACACCATAAATTTTACAAAGAGTTTTACTCCAACCCTGTTTTCCTGGGCGGGTATCGTAAAGCATGGTTCCAAAAGCACTGTCTGGAGTCATTATAAATTTACCTGTACATTGGGCGATCAAATATTCTTTTACATCTAACCATTTATGCGTTTTTTCAAAGATATTAGGCTCGTTATCCATTACCCAGCGGTATTTCCAAACAGGGTCTTTTGTACTAGCAGCGGCGGCCTTACACAGATAAAGCGATCGCAAAATTTTTGTCAATTCGATGCCTTCAATTTGAATTCCGTGTCCTACTCGTTCCTTTTTTTGTTTGCCTGCTCGGTTGTCCATGTAACTCATTGCTCGCCTTAGTGCATTTCCCTCTTGATCCACCAAAACGAGTCCTTGCATTTGAGAACAAAATGAGATGCCTTTAATATCTTCTGGCTTAACCTTTGCCTTTTCTAGAACTTGATGGGTTGTATTTTTCATAGCCTCCCACCACTGAGCTGGATCCTGTTCCGCTCCTCCATTATCTTCAAAAAATAAATCATACCCTTCTAATGCACTTGCAACTAGTTTAATATTTTTTGAAATTTCAAACAAACAAGTTTTATTACCAGTTGTTCCAATATCGTACGCTAAAACATAGAGACCTTTAGACATCTTTTACTCCTACACAGTGAACCATCATTCACTAAATAATTTTAACATGAGTTTTCCCGATTCGCAATATTTTTTTTATTTATAATCTGATAATTTATAAATTTAAAGATTTTTTAAGATCACTTGCCTTGACATCTAATGCACCTAATAATTCTCGCACAGAACTAGAAATGCTTGACAATCGATGCATAACAGAACGAACTTCATCTGTTGTTTCTCGAAGATAAATCATTCCATCTCTAATATCCGTGGACAAAGATGAAAGTTCTGTTGTGGAGGTAACAATCTCCTTAGTCCCCACACCGATTTCTTCAATGGCAATAGAGAATGCTTTTAACTGTTCGATATAATCTTCAATTCGATGCAAAATAATTTGAAATGATTTCCAGCTATCCCCTGAAAGTGATTCAACGGATTCAATTCGTGTGGCAAAAATTTTAAGCGAATCTAAAATTCCTTTAGAATTTTTGCCCGTTTGCTCGGCTAAATTTCTAATTTCATCTGCGACAACCGCAAATCCCCGTCCGTAACTACCTGCATGAGCAGCTTCAATGGCGGCATTCATTGCTAAAAGATTCGTCTGAGAAGAAACATTATTAATTAGTTTAATTGCCTCGTACATAGATTGAATTTCTATCGCAGCTTCGGTCGATTGAGCACTTGTCGCTCGAACCTTTTCTCCACTTGTTTTTGTTATACCCATTAACTCTTCGGCAGAAACAGTATTCGCATTGGTAGAAATTGCAATAGAACTAATTGAACGCGATATTTCTTCTATAGAAGCCGAAGATTGCGTAACGGCAACAAATTGCTGCCCTACCTTACGGGCAAATACTTCAACATTATTTGCAACAGATTCTACTGTTTGATCGGTTTCTTTAACTTCATCGTCAAACTCATCCACCTGCATTACGACCCGTTTAAGGTACTCTGAAATATGCACGAGTGCATCAGATACTAATTTATTAGAATTTTGCAATTTCTCTGTACGAAGTTGGACCGTTTTTTCAAGTGATTGATTCGCGATAGCCAAAGATTTTTCCGCTTCTTTTTGCTTGGCAATTAGCTCAAGATTTAATGCCTGCTCTTTTTCAAAAAAGGAAAAAAGATACCATAAAAAAATGGAAACAATTAAAAAACTTGCTAGGGTATAAGAATAGTAAAAGACAATTGGATATATTCCCACAATAGTTCCAACGCCATTTAAATAATAAATATACAATCCTCTTATAATTAACAGTAGCACTGTATAACCAAACATAGACCAATACCAAATTCTATCTAAAAAAAGCGCTGCTAAGACAATAAGAACAAATAGAGGCAAATCTTCCCTAGCTTGCCAAAGACCTTGCCCATCCCATAACGGAACAAATTGCTTTTCTGGAGTTGCACTCTTTGATTCTGTAGGAGCTACAAATTCTTCCCATCCTGGCACTAAACTGTTAGAAACATCCGACATCTCCTCACTTACTTCGATGCCCCCATTAATTCTTTCAAATTCGTGCAATACTTGTTCACTGTTAGCATTAACATTTGGCACAAAGGAAAAAATAGTTAAAGAAATCAAAAAGCCAGTAACAAAGCAACGACTTGCAACTTTATAACTCCAAATTCGTAGAGCAAAAAGAGTGAACAATGCTGTTATATAAAGTCCAACAGTCATAAATATAGGCATTGCATTTAGCCAAGCAAACCGTTCAAAAATTTTAATATTTAGCACTGTCGCCAACAAGATCAAACCAAAATCTGCAACCAGAAACACAGTAGCAACTCTAGCCAACAGCAGTGCCCTTGCCGATACATTTTTACTCTTAGAATAAAGAAAAAAATTATACCACCGTTGTAAAAACTTACTTTGCTTTTTTTTCATCTTTCCCCCAGGTCAATCCATTAAGCGATTACCTGACGACAGCTTCTTTCTTTGATGGATTGATTTCTTAATTGAAATAATTTAACTTACTTAATTCTAAACTACAGTTATTACACTGTCAACAAACAAAAAGGGCATATCTAAAATTTTACTTTTTTTTTACATTATTCAATCAATTACAGTGTAGTCTTTTTGGAAATCTGAAGGAAAAAAATCTGGCAATTTAACAACTCGTAAGGCCTGATGCATCATTAGTTGATATCCTAAATCATTTGGGTGCAATGTGCCTGCTGTTGTTACCATGTTGGGAGTTTCTCCCTGTGCAGATGCTCCTTGGACTGTAGCCGAAACCGATGGCGTCACAAAAAAAGTAACAGGTAGATTATCTTCTAAATATTTTGCTTTGAAGAGATTCCATTCATAAGGCTTCTGTACCTTCTTATAATCGTATTCCGAGGGAGGATAGGGAAGCCTAGCCCCATAATAATGGTCTTCTAACTTGACTTCTTCAAAACTGCTTGCATAAGTCCAACCAAGTTTCGCGCAAACTTCTTTCTGAATTTCTGTTAAATTATCGATAACATTTTCTGTAAAGAATTCCGCTTCCCAACCATCAATAGCAAACCCCTTAACGAGATCACTCATGATTGTTTTCCCTGGTGCTAAGGGATTTGGATATTCAAGCAATATTGTTTGTCCAATATCAAATCTCGCTTTAAGCAGCACTCCTAATTTTTCATACCAATAATCTAAATGATTGAGTCCAATAATATCAAAATTCTCATTAAAATTAAAAAGCGTCGGCAGAAATCCTTGCCATTCACCCGTCTCGATTGATGTCTCAAGATTTTCAATTTGCTTCATATATAATTTATTTTTCATTTGACCCGATCTGTCACCATAAACTAATGTAAGGAAGACAACAGGCACAAATCCTAAATCATTGCCGCCAATACTCAAAAACAGATAATCAATCTTTTCTTTCCCTACTATTTTTTCGAGTTCGCCGATTTGCGGAGGAATATCCCCCCCCAATGTTGTATCCACCCCAGGATGCGGACCTAAAATCCCCTTGTCAATCCTTGCCCCAGAACCGGCTAAGAAAATACAAACAACCGAGGAATGTGGATCTTTATCCTCTAAATAGAGCGCCGCTTGTGTTCCCCACGCCAATGAGGATCTATGACCTTTTAAATGATTAATGGTCTCCAAAGATCCTTTTCCGCCATCTGCCCAGACAGAAATTCGATCTCTGTTATACTTTCGCTCTGGAGCCCCTTCCCCACTTGAATATGAATCACCCAAAATCGCTATGACAATGCGATTTGTCTCGATTTCTACCTCGGCACCTAACAATTCCCCTTTAAAAGCAAAAAAGATTGATCCCTGATATTTGCCTAACGGCAAATCCTTGACTACAATATTTTTGATATCCCCTTGTCCCCAATAACCTTCCCCTGTTTCTGAATGCAAATAGACATTTCCAACAAGAGGAGGAAAATCCTCGTCCCATCCATTTTGTTCTAAGAAACGATCACTAACAGCAAAAGAAACATCAAATTCTTTCATCATGAGATATTCGCGAGTATTTGGAATGTCGATTCTCCCGTCGTAATTTCGGTCAACTCCAAACCCTTTTTCCATTTTCCAAGTATAATCTTCGGAGTTAGCCGAAAAAGCTATAACTGAAATAAATAAAAATAATATACAAAATAAGCAATTTTTCATACCTACATTATACAGCAATCGTTATTATAAATCAAAAAAAAATCCGCGAAAATGCGGATTTTTTACTCTTATAACAAAAAATTATTTTAAATCTATTTGAACTGTACTTCAAAGTAATAACTATCAGACATGACTAAAAGATCTAAAAGGGGTATTTCATAACTAACAACATTCCCTTTTTTTGTTCCCCCTTGATGAGAAAGAATCGTTCCATCTATCTGAAAATTTAATTGCAATTTAGCCGTTTGTATCTTATTTTTCATATAATCCATGTCATATTCTATGAAGTTAAGGGCTAACATTTCTAAATAATCTGACTTTTCGACTTCGTACCCCGGAGGAGCAAAGGCCGCAACCATGGCTTGGTATTCTGCTGGGACAAGAGTAAGCAAGGTGTTAAATTTTTCTTTATCTAGTTGGAAATGAATTTTTTTAACGCCATCTTTTCCAATTACAAAATCCATCACTTCGCGGATTTGATCTTGTTGCGTTTTTTCGATATTTGCATTTCCTTCGTTTAAAATTTCTTCTAATGCATTAAAGGCAAGTTGAATACGAATTGTATTTGCATCGGGCACTTCCGCACTAACAAGCTTAACTGACTTTGACTCTGCAAAGGCTGCCTCAATCGCTTCTGGTTGAATAAATCCCTTTGCCTGGTCTGGTGTCATATTTGTAAAAGAAGATTGCAAGTCATAAACATACTGTGTTAGCATAGGATCTAACTGCAAATTTAGGAAAACTTGGCCACTGTCGTCAGACTTTACTTTGATATCCACTTTTGCATCACATGCAAAAAAGCTAAAAGAAAGCAACAAAATGATTAAAACGGTTATTATCTTTTTCATTCTAATAGTGTAATACCCTTTATATAGATAGTCAACTAAATCTATATTTTTTTTCGCATTTTTGTAGTATAATTGGTATTATGGCATTTAATTTCTTTATTTTTATGGCAAGTATTCTTTCAACTCTCCTTTTATCTCTATTACAGGGAGGGCTCAACGATTTATTTAATTTTTCTTCAATGTATCTAACGGACTTTATCAAAGTTAGTTTTACCTCTTCTTTTTTAGAGGAGCTTGTAAAATTTGGCTATTTAGCTCTTATTTTTCGGCCTATCGTTACAAAAAAAGAATTTACCATCAACATTTACCACATACTAACCTTCTTTTTCGCTTTTATCTCCGTAGAAACTTTTTTCTATATATCCAACGAAGGAATTGCCATCCTCCCACAGCGATTTCTTTTATCTATTCCACTACATCTTTTAACCTTATTCATTCTTTTACTAGGATTCTGGACCAATAAAAAAATATTAGCTTTTTTAAAGGCATGGGGAATCCATTTTATTATTAATTTCATGCTAATCTCTGGCAATTGGCTTATTTCTTATTTAAGAATTAGAGGATCTGCCATTGAAATTCTTTGCTTTTTTTTGGCTTTTATGATAGTATGGAGTTATATCATTATCACGAGTATTTCATTAATAAAGAAATATAAATCACTCAAATAAGGAGCCTACAACATGAAAGGATTAATCGTAGCCGCTGGTTACGGAACAAGATTTTTACCCGCGACAAAAACGGTGCCAAAAGAGATGTTACCACTTCTTGAAAAGCCAGCTATTGCTTTTATAATAGAAGAATTCATCCATTCGGGAATTAAGGATATTGTCATCATCTCTTCTAGACGAAAAAAATCACTAGAAGACTATTTTGACAGAGAAGTCGAACTTGAAACTGAATTAGAAAAAAAAGGAAAAGAGGAGCTCTTAGAACTCATTAAACCTTACGATGCAAACTTTACATTTGTTAGACAACAAAAAATGCTCGGAACGGGTCACGCTATGTTGCAAGTACGTGCAATCATGGGCAATGATCCTTTCGTCGTCGCTTATCCAGACGATCTTCATTTTGGAGAAATCCCACTTACTAAACAGCTAATCGATACCTACGAAAAAACAGGTTGTTCTGTTCTATCTACCTTATACAACCCAGCAGCACTCTATGAATATGCATCCATCAAAATAGCCGATGACAATCTTCATGTCCTAGACATTGTCGAAAAACCGGCTCCAGGAAAAGCCCCTAGCTTAGAAGCCTCCGTCGGTCGCTTCCTCTATACCCCAGACTTCTGGGACTATTTACAAGAGGGCTGGGAAAAACATACAGGTGGTGAATATTATCATGTCTATGCACTTAAAAAACAAATGGAAAACAATGGTGTCGTTTATAAACGAATCGAAGGCGACCGCTACGACACAGGAAATCCAAAGGGTTTCTTAGAAGCAACCATCGCTTATGCAGCTCAAGACCCAGACATGCTAGAATTTATTAAGCAAACAGTCGCAAAATATTAATATTTCAATAGTTGCAAAATCAACTAAAATGGAATATTATAATAAACATAGTATCTTTATCGAGAAAGGAAAAATATATGGCAAGTAACAAAAAAATGATTACCATCGATGGTAATACAGCTGCAGCACACATAGCTTACGCATTTAGTGAAGTCGCTGCAATTTATCCTATTACTCCATCCTCACCCATGGGGGAGTATTCGGACGAATGGGCTGCTGCAGGTAGAAAAAACCTCTTCGGCGAAACCGTTAAAATTGCAGAAATGCAATCAGAAGCAGGGGCAGCAGGAGCTGTTCACGGATCTTTATCTGCAGGTGCATTAACATCTACATTTACTGCATCCCAAGGTCTACTTCTAATGATCCCAAACATGTACAAAATTGCAGGGGAAATGCTTCCATCTGTTTTCCATGTTTCTGCACGATCATTAGCAGCACAGTCTCTTTCAATCTTTGGTGACCACTCAGACGTTATGTCTTGTCGTGCAACTGGTTTTGCAATGACAGCCGCATCAAACATTCAAGAAACAATGGATATGTCTTTAGTCGCACACCTTGCAACTCTAGAATGCCAAGTTCCTTTTTTAAGTTTCTTCGATGGCTTTAGAACCTCACACGAAGTTCAAAAAGTGGAAGAGATTTCTTACGAAGATATCAAAACCCTAGTCAACCCAGAATACATCACACGATTTAAAAATCGAGCGCTTCGACCAGAAGCTCCCTCTTGTAAAGTGGCAGCACAAAATGCAGACGTTTACTTTCAAGGAAGAGAAACAACTAATAAAATTTATAACGAAATCCCTGCTATGGTTCAAAAATATATGGATCAAGTTGCAGGCATTACAGGCCGACCCTTACATCTATTTGACTACGTAGGTGCGCCAGACGCAACTAAGGTAATCATTGCTATGGGTTCTGCATGTGATACTATCGAACTTACTGTAAACTACTTACTTGCAAAAGGCGAAAAAGTTGGTTTGGTTAAAGTTCGACTATACCGACCTTTTGATGTTGCAGCAATCAATGCAGCTATTCCAGCTTCCGCAAAAATGGTTATCGTTCTTGACCGAACAAAAGAACCTGGCTCCTATGGCGAACCTCTTTTCTTAGATGTTCAAGCGGCTCTTGTAGACCGAGATGTCAAAGTTATTGGTGGACGATACGGTCTTTCATCAAAAGAATTCGAACCAACTCACGTAAAAGCAATTTACGACTATGCAGATGCTAAAGGCGAGCACAACTTCACTGTTGGTATCGAAGATGACGTTACTTTCCGATCCATTCCTGTTACAGACATCATCGACGTAACTGCCGATGACGTAACTAGCTGTATGTTCTGGGGACTTGGTTCTGATGGTACAGTTGGGGCAAACAAAGATTCCATTAAAATTATTGGAACTTGCCTAGAAGACATTAATTCACAAGCTTATTTTGCATACGACTCTAAAAAATCTGGTGGGATCACCACTTCTCACCTGCGATTCGGGAAAAGCTCTGTAAACATGCCTTGGCTCATTACAGCAGCAGACTTTGTTGCATGCCACGTTCCTGCCTACATTGGCCGATACGATATGGCAGAAGCTCTAAAACCAAACGGAACATTCTTGCTTAACTCAGAATGGCCAACAAATGAAGTATTCTCTCACTTCCCAAGAAGCACACAAGAATATATCATCAACAACAACATTAAAGTTTACAACATCAATGCTCTAAAAATTGCAGAATCAGTCGGACTTGGAAAACGAATTTCTACTGTAATGCAATCTGCATTCTTTAACTTGTCTGGAATCATTCCTGCAGAACAAGCTCTAGAGCAAATGAAATATGCAGCGACAAAGAAATTTAGCCGAAAAGGTGAGAGCATTGTTAGCATGAACCATGCTGCAATCGAAGCTGGGTTTAACGCTGTTGAACAAGTGACTATTCCTTCAAGCATTGCAGACATTAAGGAAAGCTATGTTGCTCCAGCACTTGTACCCGCAGATGCAGATACATTTGCAAAAAATATCATCGAAAAGAGCATGAAACTAAAAGGAGATACCATTCCTGTTTCGCACATGGCAATCGATGGAATTCTACCTACTGCAACAGCAAAATTAGAAAAACGTGCAGTAGCCCCTCAAGTTCCAGAATGGATTGCAGCAGACTGTATTCAATGTAACCAATGTGCGCAAGCTTGTCCTCACGCTGCATTACGGCCTAAAAAGATTGAAATGGCAGATATGGCAAATGCTCCAGAAAACTTTGGCGCAGTGGCACTTAAGCCGGTAAAAGATGGAATAGAAACACAATACAAACTTCAAGTTTTTATTAAAGACTGTCAAGGTTGTGGTGTTTGTATCGATGTTTGTCCTAAAAATGCACTTTCTTTTGTAGACTACAAAATTGCATACGACAAAGGCGAATTTACCAATGAACAATTCTTCACTGCACTTCCAGAAAATGTTATTGAAGATGTAACTAAAGCAAATATTAAAGATATTCAATTTAGACAACCTTTATTCGAATTCTCTGGTGCTTGTGCTGGATGTGGTGAAACTCCATATGTTAAACTTGCAACCCAATTATTCGGAGAAAGAATGGTCATTGCAAATGCTACTGGATGTTCTTCCATTTACGGTGGGACTTTCCCAACTGTTCCTTATTGTAAACGACCAGACGGACGAGGTCCAGCATGGGCAAACTCATTATTCGAAGACAATGCAGAATATGGATTTGGTATGCGACTTGCTATCGATTCTAACCGAGAACTTCTTACTTCTACTGTAGAAAGAGTTCTTGCAAATGGAACGACCGCAGAACTTACAGCCGCACTTAATGCTTCTATGGCTCTTTGGACAGATAAAACCGAAGCAGCTATCCAAGCTCAAAACGCAGTAGCAGCAGCTATTCCAGCAGCAATAGCTGCTGAAAAAGATGCCGCAAAATCAGAAGTTCTCGCCAAATTAGACGAACTTAAAGACTACTTTGTCGATAAATCTCTATGGATTGTTGGTGGAGACGGATGGGCATATGACATTGGTTACGGCGGGTTAGACCACGTAGTTTCTCAAGATAAAAATGTCAATATCCTTGTTCTCGATACCGAAGTTTATTCAAACACAGGTGGGCAAGCCTCTAAAGCAACCCCAATTGCAGCAGTAGCAAAATTTGCCGCAACGGGTATGCGACTTGGCAAGAAAAAGATGCCATTTATGTGTATGACGTACGGAAATGTCTATGTTGCTTCAATCGCTATGGGTGCTAACCGTGCTCAAACACAAAAAGCATTCCAAGAAGCAGAAGCGTGGGATGGGCCATCTATCATTTTTGCATACGCACCTTGTATCAACCATGGTATCAAAATGAGCCAATCACAAACTCGAATGAAACTTGCTGTAGAATGTGGTTACTGGCCATTATTCCGATACAATCCTGCTAACGAAGAAGGCAAAAAATATGTTTTTGAATCTAAAGAACCTGCAGGAAGCTATCAAGACTTCATCCAATCTGAGGTTCGCTACACTTCTCTTAAGAAAATGGTTGCTCCAGAAGAAGCGGATCAATTATATGTCCAAGCAGAAGAAGATGCAAAAGCTCGATGGGATTTCTATAAGGCATTAGGTTCCATCTTATAAAGATTATTACACAATAAACCAAATAGAGACCCTAGTTCTGCAAAGTTCTAGGGTCTTTTATAAGAATAAATAAAATTTAAAAGTTATTTGACAATTCAGATATACCAAGCTATAATATTGGTATACAAGTACAAATAGGAGACTTTATGAAATTATTAAAATCAATAATTACAGCGAGCTTATTTATATGCATTTTAACAATAAGTTGTATTTCACCCACAAACTTAACAGTATCAGATAGAGCAGCCGCTCTTGCTCTTATCCCCGAGCCTAATTCGATCCATATAAACGAAGGGAATTTTCTTCTAACTAAAGCGACTCAGGTTACAATTGAACCGGAGGCGTCAACCCCCAACAGTTTAGAAGATCTTCGCATATTAGAAGGATATATTAGAAGCGACCTAACTAAAGCAACTGGTTTTAATCTTAACGGGGAAAAAACATCTATTAATCTTTCGCTTAACACAAATATAAGTCAAAGCAAAGAAGCCTATATCCTTAGCGTAACGCCCACAATCATCAACATTATTGGTGCGTCACCCGCCGGCCTCTTTTATGGTTATCAAACACTAAAGCAATTAATGCCACCTGTTATCTATGCAAATCAGCACCCCTCAACATTAAAAAATAAGCGAAAATCATACGAAATTCCATGCGTTGAGATTGTTGATCAACCAAGATTTTCTTGGCGAGGCTTTATGCTAGATCCAGCAAGAAATTTTTTAACTGTTGAAGAAATAAAATTTTTTATCGACTCTATGGTTATTCACAAATTAAATGTTTTGCATCTTCACCTGACCGATGACCAAGGTTGGCGAGTAGAAATAAAAAAATACCCAAAACTCACAGAGGTAGGGGCTTTTAGAAGTGAAACAAAAAAATCACATGAGGCTAATCCATTTTTTGGATATGATGGACGCCCACATGGCGGATTTTATACGCATGAAGATGTCAAAGAAATTGTAGCCTATGCCGCCGAACGCTTTATCACAGTCGTTCCAGAAATCGACATGCCAGGACATGCCCAAGCAGCCATCGCTGCCTATCCAGAGCTTGGAAACAACCCCAATCGCCAATACGAAGTCCGAAAAACATGGGGTGTCAATGATGTTATTTACAACGCCGAAGATTCAACAATTGAGTTTTTTAAGGATGTGTTAGATGAGGTTATTGAAATATTTCCAAGCACCTATATTCACGTAGGTGGAGACGAATGCATTAAAGATGAATGGGAAAAAAGCCCACGAATTCAAGAAAGAATTAAAGAACTTGGACTAAAGGATGAACACCATTTGCAAAGTTGGTTTATCACGCAAATGGATAACCACCTTACTTCCAAGGGCAGAAAACTTATCGGATGGGACGAAATTCTAGAAGGGGGACTCACAAAAGGAGCTACCGTTATGGCATGGAGAGGAGAAGAATTTGGAATCCTTTCAGCACAAATGGAGCACGATGTTGTCATGAGTCCAACTACACACACCTATTTAGATTACTATTCAGCCTCTCCACTTATAGAACCGCAAGGTATTCACCAACTACTAACAGTCTATAAAGCATATAGTTGGGATCCTTGCCCTGTTAGTATTCCAGCTCAATACAAAAAATATATCATTGGTGGACAAGGAAATATTTGGGGTGAATATGTACGGGATATTGAACACGCAATGTATATGACCTACCCAAGAGGCTGTGCCACTGCCGAATCCTTATGGTCATTAAACGAAAATAAAAATTATTTTCGTTTTGATTACAAGCTAGATAAACATCTTTTTCGTCTAGCGCATGCAGGAATTCAATTTCGATATGACTTATCCACCATAACAGATGCTGAGTTTATCACATTTGACGGCGAGATTGAAATGGTTGAAATCGATTTACCCTTATCAGATAATGGTTTTTATCAACTATATATTAGAAATACGATTGGCGACGAAATAGAAATTTCCAAAGTGGAACTCCTTATTAACGACGAAATTGTGGACGCTCACACTCGACGGGGAACGTCAAATATTGGCTACAACCAAGGTTCAATTTATTACTTAAGAGCCTGTCCTGACACAATCGCTACTCAGGGTGGTACTGCTAGAATTTATGCAACTACAGCTAAAAATCGCCGTTCAACATCTAGAGTTTTAATTAAAACATTATAGTCAGAAGACTATAAAAAAGCCCATTTACTACACAGCAGTAAATGGGCTTTGATTTTTAATAAACTCTAATTTCATTGACACACATAGGAAAATTTTCATCTTTAGATGCTACAATTCGAATCGATTTTATCGGCTTTTCTTGCAAATCGAGTGCTAGCTGTCCGTTTTTAAGATAACCAACTTCCTCATAAATACTACCATCTGTAGATATTTCAATCATTCCACTATTCCAATGGGAGTTTTTAGCGTCAAAGACGTAATAGCCACCTGTAATAATTTCTATGCGGTTTAGACTCTTTTGTTGCTCAAATGTTATCGTATAGTGATCGCCTTTAGAAATATTTCGCGCACTCACAAAGGCTGTAGTATCATCGCCATCAATTCCATATTCGGCATATGTACTTCGTTGATGTGTAGGTGCCTCTACCGAATACCCTTTAAGTGCTATTTTAGGGCGGGAGACTGGAGTGCTAAATTCTACGCCTCTAGCCTCTAGTTGTTTTTGTACAAGAGGATAACGCTTTTTAAATTGAACCCATTTGCGATTTTTATCGATACTCCACATCTGCTCACTAAATGCGAGCAATCGTGGAAAGAGCATTTTATCTATTTGGGATTCAAGAACTTCTTCTGTCCATAGCGTACATTCTCCGCCTATAATATACTCTTTTTGCTTTTTAGTATAACCCATAGGGACAACGCGATAATTATAGACTTTTTGCAGTGACAAAACGGGCATCCACTTAGATTTAGCCGTACCAGCGTAATCTGGATAGTCAAAATAGGCAAACTCTCCGAAAGAGACGACAGTCGGCACGCCAGCTTTTGTAGAAATTCGTAGATGGTGAGGAGACATTCCCCGCCACACTTGTGTTAGATTAACATTAGGAACTCCAACTTCGGGGCGTTCTAACCAGTTAATGGTTTTTACATTGTATTTTTTTAAAGTCTCACAGATTTCGTCTATGAATGCCTTTTGCATCATAAACTCTTTGTCACCCGTTAAGCTTTCCATTTTCTCGCTACAAAGTGGACATTTTCCCCAAATACCATGCTCGACTTCATCGCCTCCCACATGGATTGTTTTGCATCCAGTGAGCTCGATTGTTTCCCGAAAAACCGTTTCTAAAAATTCAAAAACCTTAGGATTGCCCATGCAAAAAATTTCATGGTATCCAAAGTTTCCTTGGCGTTTATCGATTTCATTGACAGCGGGCTTTCGATTTGTCGGACACAAAAACTCTGGAAAAACAGCTGCCCATGCTCCACCGTGACCTGGAATATCGATTTCTGGAATAACTTCAATATTTAAGGCATTTGCATAAGCAACAATCTCCCTAATTTCTTCTTCCGTATAGACTCCGTTTCTTTCCACTTCTAAAGTATCCCACAAAAAGCCACCTTTTTCGGTTAGTTCAGGATAGGATTTAATTGGAATTCGCCAGCCGTTGTTGTCAACCAAGTGCCAATGAAATTTATTTAATTTTAAAATTGCCATTTGTTCTAGCAAGCGTTTAATAGCTGCTGCGGATTGAAAATGGCGGCTAGAGTCTAGCATAAGGCTTCTAAATTCGAATTTAGGTGCATCGTCAATTTCCACTAAAGGAATTTCTCTGCTACCTTTAGCAACATCGCTTAACATCCGAAGAGTTTGTAGAGCATAAAAGGCTCCAGCGTCTGTTGATGCTTTAATCGTGATTTTTTTGTCTTTTGTTGATAGTTTATAGCCTTCGTTATTTTTAATAGAGGAATCTTGAACGATAGTTAGAAATGGCTCTTGCAAACCATTTTTTAACGTGAAATCCATTTCGCTTGCCCATCGCTCTAGTGCACCATACGAGGTATCAAATTCGGCAGGCATTTGATAGGAAAGTTTTTCTGGAATGATTAAAGCTCCACCTGAGCGACTCATTTTAGTGGGTGCAGGGACAATCGCTTGTCCCCACAAACTAACTGTAAAGAATGCAAGTAAGACGAGGTATAAAATTCTCTTCATTACTGAATTCTCACCTCGTTAACGCACATTGGAAAATCATAATTTTGTTGTGCAACAATTCGTACACCAACGAGTTCTTGTGAATCAAAATCGATTCCTAACTGGCCTCGGTCTAGAACTCCGATTTGGTTCCATGTCGTGCCATCTGCACTAACTTCTACAGCCGCCCCATTTAGGTGCGAATAACGAACATCATTGATATAATATCCACCTGTAATTACTTCAATACGGTTAACCATTTTTGCTGGAAAAGAGATTGTATAAGACTCACCTTTAATGACATTTTCGTCGCCTATGTATGCGGTTGTATCGTCGCCGTCTACACCATATTCAACATAATTAAACCTTTGATGCTTAGGCCCAGAAACTTTCCATCCTGCTGGTGCTAGAGCACCTCGATTTACTGGCTTACTAAATTCCACACCACGAGCTTCAAATTGTTTTTGAACATAAGGAAGCCGAGTTGTAAAAGATTTCCATTTTCGGTTTTTGTCGATACTCCACATCTGTTCACTAAATGCCAACATTCGAGGATATAACATTTCATCGATGCCTGCTTCTAATGTTTGCTCCACCCACAATGCAGCTTCACCGCCGACAATAAACTCCTTTTGTTTTTTAGTATATCCAATAGGAATGACACGGTAAGTATAAACTTTTTTAAGTGGAATTGTATGCATCCATTTTGGTTTTGAGGTACCTGGGTAATCTGGGTAATCGAAATAGGCATATTCTAATGTCGATACAATCGTAGGAACACCTTGTTTTGTCGACTTATAAAGGTGTTGAGGTGACCACCCACGCCAAACTTGAGTATAGTCCACATTAGGAACACCAAGTTCAGGCCGTTCCCCCCAATTGATTACTTTGACATTATATTTTTTTAAGAATGCACTAACCTCATTTAAAAAGGCTTTTTGCATCATATATTCTTTATCGCCAGAAAAATCTTTCATTTTCACACTACAAAGCGGACATTTTCCCCAAATACCATGAGCGACCTCATCTCCTCCAATATGGATTCGTTTTACTTCCATAAGTTCAATTACATCTTTAAAAATGGTTTCTAAAACAGCAAATACATCTGGATTCCCAAGGCACAAAATTTCATGAAGATCATAATTCCCTTGCCGAGTTGCAAGCGCCGAGACAGGCAATTTTTCACGATTGGTTGGGCATAAAAGTTCGGGTAGGACTTCTGCAATTGCCGCACTATGGCCTGGAACATCGATTTCTGGGATAATTTCGATATTTAATTTTTTTGCATGTGCAACTACAGCTTTAATATCTTCTTCCGTATAAGCCCCATTTCGTTCAACTTCTAATGTATCCCACAAGAAGCCACCCTTTTGGGTTAATTCTGGATAACTTTTTACAGGAACACGCCATCCATGATTATCAACAAGGTGCCAATGAAAGACATTAAGCTTTAGTAGAGCCATTTGATCTAATAATCGAATCACTGTATCCACTGACTGAAAGTGACGCGAAGAATCTAACATGAATCCACGATGAGGAAAGCGAGGAGAATCTTCAATTTTTACACAAGGAAGATTTGTAGATTTTTCTGCATAATCGCTTAGAAGCCTGAGGGTTTGCACCGCATAAAAGGCCCCATTATCTGTAGATGCTATAATTTTAATTTCTTCTGATGTAATTTCTAATTTATAACCTTCCTTATTGGAAATAGAATTATTTTTAACTACATGAAGAATAGGCATCACCCCAGAGGGTTCAACTAATTGGATACCCACTTCTTTAGCCCACGTACCTAAGGCCTCTTGCGTATTTGGAAAAGAACTTTCAAAATGAACTGGCATCATTTCTGGAAGATCTAAACTCCCACTCACCGCTCTAACCATACTTGGTTGCGGAATAATTTCGATTGCTCCTAAAGAGACAACCCCCACTAATAAGAAAAAGTAAATAATTGCTTTTTTCATATATTTCTCCTAGATAATTTTATTTATTATACTCTATTTTTGAAATTTTGTGTTAAAATATCGAATGAAGAATGAAATGGATAATAAAGTTATTTTAGGGTGTTGGAACTTTAGTAACGATTACTGGAATGGATTTGACACGCATAATGCATACGAACTCATAAAAGCAGCCCTTAAATTCGGAATTACCGAATTTGACACAGCCATTGCCTACGGCAATGGAAAAAGCGAACAGCTTTTATCTGATCAACTTCGAAAACTGAAAAAAGATAACCCCCTCCTATTCCCCACATCAACAAAAATTCAAATTGCCTCAAAGGCCTTTTTAAAATCAAATAGAAATATAGTTGATGACTTACAACTTAGCTTAGACCGCATGAAATTGGATTCATTAGATACCTATTACATCCATTGGCCTCTTTTTGGAACAAGCCCTGCACCTGCCATCGATGCTCTAAATGAATGTAAGGCACAAGGACTTATCCAAAAAATTGGAATCAGCAATTTCACACCAGAACTCATACTCGAAGGCCTAAAAGGAGGACCCATTGACTGCCTGCAATTATGCTATAATCTGCTCTGGACCTTCCCAGAAGATGAGCTCATACCTTTAGCAGACAGCCACAACATAGAAACCCTCTTTTATAGCCCTCTTGCCCAAGGAATTTTATCTGGAAAATTTCCCCTCAAACAAAATCCAGCACAAATCGGGAATCGGCAATTTCTAACCCTCTTTCACCCCGACCTTTGGAAAGAATTGCACCCTCTTATCGAAGAACTCAAAACCGCAAGCGGCTCTCATTCGCTTGTTGGCCTTTCGCTTGCCTACTTGCTCCACCAATTTCCCACCTCAAAAATTGTTCTTGGTGCTTCCTCTGCCAATCAGCTAAACGCAACCCTTAACTCCTTATCCGCCGAGCACAATGCCTTCGCTAACGCCCCCGAACTCTACTCGCTCTTCCAAAGCACCGCAGCCCAATCTAAAGTTGCCATCCGTAAACATTTTCCTACCGCCGACAACATTTTTAACCACAAGTGGTAATATCCTTTTGTTTTTGGGCGTTCCGGCTTTGCCAATATAGGCAAAGCCGTCGGGACTTTCGGGGCTAGGTTCTTTGGTTTGCTTCACAAACCAAAGGAACTGCTTCGCACCCCTACACTCCCATAACGCATCTAAAAAAATCGGCACCTGGCATTTTGCCAGGCACCGATGGGGGTTTAACTATAATTTTTTAATTTGCAAACAAACTATTATCCCACCAATAATCAGCTGAAACGTCCCAACATTCTAGAAATTTTTTCCTCCAGCCAGGGTAACGATTTGTCGCGCCCCACTCATTATTAAAAGTGAAGTTGATATCGGTATGTCGACCATTAAACTGACCACTATGTTCCGAAATAAACCAGTTTGGATAGACTTGTTGTCCAATTTCATTTACCATCCAAGGGCCTTTATAACCTGAAGTACCCATATTTTCATTGATATTTCGGGCATTTTTTCCATTTAGCGTTGCTGTAATGCTACCTTTATCTCCAACAAGAGACCAAGGAGTTGCACAACGTAAGTTCAAGCTCATATTCATATGCCCTGTGTAAATAGGTGTTTTAACAGCTACTTTTGCATGAAACATAGAGAAACCTTGGTTCTTGTCTGTCTTGTTGATAGATAAAGTAATTTGCCCCCCATCATTTATATAAATAGAACAACCTTTTAAATCTTCCATCCAAGAATTAGTAGTAATACCAACTTTAATAGGGAAGGAAATTCCGCTCGATGTTTTTTTAGATGTCATATGACCACTTACCGTTCCATACATATTTCCGGCTGGATCTGGAATTCTCCCCAAATCCATCCCAACAACAGCATTCATGATTGCTGCAGGTTCATGGTAAAAAGTCATGGATCGTAAAAATTCTGCTAAGTTTGCAAATTCGCGAGGGGTCAGTGCTGGATATCCTTCTTGGATACCTGTTCGAACCAACTCTTTTTTAGTCACCTTATCTTTAATAACAACTTGATACTTAGCAGTCACCATTTTAGTAAAATCAAATGTTTTAAAAGCTGCGCTCTTGTAACCTACATTACGAGCCCCTAGTTGTTTTCGAATAGCCCAATCCCACATGAGGTAAGACCATTCGTGTTCGGAAGGGGTTCCGTCTGGGTCCGTAATCTTAAACCACTCTTCTCCGTCGGCCATCATATCATCGATTTGCTCTTGTGTTAGGTTAAACCACTGATATACAGTACGATTATTGTCTACTGTATCTCCTGTATAAATGAAGCTAGGTGTTTTTGGCAAACAAGCATAGAGCTTGTTTCCATTTGCATCGGTGTCATACATTGTATCTTTGACTAACCAATTACCATCAGAAAATTCTGTTTTGGCCGCAACCCCTTCTATCGAATAGGCGACAATTGTTTTACTTTCTGGAAAATCGTCTGGATTTGGAGCTAATGGATATCGACTTTGGTCTAATTTAGAAGCACCATCATTAACCACGTACCACTTACCATCGTCATTTTTACGAACATTGGTCGAACCACGATGCCCCCCGCCATAATTATAGGTTCGCTCCACCTCAACAATAAGATGTTCCACAGCATTTGAATAGGCTAGTGGCAGTGAAATATTCACAGGAGTTTTTCCTTCGTAGGTTGAGTCATTTTTTCCAACGCTAAAAATACTGTTATCTAAAATTTCACTCGCAACCGCAGTGCTACAAGTTATATACGGAGTCAAATACGAATCGATTTGGGTTACTTGACCTTCTGTAGTAATTGTATCAAGCTGATCATGTGCAGTACTAAGAGCAAATAATCTATAATCATATTTAGCGGAAAAATCAAATTCATTCGCATTAGAGAGCGTTGTACCTAGAATAGCTTTTCGTTCATTTAGCGAAAGTTCTTCATTTTCTGGTTGCCATTCTTCATTGGTGTCCAAGTATTCCCATGATTCTTGAGATGCAGAGGAAAGTTTTCTTGCAAGATAATAAGATTTCGCATTTAAAATAGGAGTCCATGTAAATACGACCGATACGCTAGTTTGAACCGCATAAAATTTAGTTTCCGCTGTAGCTCCAAATAATTGACCTCTTGCCACTTCTCTCGCACTCGTTGTATTTAATGCCGAAAGATTTCCTGGTTTATCTTCGTCATTGACTCCAACAATGCCGTAATAATAATTTTCACCCGTTTCTAAATCAAAATTATCATAATAGACACAAGTTCCATCTTCATAAGCATACCATCTACCACCATCAACACCCCAATCCTCATTGGAAAGTATGGCTTCTTTTCCAGCAATCGAAGTATTGCCTGTAATCAAATCATTATCGGTAAAGCGATAAATAGAATACCCTTTAATTGCTTTTTTATTGGCTCTCCAAGAAATTCTTATATTATCCCCAAAAATTGCCTTACTAACCTCTAAAATAGAAATTTGTTCTGGAATCGATGGATCCAAATAGCTTGAACTCACTTTAATCGGATAAACCCGCTCATTGGACCGATTTCCAAATGAATCGATTGCTACCAACTTAAAATTATGCTCGCCATCCTCCAAAGAAGGACCTTCATGTTTATAAAAGAGCTCTTCCTCCGAACTTATAGTATTTGTGATATCACCAAATGCTAACTCATACAAAACTGCACCATCGGATTCTAGCCAATAAATGATAGGCGTTCTATCCCCTGTAAATTTAGGATAATCAACTATTGGCATAGGCGGTGCAATAGTATCCGTCATAATATTTAGGATTGCAGGAGCGCCATAGGTTGTTGTGGTTCCAATTTTTTGCCCAACAGCCAGTTCCACTTTTACTTCGCCTTGAGGGACACTGATAATTGAAGTAAATTCATATTCTAGACCACTTTTCCCAGAAAGACCTAACTCAGTCCAATTGCCATCATTAAATCGATAGCGATAAGCAATGACCGTATCATCCGTTAGCTTCGCATGAGAAAATGAGAAAGTTGGCATTGGAGAATTTGTGCATGGAGGGGTCATTCCATCAATAGATAATGGATTCACTAAAGTTAGGTTAGTAGGTGCAACGGGTGCCTCTAGAATATCAAAAGTGAAAGTAACATCTTCACTCCAATTACCAAATTCATCAGCAACAGCAACGCTAACATAGTGACTGCCTACAGGTAACATTGATCTGAGTAATTCGCCTCCAAAAACAAGGTCGTCATCATTAAGAATTTCTATTCCATTTCCAGATGTTGTTCCATTAACTGCATACCGATAGCGTTTAGTATCTTCTGCATCTTTTGGTCGAATCCGCCATAGTGGTTTTCGCTCTCCTGTTATAGCATCCCCTAATATGGTTGGAACTTCGGGACCTTCTAAGTCCACTATTACAAAATCGCTTCCCACTTCCGATGCAGAACTTTCATCAGCATATTTAACCTTTACATAAAGCCAAACTTCACTGGTTTTCTTTGTCTCGCCACATTCGACTGTCGCGGTGTAATCATAAGCTCCAGAAGAGAAGTCTGCGATTATTTTATTAGCTGTCGTTTCTGATGGTTCTTCGCCAATCTTTGCCCAAACTGTTTCTGCGGTTTTTCCTTCAGGAATCACAATGGACCAAGAAGGAAGCCTATTGTTTGTTCTTTCCACTTTAGCCGAAATTTCTGGTCTAATTGGAAGAGTGGTACAAACATTCGTTGTAAATTCGCTCGCATTATCTAAACTTGCATTTCCAAATCGATCAATGGCAAATATTTCAAAAACCCAAGGCTTTCCATCGCCCTCAGCACCTACTAATCCCTCGGATGCATTGTAAACTTGTAAATTTGATTGATAAACAGTCGTCCAAGATGCATCTTTCCCCTCTTCTTTAACACGATATTTAAACCCTGCAATATCAGTGTCCGATACAGACCATCGCCAAGAGGGATAACCTAATCCGCCTATTAGCCCTACCGCAATAGAACCTGAAAGAAGTACTGGTGTAGGAGCTTTTTTATCTAACTCGATGACTAAACTAAAAAGATCTTTGTCCGCGTCACCATTTTTGGGAACCCATTCATCAGTTCCATCTAGTTTATATTGTAAGTCAAAGCGGTATAAACCTAAGTCCTTATTTGCTCCAGAATCATCGATTAGTAATTGTTTTGGCAAGGCTATTTTTTCTACTGTTGCAACATTCGACCATTCTATAAAGTCTGGTGCTATTTCATTCCCATTCGAATCGAGCCGAATCACTCTGTACCGATAGCTTTTTAAACCTTGTTCTAATGCTGTCCACTCTACAGAAGGTTGATACAAGCTAGTTTTCCATCGACTGGTTTCTTCGTCATAATATACTTTTTCGATTTCATTTGATGTATTGACTGCGCTCAATTGAATAGAAACCCTCGCTCCCTCTAATAGTCTGTAAGCAACAGAAGTCGAGGCCCATTCAGAAGTGTTTCCTAAAGAATCGACAGAGCGAATATCGAAGCGAAATAGATCGCCAGAAGCACTATGGGCACCTAACAACTGATTATTCGAATAACTTAATAAAGTTGTTTCTCCGATGGTTTGACTATCAACATCTGTTTCGCCAGCAGTATAGGCATAATAGCGATAGTGATAGTGCACCGCCCCAGGGATTGCCTCCCAAGTAAATTCGAGGGCATTCTCATAGCTATCTACAACTTCATTGGCAGTCCTTGGAACTGGAGCTGCAAGTGCCTCTGTATCAACAATAATTTCGTAGGTTGTCGTTAAAGATTCTCCCCCTAATACTGGGTCAAAGGTTTTTACAAAAAACTTATAAATACCATCTTGCAAACCTTCTCCTGTAACCTCATAGCGTAGTTCATCTGTATCGCTATTATAATAGCTCCATTTTGCTGGATCGACGACACTTTCACTATTTTCAACACGGATGAGCTGAATTGCATACTCCTTGCAACTGCTACCGTCTGGAGAATTAACATTTGTCCAAGTAAAAATGGGGTGAATTAAATTAGTCACCTGCTCTTGTCCCTCTTTTGCATTTTGGAAAGTGATTACAGGCCCTTCAAAACCAGAAAGCCTTGTCTCTACTGTCCAAGTCGCTGCATCACTTCTGTTGCCCACCGCATCAAGCGAGAAAACCTTAAATCGATAAACGCCTTCATCTTTTATGGAATATGAAAAAGAACGGTCACTTTTTATTTTTATCATATTGGATTTGGGCATTAAAATTTCTTCTGCCCCTTCCACTCCAAGACTAGGAATTTGATAAAGAGCGATATCAAATCTTTCTACATCCGCAGGAAGAGTCCATTGCCATTTTAATTCTTTTGCAGTTGTTAAACCATCGAGGTTAATATTGATAGAATCAGAGACAACCATTGCAGGGAAAAGAATAGGCATTTCGGGCTTGGAGGTATCAACAATAATTCGATATTCAACCACATCCGAAGATTCAATTGCACCATCATCTTCACCTGGCCGTTCTTTCCATAAATAAAAAATATAATTTCCCTCTGGCAACGCTGTGGCAGCTTTCCAAGTTCCCCCTGTCGTCGCTGTTTTTACAATCACCTCTGCTAAAGTACCGTCTGCGTTGATTTGCTTAACTTCGTAGTAAAAGGATTCTCCTATACTTGTATCTAGCATAGCCGCATCCCACTTCAATTCTGGTAAATTTACACCCGCGGCGGTGACGGATTCGACCATAGGCATAAACATAAAGCCTTTAGGTCTACAAGAAGCTACAAGAGCTATAATTGCTACTAAAAATAAAATTGATATTTGCTTTTTCATCTTAATCTCCTTACTTAATACTATTTGGCATGACTTCTATGCTAAAATCATCTACCCAGAACCCAGCTCCATGGAAATTACTTTGTTTCCCTGGTCCAATAAATTCTAATACAAAGCGTCCATTAAAATCTTTTGTTGGTGTGAATTCCCATTCTCGGAGTACCCAATTTTCATTTTTTGTCACGTTCCACTTTGTCGAAGAACCTTGTACCGTGCCATTTTTAATTGCATTGCGTTCTTCAAATCGAGCCTGATATTCTTGAGTATCACCATTCATACCAAGGTTTAATTTTGCCCAAAATTTAATTTTATAAGTTACATCTTTAAAAAGCCAGCAATCTCTATTTACATTGATACTCCCTACTTTTCCATATCCGTAGACAAGTTTTCCATGACCTCCTGTCACTCGGCCTTCTTTCCCGATTGCGCCCTCATAAACAATTTGATATTGTCGAAGTTTAAATGAGAAATTACCACTTTTTTTAGAATCATTAACTCCACCTACCAAAAAGTGTTGCGTATCGTCTTTTGGTGTATTTAACTTATAAGTTGTAAAACCTGTTACAGGTCCACGATTATAATATGACCATCCTTGACTCCACTGTGTTCCATTGGTTCCATAATAGAAATCTTCCATAAACCATCCCGCTGTAGCAGCCGTTCCTGGCATGGCACCTCCTCCAATATCATTTCCTGTAGTGTTTTTTTCGAATCCTGCATTATCCCAAACAAACATAATGGGTTTAGTCATGACTTCAAAATCGCGAAAAACTTCGATAGTATTGCCAATATTATCTGCAATCGTATACTTGATACCATTTTCATAGATTTTATTCTCTGTCCCGTTAATAGAGGTGGCAACTAATTCGATTTTTTTACTTGCCGTATCCACACCCGCTAGTCCGTTATCGGTATAGACAACAGAGCTCTCTATGTGGATATAATCCGCAATATTATTCACATCTTTCCCATCTGCAGGAAAGACTCTTGTAACTATATCGGGAAATGTAATTTTAGGAGCTTGTGTATCTACAATTATTTTTATAGCTGTTGAATGAGACCAGTTACCTGCAAAATCTTGGACCTGAACTTCCCAATTCTGTGCTTCATCGGCCGTAAAAGCTGGATAAATTATATTTTGAACGTCTTCAATTTTTGTTTCTTCCCAATCCGAAACACCAGAGACTTTGCTTCGATAAGCTTTAATTAGCGTTAAATCTGCACTATATTCTAGAGTTGGAGCTCGGTTGTCTACTAAATCACTTCTCGATGTTCCTGTCGCACTTAAATTTTTCAATTTTGCCCCACTTGGAACCATCGTGACTAACTCTGGAGGGGCGGGGATAACGACATCTCTTATCGTTGTCATAATAAGCGGGACTGTCGATTTATTTCCTGCCTGATCGATGGCAAAAACTCTTAATTCATAGATGCCATCTGCTGCAGTTAACATATCGTAGACAAAAGTGGAATCCATAGTTTCTACAGGATAACCATCAACAAGTGCCCCTGCAACCAATAATTCTAAGCTATATTTTCCATGATCCTCTGTTGTAACCGCTTCCCAGCTCCAACTAAAGGCTTTGCTAGCATCTAAATCTGCTTTATTGTAATACGGTACCCCATCGCCTGCAACTCGAGGTGCAGCAGGACGGACTCGATCTATTTTTAATTCTTTATTGCTATAACCTGAAAAATTCCCTGCATAGTCTTTGGAGCGTACCCTTAAAATAAGGTTTTTTTCTTCCTCCGCAGCAATAAATTCTGCAAAATCGTCGGGTTTTCTTAGAGATGGCTTTTCGACATAGACTTTATCCAAAAGAGAGATACTATCATCTGCACTATCTACCACCGAGTATTCATAGCCAAGAATTCCATGGTCATCCGATGCTTCTGTCCATTCCCAAAATGAAATGACAGGATCATTTGTAAGAGCATTTGATGGAAAGTTTACATACTCGGGTGCAGAAGGCTTAGTCTCATCTCGAATAATAGTAGCCACGCCACTCATGGACCAGAAACCTTTTTTCTTTTCTTGAACAAAAAGAGTGTAATCCCCTTCGGCATTAACAATATCGGCTCTTGTTTCTACCTCTCCTGTAAAATCGTCTAGGACTTTAATCGTTTGCCAACCATTTTCGCTTTCACTGTTATATTGTACTCGATATTCTGTTACTTCATCAACAACCGAGGCAGAAGATGGATTCCAGGAAACAGTTGTTGTGCCCGTATTTGTATAATAGTCAAGCATAATTGGCTTTTCGATAATCCGAGGCGCTTCCAAATTTGCCGCATTAAATACCAATCGTCCGACAGCGGAATTTTTATCGGTCACGACAACCTCTTCAGTTCCTTTGACCGCTAAAACTGAAATAACTATTTTGGCATTTGATGCAAATTCACCTGTAAAAGTGGGGGCAGCCGCAGGCAATAGGTCATAATCGATGCTTTTATTGACAAACCAATAGTATTGAAAATCGCTGGCAATCCCATCTGGCGACTCGGCATTTACACTAAAATTATATTTTGCCCGCTTTGTGACAGGAGAACCCTCCCCCTCAATAATTTCTACGGAATCTTCTATAATTGTTACATTATAAGGAGTATTATCTAAAACAGTAATATATCGGCTTGCTATTTCGGTGGATATTTCGTCTCCTGCCTTGACTTTAAGTGCTACTTTCCAATTCCCAGTATTTTTCAAACTAAGATTAAAGAAACCAACGCCCCGCTCACTATTTTTTGTAATATAGTTACTAATATCCTCGTCTGCCACAGGAACCCCATCAATCTCAAGAGACCATAAATAAGACCCATCTGCTATCATATTTTTATCCACATCTCGCGATGCCGTAGCGTCAAGAATCACCATCCATCCTTCATAAAAATCTGGATTCCCCTCTTTTCGTTCAACTAAGAACGAAGGCAAGAGCATTGCATCGCTTCCCGCAACTTCGGCTGTAGCAATATCCGAAATACCAGAAAGACTATTTGAAACTTTTAATTCAATTGTATATACAATTTTATGATTGACTTTTGTTCCATCGGCTTCTTGCGGAATAAACGAATAAACTCCATCCACTTGCGTAAGTCGGCTAGGATCTAACTCGGTTCCTGACTCTTTAATTCGGACCGATAAATCGTAATTATCGCTTTCCTTATATTTCTCTTGCTCCGAGCCACTTCCACTAAAATCAAACGACAATGGAGTATCGAAAAAAACGGTGTTTGCATGCACATTGATAATCGCCCGTGGGCTATTGTCTAGTACAACAAGATCAATATTTAGAGCTTCGGATTCATTGGGTATTTCATTCACTCCCCGAATAGCTAACGAATAGGTAAGATCGGCTTTAACATCTTTTGCCACCTCTGTCACAAACGGAAAGGTCACTTTGCCCTCGGTGTAGGTAAAATCTTCTTTCTCAATAATTGTTGTCTTTTGGGTGCCCGAAACCGTCTCAAAATCAATATAAAACTTCACTATATCTCCATACAACAGAGAAGCGCTCTTCGCATCAACCTGGATAAGAACTGTGTCGCCTTCATAAACTTTATTTGGAAGGACTGCATTTGAAAGGAATATTGCATTTTCAGAGACGATAATTTCTGTATTCTCTTGGCTCTCTTTTGGCGATGTTTGAGTGTGTGCGCTATTTCTTGCAGTTGTAACAATTTTATATTTACCAGCGGTTGCTAAGTCAAACCAGACTTCTGGATTTGTCGCAATACTCGCCTCTCGCAGTGTTAGTATTTCACTTACCGTGCTCCAAGAAGCTTGATCGTCCGCATCGACACCTGTTAATTTGAACAATTGAACAGATATCGAATCCATAGTAATACCCCCCATTTCACTTTCTGGGTCCACAGGAAGTGAACGGCTGTAATTGATATATATTCGTTCTTTTTCGTAAATTGGCAATTGGGAGACTGCTCCTAACCCAGTTACCTGAGCTCTAGCCGAAGTTGATAATCCATTTTCGTGGCGATATAGATCTAAATTGATGATTGGTTTGTCGGGATCGGATATATAAAAGCTTTGTGTGATTGTATAGCTATTCCCATATTGATCGAATAGCGTTGCATCGACGAAGTAATCTGGGGATGTTTCTAGTCCTGGTTCAGTCACGATATTCTTAATTTTACCTCGCATCGTCCAGTTTTTTCCGGTACCACTTTCATTGGTATTTAAACTATTTTCATTTCCACCAACGGCGACTTCTCTTACACTCCATTCAATCCCAGCAATTAGAGCTTCTTTATCTTCAATTCCCGAAATCATATCTAGGCTAAATTCAATACTTTTGTCAGTTGGATATTTAGGCTTTAAATTAGAGTTAAAAGCGATCCCTTTAAATGGGTTCATAACGACAACCTCTAACTTATATGGAGTCTTGCTAGCCACTTCGGAAGTGTCCACGCCAACAATCGTTACCTGATAAGTCCCTTCAAGAGTAAAATCAAAATTAAATTTTCCATCTTCGCTAAAAACGAGACTTTTTTCTCCTGTTGGATCAATCACCGTCATTTGAAAACCTTTAAGTTCAAACTTATCAAAAGGCGTACTCCCAGAAACATCTAATTCAACTTGCCCTGGCATTATTGCATTTTCTGGCGCCCCCACACAAACTACAGCAGGACCTTCGGATTCTCTACATGCCATTAAAGTGATAATCATTAAACTTAAAACTAAAAATGATTTAAATATGTGCTTTTTCACGTTGAACCTCCATTTTGCGAAATGTATATCGATTACGCAAATTGTCTACTATAATTGTACCCCCACTATGCCATTTTGTCAATTTTTTTTTACGCATATAGCGATTTTTTTTACATTAAAATGAAAGAGAGAAAAGATTTACTATTTGGTTACGGTTCTATCCGAGGTCGTTTTTTGTGCGTGTTATAGTATTTTTGTTTTTCCGCATACATTTTTTGATCGGCGATTTCAAGCATTTTATCCAAATCGTCTTTACTGCAACTAATTGCTGAACCAATTGAAACAGAAAGAATTTCTTCTTGAGCAAACAACTCTCTTACATTGGCTAATTTTTCATAAAACTTAAACTCAGTAGCACACGATTCTAAGACAAGAAATTCATCGCCTCCGATTCGAT